>NZ_VNXE01000105.1:0-126518 GCF_009820115.1 Escherichia sp. HH41S
GGTACTTTGATACCGTAAAATCTGGAGCGTCCATCTCATTATCCCTGTAAAACGCGCCCTCAGCCCACATCCATGTGTGCTGCCCCGGCCTTCAGGGAACGCCTCGGCGATTTTGACGCCACCAACACCCGTGCAGTCTTTCGTTTCAAAGCAAAAACAATTTTTCGATCATATTTAAGCTACCACTGAACAAGCCTCATAACTCCATTTGCGCCATCCCTCACCGCGCGCTAGCATGATATTTCACAAAGGGAGGTCGTATGGATCTGTTGTACCGGGTAAAAACGCTTTGGGCCGCGCTGCGCGGCAATCATTACACCTGGCCTGCTATCGATATCTCTCTTCCCGGCAATCGCCATTTTCATCTGATTGGCAGTATTCATATGGGCAGCCACGATATGGCTCCCCTGCCCCCCCGTTTGCTCAAAAAGCTCAAAAACGCCGATGCGCTGATCGTCGAGGCGGATGTTTCCACCAGCGATACGCCTTTTGCCAATTTGCCTGCCTGCGAGGCGCTGGAAGAGCGCATTAGCGAGGAGCAATTACAAAATCTGCAACACATAAGCCAGGAGATGGGCATTTCTCCGTCGCTCTTTTCCACCCAACCACTGTGGCAAATCGCGATGGTTCTTCAGGCGACGCAGGCACAAAAACTGGGGCTGCGGGCAGAATACGGTATCGATTACCAGCTATTGCAGGCGGCGAAGCAACAACATAAACCCGTGATTGAACTGGAAGGGGCAGAAAACCAGATTGCCATGTTGCTCCAGCTCCCTGACAAAGGACTGGCGCTGCTGGACGATACGCTGACCCACTGGCACACCAATGCACGGTTGCTGCAACAAATGATGAGCTGGTGGCTGAATGCGCCGCCGCAAAATAATGAAATAACGCTGCCCAATACGTTCAGTCAGTCGCTGTACGATGTGCTGATGCATCAGCGAAATCTCGCCTGGCGGGACAAATTACGCGCCATGCCGCCGGGACGCTATGTGGTCGCGGTCGGTGCACTACACCTGTATGGAGAAGGGAATTTGCCACAAATGTTGCGCTAAAAAAATGGCCAATATCGCTATTGGCCCGTCAAAGAGGAATTTCATTTTTTTATTATTATGCCGTCACTTTAAGCGACGGTGTAACTCGATTGTCGCTCAATCTCACCATCCTGCCAATACTCTTAGGCAAGATGACTCTTTTTTTTGGACCGCCATCAGGCGTATGCTTGCTTCGTTTTTTTGTTTAAGGCAGGAAAATTACCATGACACCCGCAGTTAAATTACTCGAAAAAAACAAGATTTCGTTTCAAATCCATACCTACGAGCACGATCCGGCTGAAACCAATTTTGGTGATGAAGTCGTCAAAAAATTAGGTTTGAATCCGGATCAGGTCTACAAAACGCTGCTGGTCGCAGTGAACGGTGATATGAAACACCTTGCCGTGGCCGTTACGCCGGTCGCCGGTCAACTGGATCTTAAAAAAGTAGCAAAGGCGTTGGGTGCCAAGAAAGTTGAGATGGCCGATCCGATGGTCGCGCAGCGTTCGACGGGATATCTGGTGGGGGGAATTAGCCCACTGGGGCAGAAAAAACGTCTGCCAACGATTATCGACGCCCCCGCGCAAGAATTTGCCACTATTTTTGTTTCTGGCGGCAAGCGCGGGCTGGACATCGAACTGGCGGCAAGCGACCTGGCGAAGATCCTCGATGCCAAATTTGCTGATATCGCTCGTCGCGATTAAGTGATGCACACGGAAGATGAGATGTGGAAAGGATTACAGAGACATTAAGTATCGCTTGTGCAGATGAGATACCGGATATCGCCTTACTTCGGCAAACATCGAGAGAAAAGGTATTACATCTGCATTTTGCCAGCGAAGCAGAGAGGTATCGTGAGGAATTCGGGCTGGTGCTGAAAGCACAGCTCGATGAATTTGTTGTTGGCATGCATTCTGCCGACCCGGTTATCAGGATCGCCAGATTAATATCGCTTGAAGAGATTAACCGCCATCAGGATTTTTTCGAACACTGCGCGAAAGAATATCGTAAGCTGGCGACAGAGCTTATATTTGCATTGGCTGAACAACTGAACGTTGAGATGGCGGAAAATAACCCGCTAGTTACCTTTGCCCCCTTCAAATGCAACCGTAAGCGAAAAGGCAAAATGGGAAAGTGGCAGTATTGTTTTCACGGTTTTCATTGTGCATTTGAGAATAAAAAAACAGAGCAAAATATTGAAGTTCCCCTCGCCTACGGCTTTGATTTCGGCGATCTGGACCCGTATTTTTTTTCCGGATTTATCAAATCGACCCCCGCCTGGCAGCCTCTGCCAGTGGCTATTTACGATGATTACCACGACGGTAGCAGGATCATTCAACAACTGCTGGCGCTGGGAAAGTTACAAAAAATCCCTTCACCGATCCCACAATACACGGGGGTTGCTGCGGTAGATCGGTCCAATGTCGACATCGCAAATTTTCGCTCAACACTGGAGAGTCGCCTGCACCGATGTAAATTACGCTGGCTTTTGAAGCGTGTAAAAAATTCACAAAGGAGCGAAAGATGAAATTTGACCATCTTGTTGATGTTAGCTTCCACAATTTTGTCTTTAACGGAAAATTCGATTTTGTCGAACCGGGGCAAACAATGGCATGGCTGGAACAAAACTTTGTTGAGCCGGACTCTAAAAATGATATGGGAAATGGTTTTTATATCTGGCTATTTGGCAATGTTGAGTTTCATTTCGAAAGCAACAAGCTATATATGATTTGGTGCGATTATTTGAGCCAAATCCATTTGGGCAAAGCGATCCGATTTGATAAAGGAATATTGAATAACGTCGCTGAGTTGAACGTTACGCGTGTATTTAACATGCTTGTTAACGAAGGCGCTGATCTGCAAATCCACCGTCAATCGCCCCATACACTATTAATCCACGTCAATCGCTCAGGCGTGACACTTTGGTTTGAAGCAGATGAAGAACAGTCTGGTGAACCGCAGAATTATATGCTGATGGCATTTGGTTTGACACATCGCGATTACGATGCAAGATTTCAATATTCATAAATGGCGGCGTCATATCATGACGCCGCGACAGGGTTCATTACTGCCAGCTCACCTCACCTTTCGGTTCATAAACACTCACATCCAGCGGCGAGCTTTTCTGGATATACGCTTTCAGCACTTCGGCATCAATAAAGCCGGTATTCACATAGCCCGGTTTGTTATCAAGGCGCGGATAGCCATCACCGCCGGTAGCATTGAAGTTTAATGTCGCCATACGGTAAGTTTTTGCCGGATCGACCGGTTCGCCTTTGATTTTCAGGTCGTTCAGTTTGCCGTCTTTCGCCACAAAGCTAACGTTGGCAAATTGCGGGTAGGCACCTGAATCTGGCTTCATCTGCGCGACGGTGGTCAGGTAATCAATCACCTCTTTACCGGTCATGTCGGCATACACCACCACATTGCCGAATGGCTGCACTTTCAGCACATTTTTATAGCTGATATCACCTGCTTCGATAGAATCACGAATTCCGCCTCCGCTCATCACCGCAAAGTCGGCACCAGTGCGATCCATTTGTGCTGCCAGAATCAACCGCCCCATATTGGTCTGTACAAAACGCACTTTGCTGCGGTCGCCTTCCAGACGACCATTGGTTTCGCCTATTTTCACTTCCAGCTGCGCTTTGCCTTTGTTCTGGAACGGTGATAACAGCGAAATCATTTGCTGGTTTTCGGCGATTTCAGGGGTGTAAAGCACACGCTCGCTTTTCCCGTCTTCCCAGGTCACTTTCTTCTTCAGGTTTACCGGAATCAACTGGTAGTTGACCATTTTCATTTCGCCGTTGCGAAACTCAAAGTCGGCCCGACCAACGTACTTGCCCCACTCATGCGCTTGTACAATCCAGATGCCATTTTGTTGATCCGGTTTGCATGGCGTACCAGGAACGTAATCGACCTGTTTTTTATTTTCTGCCGCCATACAGACTGGATCTTGCGAGTGACCTCCGACGATCATCGCCAGCGATCCGGCAGGCAGCGCGCGTGCCATCTCCACATCGCCCGGTGCATTAGAGCCGTGCTCACCATTGTCGTAATGCCCCATATGGGTTGCCGCGATAATAATGTCTGGCTTTTCTGTCTGTTGCAGCTCCTGAATCACCAGCTTCGCTTCATCAGCGGGCTTACGAAATTCGATATCAGTGAAGTATTCCGGGTTACCAATTTTGGCTGTGTCATCGGTTGTCAGCCCAATAACGGCAATTTTCAGATCCTGACGCTTAAACAGCGCCCATGGTTTAAACAGGCGCTCACCAGTGCTTTTTTGGTAGATATTGGCGGAAAGCAACGGGAACTTAGCCCACTTTTCCTGCTGGCGTAATACGGTGAGCGGGTTATCAAATTCATGATTACCGATCGCCATTGCATCATAGCCTACCAGATTCATACCGCGAAAATCAGGTTCGGCATCCTGTAAGTCGGACTCGGGCACGCCAGTATTAATGTCGCCACCGGAAAGTAGCAGCACGCTACCGCCTTCAGCCGCAACCTCTTTGCGGATACCATCCACCAGCGTTTTTTGCGCCGCCAGACCATATTCGCCATATTCATTGCGCCAAAAATGCCCATGATGATCATTGGTATGCAGAACTGTAATTTTGTAGGTTTTATCCTGCTCATAAGCCAGAGCAGTTTCACTCGCCAGTGTAAATGTGGTTAACAGTGCTAACGCCACGCCCCGCTGCAATAATTTCATACTTCTCTCCCTGATCAGATTTCAACGTGTTGAAAAATAGTATGACGCGACATCATAGACAAGTCTGCGTCCGGTGAAGATAAATCTGCATCCAGATTAGAAATTCTGTATTCAGCATTGAGACTTCCTTCAGGCGGCGCATACAGGTATGTTAGTCGGGTAATAATCACAAATAAGATCATTCTTTACATCGCAACCCTGAAAAAGTGACTTTCCTATGGCAATGAGTGAACAAACCCAGCCTGTGGCGGGCGCGGCTGCGTCAACGACTAAGGCCCGAACATCGTTTGGTATTTTAGGTGCTATCAGCCTCTCACATCTGCTGAACGACATGATCCAATCGCTGATTCTGGCGATTTATCCCCTGCTTCAGTCAGAATTTTCTCTGACATTTATGCAAATTGGCATGATAACCCTCACCTTCCAGCTCGCCTCTTCACTATTGCAACCGGTGGTCGGCTACTGGACGGATAAATATCCGATGCCGTGGTCGTTGCCGATTGGCATGTGCTTTACCTTGAGCGGTCTGGTGCTGCTGGCGCTGGCGGGCAGTTTTGGCGCAGTTCTGCTGGCGGCGGCGTTGGTCGGCACTGGTTCGTCGGTCTTTCATCCGGAATCCTCACGCGTGGCCCGAATGGCGTCTGGTGGCCGTCATGGCCTGGCGCAATCTATCTTTCAGGTCGGCGGCAACTTTGGCAGTTCCCTGGGGCCCTTGCTGGCAGCGGTGATTATCGCGCCTTATGGCAAAGGCAACGTGGCCTGGTTTGTGCTTGCAGCACTGCTGGCAATCGTGGTGCTGGCGCAAATCAGCCGTTGGTACTCGGCACAGCACCGAATGAATAAGGGCAAACCCAAAGCAACGATTATCAATCCACTGCCGCGCAACAAAGTGGTACTGGCGGTCAGCATTCTGTTAATCCTCATTTTCTCGAAATATTTCTATATGGCGAGCATCAGCAGCTATTACACCTTTTATCTGATGCAAAAATTCGGATTATCTATCCAGAATGCCCAGCTTCATCTGTTTGCATTCCTGTTTGCCGTTGCGGCAGGTACGGTGATCGGCGGGCCTGTAGGGGATAAAATTGGACGGAAATATGTGATGTGGGGCTCTATCCTCGGCGTTGCGCCGTTTACGCTGATTTTACCCTACGCCACCCTGCACTGGACGGGGGTTTTAACGGTGATTATTGGATTTATCCTCGCTTCGGCATTCTCTGCCATTCTGGTCTACGCTCAGGAGCTGCTTCCGGGACGTATCGGTATGGTTTCTGGACTCTTTTTCGGTTTTGCTTTCGGCATGGGAGGTCTGGGAGCGGCAGTTCTGGGGCTTATCGCCGACCATACCAGCATCGAGTTAGTCTATAAAATCTGTGCTTTCCTGCCACTATTGGGGATGTTGACCATATTCCTGCCTGATAACCGGCATAAAGACTGATTTCATTGCAGCCAAAGGCAAACTTTGGCTGCATCGTTTTACAGTCGCCATAAGCCTTTCCTCTGTTAAACCGCCTTCTGTTTTCCGATCCGTGCTTTTTTTGCAGCTAATTCCATTTTTCTGCAAAATTCAACAATTATTCATAAACATCATCAATGAAATTGTCATAAACTATTACCTGTAATTTTGGTTTTCCCGGCCAAAAATGGACAATAACCACCAGGAAAAGGAGACGGAATGCATCACGCCACCCCGCTTATCACCACCATTGTTGGCGGCCTTGTGCTCGCCTTTATCCTCGGCATGCTGGCCAATAAACTACGTATTTCTCCTCTGGTGGGATATCTGTTAGCGGGTGTGCTGGCAGGACCATTCACTCCTGGCTTTGTTGCCGATACCAAGCTTGCGCCGGAACTGGCTGAACTGGGCGTCATTCTGTTGATGTTTGGCGTGGGTCTGCACTTTTCGCTGAAGGATTTGATGGCGGTAAAGGCCATCGCCATTCCCGGCGCGATCGCCCAGATAGCCGTGGCGACGCTGCTGGGTATGGCGCTCTCCGCCGTACTGGGCTGGTCGTTAATGACCGGTATCGTGTTCGGTTTATGTCTTTCCACCGCCAGTACCGTGGTGTTACTGCGCGCACTTGAAGAACGGCAATTAATAGACAGCCAGCGTGGGCAAATCGCCATCGGTTGGTTGATTGTGGAAGACCTGGTCATGGTTCTGACGCTGGTGTTGCTGCCCGCAGTGGCAGGAATGATGGAACAGGGTGATGTGGGCTTTGCGACGCTGGCCGTTGATATGGGGATCACCATCGGCAAGGTGATCGCATTTATCGCCATTATGATGCTGGTAGGTCGCCGTCTGGTGCCGTGGATTATGGCACGCAGCGCGGCAACCGGTTCCCGCGAGCTGTTTACCCTGTCGGTGCTGGCGCTGGCGTTAGGGATTGCCTTTGGTGCGGTGGAGCTGTTTGATGTCTCCTTTGCACTCGGTGCGTTCTTTGCCGGGATGGTACTGAACGAGTCTGAACTGAGTCACCGTGCCGCCCACGATACGCTGCCATTGCGCGATGCGTTTGCTGTGCTGTTTTTTGTCTCCGTCGGGATGTTGTTTGATCCGTTAATTCTGATTCAGCAACCACTGGCGGTGCTGGCAACGCTGGCAATTATTCTGTTTGGTAAGTCGTTAGCCGCGTTTTTCCTGGTGCGACTGTTTGGTCACTCCCAACGTACGGCATTAACCATCGCCGCCAGCCTGGCGCAAATTGGTGAGTTCGCGTTTATCCTGGCGGGACTGGGCATGGCGCTGGATCTATTGCCGCAAGCCGGGCAGAACCTGGTACTGGCAGGGGCGATTTTGTCGATTATGCTCAACCCGGTCCTGTTTGCGCTGCTGGAGAAATATCTGGCGAAGACCGAAACACTGGAAGAGCAGACGCTGGAAGAAGCTATCGAAGAGGAGAAGCAGATTCCGGTGGATATCTGCAACCATGCGCTGCTGGTAGGTTATGGTCGTGTGGGCAGCCTGCTGGGGGAGAAGTTGCTCGCATCTGATATTCCTTTAGTGGTGATTGAGACGTCACGTACTCGCGTCGATGAACTGCGCGAGCGCGGGGTCCGGGCGGTATTGGGCAACGCGGCGAATGAAGAAATTATGCAACTAGCGCATCTGGAATGCGCAAAATGGCTGATCCTGACGATTCCTAATGGTTACGAAGCAGGCGAGATTGTGGCGTCTGCTCGCGCGAAAAACCCGGATATTGAGATTATCGCCCGCGCCCATTATGACGACGAGGTAGCATATATTACCGAGCGCGGGGCGAATCAGGTGGTAATGGGCGAGCGTGAAATCGCCCGTACTATGCTGGAACTGCTGGAAACGCCACCGGCGGGTGAAGTGGTGACGGGGTAAGACATTGATTCCATTGCCGGATGCGATGCTGGCGCATCTTATCCGGCCTACAGGTGCCACCTTCCAAAGGTCGGATAAGGCGTTTATGTCGCATCCGACTGTCATTGCCGGATGCGATGTTGACACATCTTATCCAGCCTACAGGTGCCATCTTTCGTAGGTCGGATAAGGCGTTTATGCCGCATCCGACTGTCATCAGTCCGATAACTTAACGATCCCAGTAAGACTCTTCCAGACTGTCTTCACGCTCCGGTAAGCCGCGCGTTAAACGAGGTGAATGCTGGTTCAGTACCTGATAGCTCACACGGTTAGCATATTTACACACCTGCGCTAATGACGAATACGTTAACCAGGTGAATTTATGTTTGCTGGAGTTTGGTACGTTGCTACGGTGGTAGCTGTTGGCGGTAATGTCATGCAGCAATGCTGCCAGTGCGCCATCCCCGGCACCGTTGGTGTTCATGATCTTTTCCGGCCCACCCATATAAGGCGCAATGTGAGAATAGACGCGCAGCGGGTTCTGGCAATCTTTATGGCGCATGGCGCGGCTAAACTCATACTGGTTAAATTCCGCGATAGCGCCCGGCAGCAGCGGATGCTGGGTTTTACGTTTCGCTTCGTCTTCAGTAAAGCCCGCCATATACAAGCCGATTGGCCCGGCGGTGCACAGCACCAGATCAACCCAGTCCAGCGCCTTGTCAGATGCCAACAACGGATCGCTTTCTCCGGTCAACGCTTCGGCCTCATCTTCGTTCATCGCAAGGATAGAGACGTGATCTTTGAGGAATTGCTGCCACCACTGCGGATTCTCGGCAATGACAAACTTGGTGCCCAGCGTCAGCACCACCGGTACGTTATATTTCTTCGCGTACTCAATGGCTTTCATGGTTGCTTCCGGCATGGGTTCACCCGGCTTACAACGCACCAGATAAGAAGTGAGAACCAGTGCCGAGGCTCCGGCAATCACATCTTCCGGAATACTTTCAGCCCGCAGCTGGTTCATGTGGCCAGGGCTGATAGCAAAGGTACGTTCCCCGGACTCGCCAATCAGGGTAAAGCAGCGACCAATCGGGCCGTCCACGCCTTGCAGATAGTTAAGATCGGTACGGCTGGAGGTGTTACACAGGTAACGATAGGCATAGCTGCCAATTTCAATATTGCTGCACATGACGCCCAGCAGCACCGAACGGTCGTCCGCGAGCACCGAGTAGTTGTGCATGGTGTTACCAATGGTGCCACCCGCAAACTGATGAGTAATCAGGTTTTTCTGTTTCAGCTCCTGATAAAGCGCTTCGGCAACATCATCCTCAATCACCAGTGAATGCCCGGCGCTTAATCCATAACGCTCAATGAACTCATCATCCACTTTCGCTTCAATATCGACCAGCGTTTGATCGATACCCACTACCCAGGCAGCGCTGGTTTCGTTTTCTGGCTGGAATTGCTGAAGCAGCGGATCGCGTGCGTTTACGGGAAAATAATGTTTGGATTTACGTTTGCCGGGAAATTTCATGGTTGTTTTTACGGGTGGTTAACTGAGCGGCGAATGTTAACACAATCTGACGGGAGCGCGCGAGACGCAGCCAGTTTCAATATCAGCAGGCGGGATCGCATTTTCATGGCAGTGGTTCCTTACAATGACGTAATTTGAAAGGAGTTTTTGCATGAAGCCGGAAAACAAATTACCCGTTCTGGACCTTATTTCTGCTGAAATGAAGACCGTTGTGAATACTCTTCAGCCGGATTTACCGCCCTGGCCCGCAACGGGAACGATTGCTGAGCAACGACAGTATTACACACTTGAGCGCCGATTCTGGAATGCGGGCGCTCCAGAAATGGCAACCAGCGCTTACATGGTTCCCACACCTTATGGTCAGGTCGAGACTCGCCTCTACTCACCCAAAAGTCACAGCCCGGCGACACTATTTTATCTGCATGGTGGTGGTTTTATTCTCGGCAATCTTGATACCCACGATCGGATTATGCGACTGCTGGCAAGTTACACCCAATGTACAGTGATTGGAATTGCTTACACTCTTTCGCCGGAAGCACGTTTTCCGCAGGCAATAGAGGAAATTGTGGCTGCCTGTTGCCACTTCCACCAGCAGGCAGAGGATTATCAAATCAATATGTCCCGCATTGGTTTTGCCGGTGATTCCGCAGGTGCCATGCTGGCGCTCGCCAGTGCGTTGTGGTTGCGTGATAAACAGATCGATTGCGGTAAAGTTGCGGGCGTTTTGCTGTGGTATGGGCTTTACGGATTACGGGATTCCGTGACTCGTCGTCTGTTGGGCGGTGTCTGGGATGGCTTAACGCAACAGGATTTACAGATGTATGAAGAGGCGTATTTAAGCAACGACGCGGACCGCGAGTCGCCGTATTACTGCCTGTTTAATAATGATCTCACTCGCGAAGTTCCGCCCTGTTTTATTGCCGGGGCGGAGTTCGATCCGCTGCTGGATGACAGCCGTCTGCTTTACCAGACGTTAGCGGCGCATCAGCAGCCCTGTGAGTTCAAACTCTACCCAGGCACGTTACACGCCTTTTTGCATTATTCACGGATGATGAAAGCCGCCGACGAGGCTCTTCGCGACGGCGCTCAGTTCTTTACCGCTCAGCTTTAGCGATACGCGGCAACAAGATTAGCCATCATTTCGATATGTTCCGGTGTAGCATTAAGCGCCGGAATATATTCGTATTTTTGACCGCCCGCACCGAGGAAGACTTCACGGTTTTGCTCGGCAATCTCTTCCAGCGTCTCCAGACAATCTGCAGCAAAGCCCGGGCACATCACCTGAATATGACCTACGCCTTTTTCTCCGAGCATTTTCAGCGTTTCGTCGGTATAAGGCATCAGCCAGGGTTCCCGCCCAAAGCGCGACTGAAAGGTCATCATCACTTTTTCCGGTGCCATCCCCAGTGCGGAAGCCAGTTCGCGAGTCGTTGTGCGGCAACGTTGCGGATAATCATCGCCTTCATCTGCATAACGCTGGGGAATGCCATGATAAGAGAGCAGCAGCAGATCCGGTTCGCCATGTTTGGCAAAAGAAGCACGTACGCTGTTCGCCAGTGCATTAATGTAATCGTGGTTATCGGCGTAATCACGAATAAACGATATCCCCGGAATGCTACGTTTGCGCGCCAGAATGCGTGCCAGCTCATCCCATACCGCACCGACCGTTGAACAGGAGTATTGCGGATAAAGCGGCAGCACCACAATATGATCTACATGCTCTGCCAGGAGTTCATCTACGGCGCTTTCCAGTGATGGCGAGCCGTAGCTCATTCCCAGCGCTACGGGCGTCTCCGGTAAACGTTGTGCCAGCGCCTGCTGTTGCTGGCGGCTGTAAACCATCAGTGGCGAGCCGCCCTCCATCCAGACAGAGGCATACAACTTCGCCACACGCGGCGAGCGCAGCGGCAAAATCACGCCGCGCAGCAACGGCCACCACAACAGCCGTGAGGTATCAACCACGCGTCTGTCGCTTAAAAATTGTTTCAGGTAGCGTTTTACCGCTTCAGGAGTGGGGGCATCGGGTGTACCCAGGTTTGCCAGCAGAATACCGGTTTTAGTTTGACGCATTACCGCCTCTTATCGATTCAACTTGTTGATAATTGTAGCGGAAAAGTGAAGAAGAAGAACTAATTGCTGTGAGAGGTTTTGCCTGAGGAGGATGAGCAGACCTGCCCGAAAGCAGATCTGCTGCGGCTTAATTAGCCGAGGATCTTTTCCAGATCAGCGCGAACTTCAGCAACCGGTTTGGTGCCGTCAACTTTCGCGTATTTGGTGTTACCCGCTTCCGCTTCTTTGGAGTAGTAGCCGATCAGCGGTGCAGTCATCTGATGGTATTCAACCAGACGTTTACGCACGGTTTCTTCCTGATCGTCTTTACGGGTAGTCAGTTCTTCACCGGTAACGTCGTCTTTGCCTTCTACTTTCGGCGGATTGAATTTAACGTGATATACACGACCAGACGGCGCGTGAACGCGGCGGCCTACGATACGGTCAACAATCAGTTCGTCCGGTACGTCGAATTCCAGAACGTAATCAACGTTGATGCCCGCTTCTTTCATCGCGTCTGCCTGCGGAATGGTACGCGGGAAGCCATCCAACAGGAAACCATTACGGCAGTCTTCCTGAGCAATACGCTCTTTAACCAGCGCGATCACCAGCTCGTCGGTAACCAATTTGCCAGCATCCATAATGTCTTTTGCTTGTTTACCCAGCTCGGAGCCAGATTTGACCGCAGCACGCAGCATATCGCCAGTGGAGATTTGCGGAATACCATATTTCTCCATGATGAACTGAGCCTGAGTCCCTTTCCCCGCGCCCGGAGCGCCAAGCAGAATGATACGCATTGCGAAAATCCCCTTAAAATGTGTCGAATTTTTTGAAAAAGCGATAAACGATACCACCATCAGGCGATTGCCTCAAGAAAGGCACCTGAGGCTGAAACGGTTAATGGCGAGATAATTTGCGGAAAGGACAGATGATGAAAAGAAAAATGCCGGATGACACGAGGGTCATCCGGCATTACATCAGGAAACCAGCAGCTGGTTCATACGGCGAATAAACAGGTTCGGATCTTCCAGCGTGCCGCGTTCTGCCAGCAGCGCCTGATCCAGCAGCAGTTCTACCCACTCGCTGAACTTCGCTTCATCTTCAGTATCTGCCGCACGTTTCACCAGTACGTGATCCGGGTTCAGTTCGAAGATGTATTTCACTTCTGGTACTTTCTGGCCCGCCGCAGCGAACAGTTTCGCCATCTGGGTGCTCATTTCGTCCGCGTCGGTCGAAACGATCGCTGGCGTATCGGTCAGACGGTGAGTCAGACGGACATCTTTCACGCGCTCGCCGAGCAGGGCTTTCACACGGTCGATGAACGGAGTCAGTGCTTTCTCCGCTTCTTTCGCGCTCTCATCAACTTCGTCAGCCAGTTTTTCCAGCGACTCGTCAACTTTAGACACAGACTGGAACGGTTTACCGTCGAACTCAGTCAGATAGTTCATCATCCACTCATCAATGCGGTCGGAAAGCAGCAGAACTTCGATGCCTTTCTTACGCAGCAGTTCCAGGTGCGGGCTGCTCTTCGCTGCCGCATAGCTGTCTGCGGTGATGTAGTAGATTTTCTCCTGCCCTTCTTTCATGCGGGAAACGTAGTCTTCCAGAGACACGGTCTGCGCAGAAGTGTCGGTATGTGTAGAAGCAAAACGCAGCAGTTTGGCGATCGCTTCCTGGTTAGCGAAATCTTCCGCCGGACCTTCTTTCAGCACCAGGCCAAACTGTTGCCAGAAGGTCTGGTATTTTTCCGCGTCGTCTTTCGCCAGTTTTTCCAGCATTTGCAGCACACGCTTGGTCAGCGCATTGCGCAGGTTGCGGGTTACCGTGCTGTCCTGGAGGATTTCACGGGAAACATTCAGCGGCAGATCGCTGGAGTCAATCAGACCACGCACGAAGCGCAGATAGTTCGGCATGAACTGTTCTGCGTCGTCCATGATGAACACACGCTGAACATACAGTTTCAGGCCGTGTTTATGATCGCGGTTCCACATATCCCACGGTGCCTGCGACGGAATGTACAGCAGGCTGGTGTACTCCTGCTTACCTTCAACGCGGTTGTGGCTCCAGGTCAGCGGATCGTTAAAGTCGTGGGCGATGTGTTTGTAGAACTCTTTGTACTCTTCGTCGGTGATTTCCGACTTGTTACGGGTCCAAAGCGCCTGCGCTTTGTTGATTTTCTCCCAGGAGATAACGGTTTCGCCGTCTTTCTCTTCGCGTTTTTCGATCTCTACCGGCAGCGCGATATGGTCGGAGTATTTGCTGATGATGGAACGCACGCGCCAGTCATCGAGGAACTCGTCTTCGCCTTCACGCAGATGCAGGGTGATTTCAGTACCACGATCTTCTTTGGTGATGTCGGCAACGGTATATTCACCTTCGCCAGCCGATTCCCAGAAGACGCCGTTTTCTGGTTTTTCGCCTGCCGCGCGAGTACGCACGGTCACTTTGTCGGCCACGATAAACGCAGAGTAGAAACCAACACCAAACTGACCGATCAGTTGGCTGTCTTTCGCCTGGTCAGAACCCAGGGATTCGAGGAATGATTTGGTGCCGGATTTAGCGATAGTACCCAGATGGTCAATCACTTCGTCGCGGGTCATCCCCACGCCGTTGTCGGAAATGGTCAGCGTACGCTTGTCTTTATCGAAAGAGACACGAACGCGCAGTTCGCCATCACCTTCGTACAGGTCCGGGTTAGAGAGCGCGCGGAAACGCAGCTTGTCCGCCGCATCGGAGGCGTTAGAGATAAGCTCACGCAGGAAGATTTCTTTATTGGAATAGAGAGAATGGATCATCAGGTGCAGAAGCTGTTTCACTTCTGACTGAAAACCACGAGTTTCTTGTCCTTTCATGTAGGTCTACCTCAATAATGCCATTTTAAGGTTAAAAACAGGATGAGGGAGAGATGGGGACAAGGGAGAATAATTTCAAGCGAGAGCAGGTGATCCTGCTCTCGTTTGCTTAAAAACGAATCTTATGACGCCCGGCAAGGGAGTGTGACAGCGTGGTGCCATCGACCATTTCCAGCTCGCCGCCAACCGGTACGCCATGAGCGATTCGGCTGGCTTCCACGTCATATTGCGCGCAAAGCTCGGCAATGTAGTTAGCGGTAGCTTCACCTTCAACCGTGGGGTTGGTGGCGAGGATCACTTCAGTGATTTTTTCCTCTGCCAGACGCTGTTCCAGACGATCAAGGCCGATATCATCCGGACCGATGCCGTCCAGCGGTGACAGATGTCCCATCAACACAAAATAACGACCTGAAAACTGCCCCGTCTGCTCAATGGCATAAATGTCCGCCGGACTCTCCACCACGCAGATTTGACCGTTTTCCTGACGACGCGGATTCGAACAGATGTTACAGACTTCCTGTTCGGTGAAGGTGCGGCAATCGGCGCAGTGGCCGATTTCCGACATCGCCCGGGTGAGCGCCTGCGCCAGACGCATCCCGCCGCTACGATCGCGCTGAAGCAGCGTGAACGCCATACGCTGCGCCGACTTCGGGCCAACGCCCGGCAGACAGCGCAGTGCTTCCATAAGCTGTGTTAACAGCGGGCTGGTTTGCATCAGAACGGCATCTTAAAGCCAGGCGGCAGCTGCATTCCGGAGGAAACAGAGGCCATTTTTTCTTTCTGCGTTTCTTCGATACGACGTGCTGCGTCGTTGAATGCTGCAGCCACCAGATCTTCCAGCATCTCTTTGTCGTCTTCCAGCAGGCTCGGGTCGATCTCTACGCGACGGCAGTTGTGTGCACCGTTGATGGTCACTTTTACCAGACCTGCGCCAGATTCGCCGGTCACTTCCAGCTGCGCGATCTCTTCCTGCATTTTCTGCATTTTTTCTTGCATCTGCTGGGCTTGCTTCATCAGGTTACCCAGACCGCCTTTACCAAACATAGGTTTCTCTCTCAATCACGTTAAGGATGACGAACGTAAGCTGTGCTTACGATCAAATGGGGCGGATACTTTCTTCATCCAGCTCCGCATCGAAGAACCGACGCAGGGTCTGAATATTATTATCCGCAATAATGGACTCGCGCGCCTGCGCAAGTTTTTCTTCGTATATCGCCTGACGCCATTCCAGCGGCGTGCGCACCGCGGGATTATCATCTTCAACGATAGTCAGTTCAACCGTTGAACCTTTTAACGTGCTCAACGCTTCAGCCAGTTTTTGCTGTGCGCCGCTGTTATTCAGATGACGCTGAGAGGAGCGTAAATGCAGACACACCGTGTTGCCGTTCTCCTCTTTCCAGGCATTTAACGCCACCTGTTCGACCAGTTTTGGTAGCGAAAGTTGACTCACCTGAGCCGCCCACGGGTCGCGCTCAATGGCTTCTGCCGCCAGCTTCGCCGCCAGTTCCGGCGTTTTTTCATGTTCCAGCGCTTTTTTTAGCGCCTTCGGCGTGGCGACCACTTCTTTTTGCTGCATCACTGGAGTGGTAGCCTTCCAGCGATACGCTTCTTTTTTGGCTGGCGCTTTTTCCAGCGCCGATGGCACCGGACGCGCCTGAACGCGATCGGTGACCGAAGCCAGTCTTTCCAGCGCAGCGTTATTCACCGGCCGCGCGCGGGTAGCGGCTGCCGGTTCACTCTTTTTTGCTTTGGTTGCTCCCTGCACGCGCTGCAACTGCTGGCGCGCCGCCAGCACCTGGCTGGTGGTTTCCGGGAGCGGTATAGTCGGTGCCTGCTGCGGCGCTGATTGCGGTTGCGGCGGCACCTGGGTTGGCGTCATTACTGCCGTTGGCGCGACGGGCGCAAAAGACTGGCGTGGCACTTCTGGCTCAGGCAGCGGCATACGCGGATGAAACGCCAGTGCGCGCAACAGCGTCATCTCAACGCCCATGCGGCGGTCCGGCGCATACGGTAATTCTTTGCGACCAATCAACAGCGTTTGATAGTAAAGCTGAATATCCGTCGGCGGTATGGTGCGCGCCAGTTCACGCATCCGCAGCTCGATGGCGGCCATGTCGTTGCCCAGCGCAGCAGGGGAAAGTTGCACCATTGCAATGCGGTGCAACAGGCCGAGCATTTCTACCAGCAACGCTTCCCACTCAATACCACGAGCGGCGGCTTCATTAATCAGCGACATTACACGCTCGCCGTTGGCTTCAACCATCGCTTCAACCAGCGACAGCGCCTGATCGTCGTCAAGCGTACCCAGCATCGCACTGACCGCCTGGGTTGAAACCTGGCCGTCACCGCTGGCAATTGCCTGGTCGGTTAAACTTAGGGCATCTCGCAAGCTGCCTTCAGCGGCGCGCGCCAGCAGTTGCAGCGCCCGTGGCTCGTGAGCGATATGTTCTTCGTTGAGGATGTGCTCAAGCTGATGGCGAATTTGCTCGACATCCAGCGCTTTGAGATGAAATTGCAGACAGCGTGACAAAATCGTCACCGGCAATTTCTGCGGATCGGTCGTCGCCAGCAGAAACTTGACGTGCTCCGGCGGTTCTTCAAGGGTTTTTAACAGTGCGTTAAAGCTGTGGCGCGACAGCATATGCACTTCGTCGATCAGATAAACTTTAAAACGACCACGCGCTGGCGCGTACTGGACGTTATCCAGCAGGTCGCGGGTATCTTCGACTTTGGTGCGCGAGGCGGCGTCGATTTCAATCAGATCGACAAAGCGCCCCTGCTCAATTTCACGACAGTTATCGCACACGCCGCACGGCATCGCGGTAATGCCGGTTTCGCAGTTTAGCCCCTTCGCCAGCAGTCGGGCGATAGAGGTTTTTCCGACGCCACGGGTGCCGGAAAAAAGATAAGCATGATGAATACGCCCTAACGACAAGCCGTTCGCCAGTGCGGTCAGCACATGTTCCTGGCCGACGACGTCAGCAAAGGTTTGTGGGCGCCATTTTCGGGCTAAGACCTGATAACTCATTGGCAGGCTCTGAAACGCTGGAAGGTGGATTCACGAAGGGGTAATGCTAACACAGCCCCGTCAGAACGGCGAGGCTGAATGCACATCTTGTGCTGCCCGTAGCGTGAGCAGCGCAAGACTGACGATAATTAATGGCCCGGGAACGGAACAAGGCTGTAGCTGGTAATGCCCTGTTTTTCGAGACGCTGTTCGCCGCCGAGATCGAACAGGTTGATAATGAACGCAGCATCAGCCACTTCACCACCCAGACGACGGATCAGTTTAACGGTCGCTTCGATAGTGCCGCCGGTTGCCAGCAGGTCGTCCACCACCAGAACTTTGTCGCCCGGTTTGATGGCATCAACGTGGATTTCCAGCTGATCGGTGCCGTATTCCAGATCGTAAGTTTCACTGATGGTCTCACGCGGCAGTTTGCCCGGTTTACGGACCGGTACAAAGCCAACGCCCAGACCCAGAGCTACCGGAGCGCCAAACAAGAAGCCACGCGCTTCGGTGCCGACAACTTTGGTAATGCCCGCATTTTTGTAACGCTCAACCAGCAAGTCGATGCTGAGAGCGTAAGCTTTCGGGTCTTCCAGTAAGCTGGTGACATCACGGAAAAGAATGCCGGGTTTTGGGTAGTCCTGAATGCTTTTGATGCTATTTTTGAGATACTCAAGCTGCTGTGCAGTCGCGGTCATAAGTGTATGCCTGCTTGTTACGGTGGTACTCACGGCGCGTCTTAAACGTATCAAAAGTAACAATTGTTTAACCTTTGACCGCCTGCGCCTGTGCTCGAAAACGCCAGAATGTACTGGCTGTACGCAATAATTGCAACTGCGATTGTTGTGCTTCAGTGCTTTTCTTGCTTTTCATCAATCACCGGAATTCGCCACATATAAAAAAGCAAACAGGCGAGAATTACCAGCAACATGATGCGCACCCATGGCATCTGGACGAACCACAAAGAAATGGCAAACGTGAGCAAAACAAGCAAAATCGCCCGCGGTTTGACGCCGCGCGGCATCGCATGATGTTTCTGCCAGAAACGTAGATAGCTGCCAAACCATGAGCGGTACAGCAACCAGGCGTGAAAGCGCGGGGAAGAACGGGCAAAGCACCAGGCCGCCAGCAGGATAAACGGCGTCGTCGGTAATACCGGTAATACCACGCCCAGCGTACCCAGCACTACCGCCAGCCAGCCAATGATGATTAAAATGATTCGTTGCATATTGAGTGTTGTCAGCTTACAGAGTGGCTACTTTAGCATAACAATTATCATTTTCATTGAGGTCTTATCGTGAAAACCGCCCTGCTGCTGGAAAAACTGGAAGGACAGCTCGCCACGCTGCGTCAGCGTTGTGCCCCGGTAGCGCAATTTGCCACGCTAAGTGCCCGTTTTGACAGGCACCTTTTTCAGACCCGTGCGACAACACTACAGGCTTGTCTCGATGAGGCGGGCGATAATCTGGCTGCGCTTCGTCATGCGGTTGAGCAGCAACAGCTGCCGCAAGTGGCCTGGCTGGCGGAACATCTGGCTGCACAACTGGAAGCCATCGCGCGTGAAGCCTCCGCCTGGTCATTGCGCGAGTGGGACAGTGCGCCACCGAAAATTGCCCGCTGGCAGCGTAAACGTATTCAGCATCAGGATTTTGAGCGGCGACTTCGTGAGATGGTTGCCGAACGTAAAGCCCGCCTGGCGCGGGTGACCGATCTCGTGGAACAGCAAACGCTGCATCGTGAAGTAGAAGCTTATGAAGCGCGCCTGGCACGCTGCCGCCATGCGCTGGAAAAAATCGAAAACAGGTTAGCGCGTTTAACCCGCTAGCAATGGAGAGAGTATGTCACTGGAAAATGCCCCTGACGATGTCAAACTGGCTGTCGATTTGATTGTGCTGCTGGAAGAAAATCAGATCCCAGCGCGCACCGTGCTGCGTGCGCTGGATATTGTAAAACGCGATTATGAAAAGAAATTAACGCGCGATGATGAGGCGGAAAAGTGAGAAATAAATGGGGCCGCTAAATGTCCCCTAAGATTGCGGGCAAACGCAAAACTGCCTGATGCGCTACGCTTATCAGGCCTACACCGCTCCTGCAATATATTGAATTCTTGCGGTTTCGTAGGCCGGATAAGGCGGTCACGCCGCATCCGGCATGAACAACGCGCACTTTGTCAGTAATCTCGGGGCAACTAAATGTCGCCCCCTTTGGTTATTACCCAACCGCTGGTGTCGGATCGTCGCCTTTGTAGTCGCGTTTTACTTCCGTCACCTCATCGCCCTTCTCGTTGTGCAGATGCACTTCAAGCTGGTTAAAGGCAATGTTGATGTCGTTTTCACGGCACAGCTGATCAATAGTACGGTTCAGCTCATCGACAGTACGACTGCGGTCACGCAGTTCACGCACGTACAGGCGCAGCTCGTGATCCAACGTGCTGGCACCAAACGCCGTAAAGAAGACTTCCGGCATGGGTTCGTGCATCACCCTTGGGTGCTCAGTCGCCGCCTTCAGCAACACTTTACGCACTTTTTCCAGATCGGAGCCATAGGCCACGCCCAGGCGGATCACCAGACGCGTGGTGGTGTCGGTTAACGACCAGTTGATCAGACGCTCGGTAACAAACGCTTTGTTCGGGATGATCACTTCTTTGCGATCGAAATCGGTAATCGTTGTCGCACGAATACGAATCTTACTTACCGTCCCCGAGAAGCTACCAATGGTTACCGTATCGCCAATGCGCACCGGACGTTCGAACAGGATAATCAAACCGGAGACGAAGTTACCGAAGATCTCTTGTAAACCAAAACCAAGACCTACGGATAATGCCGCCGCCAGCCACTGGAGTTTATCCCACGAGACACCCAGCGATCCGAACACCGTCATCGCACCAACGGCAATGATGATGTAGTTAAGGATGGTAGTAATGGCATACGACGCGCCCTGGCGCATATTCAGTCGCGAGAGCACCAATACTTCCAGCAAACCAGGCAGGTTGCGAATCAACGCCCAGGCTACCATTGAGGCGATAATCGCAAACAACAGACTGCCCATGGTGACGTTTTTCACCACCGCAGCGCCAGCTTCAGTGCCGTTGTAATGCCAGAGCGTAATGCTGTCGAGATAGCTGAACACGGTAATCAAATCTGACCAAATCGCCCAGAACATGACACCGAACAGCGCAAACATCAGCAACATGGTAATACGCAGCGTCTGCTGGTTAACCTGCTCCAGTGCAATGGTGGGTTCTTCCGGCGGTTCAGCCCCTTCTGCGCCCTCTTTCACCAGATTCTGCCGACGCGCCAGCGCACGACGCCAGGCGATACGCCGCGCCGCTACGCTTAAGCCGCGCAATACCGTCTGGTACAGCAGGTTCCAGATGATCACCAAATAAACGGTTTCAATCCAACGCCCGGAGAGGCGCAGCGTGGTGTAGAAATAACCCGTGGCGGTCAGCACCATCAACGCAATCGGGATAATCGACAGTACGGTAATGGTGACCAGTCGCATGGTGTGCGACTCTTTATCACGCCAGCTTTCGCGGCACATCGGCCACACCAGGAAGGCAATCAGCAGCAAGTTGAAGAAAATCATCGCCTGCCCCAGCACATCATCCATCAGATGCAGCGGGGAAAGTTCTGCCACCACAGACCAGAAATGGATAGGCAGCAACGCGAGACTGATGCGGACAATTTGCCGACGCCAGTGGCTGGTCTGCTGTTCCGGCATGCCGAAGTGACGCACGGCAACGCCATTTTTCTCCAGTACCTTCCAGCACAGGCCAAACACCAGCCAGAAAATCGCCAGTTTTTTACTGAACGACCACAGCAGTTCGCTGATGTTGAGCTGCATGGTTAGCAGAATCAGACCAACCGCGAGAATAATCAGGCACACCGGCAGCGCACGGATCAGGTCGATAAGGATCGCTTTTGGTGTGTTGAGCTGGCTGTCGTTACGCAGGGAACCCACAGCGGAAGCCAGTTTTTGTTGATACGCTTTCAGCCATCCCAGACGCCAGTGGATCAGCCCGGCAATTAATAGCAGTGGTAAACCAGCGAGGAAAGCGATAAAGACGGCAGGCCAGGCTTTTTCCCAGTTTACCGTGATCTTCATCGACTTAAATTCATCTTTCAGCGTTTGTGGGAACGCTTTGATCCAGTCCCAGTCCATTGGACGGTTACTGTTCACCCAAAAGATTTGCTGAGTCAGGATCGATTTCAGGTTTTTCGACACGCTCATTAACTGCTGCTGGTTGATTTGCAGGTTAATGGCCATCATCAGCTGGTTACCCAACTGTTTATTAAGCTGATCCAGCAGTTCGCGACGCATATCCACAACCTGGAGTAATGCGTCATGAACTTCACTGTTAACTTCGTTGGCGTGGCCTTCTTCCAGCTTGTTAACGAACGCATCACTCTGGAAGAGCGCATCACGCTGCTGGTTGACTTCAAACTGTTCGAGACGCAAATCCGCGATGCGGTTGGTCATGTTTTCCAGTTCATCCGCCGAGGGCAGCGTTTGTTGTTGCTGGTAAAGGATACGAGACAACAGCAGACTGCCCTTCAGGACGGCAATCTGCTCTTTAATATTGCGTTCCGATTGCAGCGCCCGCTCCAGCCAGTTTTTGACTTTAATGTTTTGCTGCATCAACTGATTACCGTTTTCAGTCGCGGTAATCAGACGCTGACTTAACTGCTGGTTAATTTCCAGTTCCTGCTTCACCAGCGGATTAGCCTGAATACGTGCAGCTTCATCCGGAGAGACGGCTTCCTGCGCCGTTTTTTCGGTTAAGGTCAGGCGCTTACTGTTTACCGCTTCTTGCAACAGTTGCAACTGGTGTTCCAGACGAGCACTGTTCGCCGTCACGTAATCACGCTGCTTTTGCAAGGTATCCTGTAAGACGGTGTTCCCTTCCAGGCTTTTTCGCTGCTGGTCAATCTCAGCATTCAGCAAAACCTGCTGGGCCTGCATCAACACTTTCTGGCTGGGACGTAAGGCAGTATCGCCAACATCAGTGCCATCCAGGCGGCTGCGAATTTGTTGCAGCTGCTGCGAAGCGTTATACATCGCATTTTGCACGCGTTCGGGCTGCGTCTGTAACGAAACCAGCTGGCTGTTATAAGACGCCAGATCGTTTTGTGCGTTTTGCAAATCGTCCAGCGCCTGGGCAACGCGAGTTTCCAGCTGGCGCAACGAAAGCGTGCTTAGAATTTTGCGCGTTTCTTCGTCGTTATCGACATCGCTAAGTGCTGTTAACGCCGCGGTCGCCTGACGCATTTTTTCCGGCGCTTCAGCGACTTTTTGCCGTAGCTGAACTGTCTCTTCTTTTATGCGATCGATTTTATCGAGGGTGGCTAATGTATCTGTCAGATCCTGCTGCACCAGTTTGTCCTGAGCAGAAAGATCTTTTTGTTTATTCAGTGAGTCAAGTTGTGCCTGCAGGTCCGCTTTTGTCGGCAGATCACCATTCGATGGCGCCCGCGCAAACGCCGCATTCTGGCATAACAAGACCAAAACAAAAGCAATGAATGCTGAAAAAACAAAATGCCGTGATCGTTTGTAATACTGGAACATAGTCATGATGAATGAAGGTTTCTGAACCTGAAGAACGACCTGAAAAAGTCAAACCGCAAGAATATCACGACGCAGTGAACCAGAATAGCAACGGCGAAAATGTCCAGGAAAAATCCTGGAGTCAGATTCAGGGTTATTCGTTAGTGGCAGGGTAACGAAGCGTGGGGCACAGGAGATACATCTCCAGTAAGATGGCGACGTAATCGCGAGCTTCTTTTTTAAGATCAAAAGATTGCGGGGCAAAGAGCCAGTTTTCCATCAGGCCGGAAATATAGCCACGCATAATAATTGCTGCGCGACGTGTCATTAAATCCGCAGGCAACATTTTTGCTTCAATACAATGTTTTAACGTTTGTTCTATACGGTCATAACTTTCCAGACAGAGATTACGTTGTGCCTGTTGCACAACAGCCATTTCTCCGACAAATTCGCATTTGTGGAATATAATCTCCATCAATAATCGACGCCGTTCTTCTGTCACCGTGGATTCAAGAACATGAATTAATATCTCTCTTAATACTGAGAGTGGATCGCCAGGGAATTTTGCCTGATACTCAAGCTCTAGTTCACCAATATTGGATTCTGACAGTTCCCAGATCTCACTGAACAAATCCGACTTGTCTTTAAAATGCCAGTAGATTGCACCGCGCGTAACGCCAGCTGCTTTTGCAATCTCGCCCAGCGAGGTGGATGATACCCCCTGCTGTGAGAAAAGACGTAGAGCCACATCGAGGATGTGTTGGCGCGTTTCTTGCGCTTCTTGTTTGGTTTTTCGTGCCATATGTTCGTGAATTTACAGGCGTTAGATTTACATACATTTGTGAATGTATGTACCATAGCACGACGATAATATAAACGCAGCAATGGGTTTATTAACTTTTGACCATTGACCAATTTGAAATCGGACACTCGAGGTTTACATATGAACAAAAACAGAGGGTTTACGCCTCTGGCGGTCGTTCTGATGCTCTCAGGCAGCTTAGCCCTAACAGGATGTGACGACAAACAGGCCCAACAAGGTGGCCAGCAGATGCCCGCCGTTGGCGTAGTTACAGTCAAAACTGAACCTCTGCAGATCACAACCGAGCTTCCGGGTCGCACCAGTGCCTACCGGATCGCAGAAGTTCGTCCTCAAGTTAGCGGGATTATCCTGAAGCGTAATTTCAAAGAAGGTAGCGACATCGAAGCAGGTGTCTCTCTCTATCAGATTGATCCTGCGACCTATCAGGCCACATACGACAGTGCGAAAGGCGATTTAGCGAAAGCCCAGGCTGCAGCCAATATCGCGCAATTGACGGTGAATCGTTATCAGAAACTGCTGGGTACGCAGTACATCAGTAAGCAAGAGTACGATCAGGCTCTGGCTGATGCGCAACAGGCGAATGCCGCGGTAACTGCGGCGAAAGCTGCCGTTGAAACTGCGCGTATCAATCTGGCTTACACCAAAGTCACCTCTCCAATTAGCGGCCGCATTGGTAAGTCAAACGTGACGGAAGGTGCCCTGGTGCAAAACGGTCAGGCGACTGCGCTGGCAACCGTGCAGCAACTTGATCCGATCTACGTTGATGTGACTCAGTCCAGCAACGACTTCCTGCGCCTGAAACAGGAACTGGCAAATGGCACGCTGAAACAAGAGAACGGCAAAGCCAAAGTGTCGCTGATCACCAGTGACGGCATTAAGTTCCCACAGGACGGTACGCTGGAGTTCTCTGACGTTACTGTCGATCAGACCACCGGGTCTATCACCCTACGCGCTATCTTCCCGAACCCGGATCACACTCTGCTGCCGGGTATGTTCGTGCGCGCACGTCTGGAAGAAGGGCTGAATCCAAACGCCATTTTAGTCCCGCAACAGGGTGTAACCCGTACGCCGCGTGGCGATGCTACCGTACTGGTGGTTGGCGCGGATGACAAAGTGGAAACCCGTCCGATCGTTGCAAGCCAGGCTATTGGCGATAAGTGGCTGGTGACAGAAGGTCTGAAAGCAGGCGATCGCGTAGTAATAAGTGGGCTGCAGAAAGTGCGTCCTGGTGTCCAGGTAAAAGCACAAGAAGTTACCGCTGATAATAACCAGCAAGCCGCAAGCGGTACTCAGCCTGAACAGTCCAAGTCTTAACTTAAACAGGAGCCGTTAAGACATGCCTAATTTCTTTATCGATCGCCCGATTTTTGCGTGGGTGATCGCCATCATCATCATGTTGGCAGGGGGGCTGGCGATCCTCAAACTGCCGGTGGCGCAATATCCTACGATTGCTCCGCCGGCAGTAACGATCTCCGCCTCCTACCCCGGCGCTGATGCGAAAACAGTGCAGGACACGGTGACACAGGTTATCGAACAGAATATGAATGGTATCGATAACCTGATGTACATGTCCTCTAACAGTGACTCCACGGGTACCGTGCAGATCACCCTGACCTTTGAGTCTGGTACTGATGCGGATATCGCGCAGGTTCAGGTGCAGAACAAACTGCAGCTGGCAATGCCGTTGCTGCCGCAAGAAGTACAGCAGCAAGGGGTGAGCGTTGAGAAATCGTCCAGTAGCTTCCTGATGGTTGTCGGCGTTATCAACACCGATGGCACCATGACGCAGGAGGATATCTCCGACTACGTGGCGGCGAATATGAAAGACGCCATCAGCCGTACGTCGGGCGTGGGTGACGTTCAGCTGTTCGGTTCTCAGTACGCGATGCGTATCTGGATGAACCCTAATGAACTGAACAAATACCAGCTAACGCCGGTTGATGTCATTACCGCCATCAAAGCGCAGAACGCCCAGGTTGCGGCGGGTCAGCTCGGTGGTACGCCGCCGGTGAAAGGCCAACAGCTTAACGCCTCTATTATTGCTCAGACGCGTCTGACTTCTACTGAAGAGTTCGGCAAAATCCTGCTGAAAGTGAATCAGGATGGTTCCCGCGTGCTGCTGCGTGATGTGGCGAAAATTGAGCTGGGTGGTGAGAACTACGACATCATCGCAGAGTTTAACGGCCAACCGGCTTCCGGTCTGGGGATCAAGCTGGCAACCGGCGCGAACGCGCTGGATACCGCTGCGGCAATCCGTGCTGAACTGGCGAAGATGGAACCGTTCTTCCCGTCGGGTCTGAAAATTGTTTACCCGTACGACACCACACCGTTCGTGAAAATCTCTATTCACGAAGTGGTTAAAACGCTGGTCGAAGCGATCATCCTCGTGTTCCTGGTTATGTATCTGTTCTTGCAGAACTTCCGCGCGACGTTGATTCCGACCATTGCCGTACCGGTGGTATTGCTGGGGACCTTTGCCGTCCTTGCCGCCTTTGGCTTCTCGATAAACACGCTAACAATGTTCGGGATGGTGCTCGCCATCGGCCTGTTGGTGGATGACGCCATCGTTGTGGTAGAAAACGTTGAGCGTGTGATGGCGGAAGAAGGTTTGCCGCCAAAAGAAGCCACCCGTAAGTCGATGGGGCAGATTCAGGGCGCTCTGGTCGGTATCGCGATGGTACTGTCGGCGGTATTCGTACCGATGGCCTTCTTTGGCGGTTCTACTGGTGCTATCTATCGTCAGTTCTCTATTACCATTGTTTCAGCAATGGCGCTGTCGGTACTGGTGGCGTTGATTCTGACTCCGGCTCTTTGTGCCACCATGCTGAAACCTATTGCCAAAGGCGATCACGGAGAAGGTAAAAAAGGCTTCTTCGGCTGGTTTAACCGCATGTTCGAGAAGAGCACGCACCACTACACCGACAGCGTAGGCGGTATTCTGCGCAGTACGGGGCGTTACCTGGTGCTGTATCTAATCATCGTGGTCGGCATGGCCTATCTGTTTGTGCGTCTGCCAAGCTCCTTCTTGCCAGATGAGGACCAGGGCGTATTTATGACCATGGTTCAGCTGCCAGCAGGTGCAACGCAGGAACGTACGCAGAAAGTGCTCAATGAGGTAACGCATTACTATCTGACCAAAGAAAAGAACAACGTTGAGTCGGTGTTCGCCGTTAACGGCTTCGGCTTTGCGGGACGTGGTCAGAATACCGGTATTGCGTTCGTTTCCTTGAAGGACTGGGCCGATCGTCCGGGCGAAGAAAACAAAGTTGAAGCGATTACCATGCGTGCAACACGCGCTTTCTCGCAAATCAAAGATGCGATGGTTTTCGCCTTTAACCTGCCCGCAATCGTGGAACTGGGTACTGCAACCGGCTTTGACTTTGAGCTGATTGACCAGGCTGGCCTTGGTCACGAAAAACTGACTCAGGCGCGTAACCAGCTGCTTGCAGAAGCAGCGAAGCACCCTGATATGTTGACCAGCGTACGTCCAAACGGTCTGGAAGATACCCCGCAGTTTAAGATTGATATCGACCAGGAAAAAGCGCAGGCGCTGGGTGTTTCTATCAACGACATTAACACCACTCTGGGCGCTGCATGGGGCGGTAGCTATGTGAACGACTTTATCGACCGCGGTCGTGTGAAGAAAGTTTACGTCATGTCAGAAGCGAAATACCGTATGCTGCCGGATGATATCGGCGACTGGTATGTTCGTGCTGCTGATGGTCAGATGGTACCGTTCTCGGCGTTCTCCTCTTCTCGTTGGGAGTACGGTTCGCCGCGTCTGGAACGTTACAACGGCCTGCCGTCTATGGAAATCTTAGGCCAGGCGGCACCGGGTAAAAGTACCGGTGAAGCAATGGAGCTGATGGAACAACTGGCGAGTAAACTGCCTACCGGTGTTGGCTATGACTGGACGGGGATGTCCTATCAGGAACGTCTCTCCGGCAACCAGGCACCTTCACTGTACGCGATTTCGTTGATTGTCGTGTTCCTGTGTCTGGCGGCGCTGTACGAGAGCTGGTCGATTCCGTTCTCCGTTATGCTGGTCGTTCCGCTGGGGGTTATCGGTGCCTTGCTGGCAGCCACCTTCCGTGGCCTGACCAATGACGTGTACTTCCAGGTAGGCCTGCTCACAACCATTGGGTTGTCGGCGAAGAACGCGATACTTATCGTCGAATTCGCCAAAGACTTGATGGATAAAGAAGGTAAAGGTCTGATTGAAGCGACGCTTGATGCGGTGCGGATGCGTTTACGTCCGATCCTGATGACCTCGCTGGCGTTTATCCTCGGCGTTATGCCGCTGGTTATCAGTACTGGTGCTGGTTCCGGCGCGCAGAACGCAGTAGGTACCGGTGTAATGGGCGGGATGGTGACCGCAACGGTACTGGCAATCTTCTTCGTTCCGGTATTCTTTGTGGTGGTTCGCCGCCGCTTTAGCCGCAAGAATGAAGATATCGAGCACAGCCATACTGTCGATCATCATTGATACAACGTGTAATCACTAAGGCCGCGCAAGCGGCCTTTTTTAGATGCATAACCTACGAGTTGAATGGGGAACTGAACAATCAACTCAGAATCTCATATGAAAACCAGTATTAACTTCGCATAAAATTCATAAAAAATACTGATTGTTAGTTAATTTATATTAAGCAGGGCTAATAGATTTAATAATCCATAATCATTTAGAGGCTTTTCTTAATTATTTGCGGTAATTCTTTATTCATTCATCGGTTATTACGACATATTCAGAGCATTCCTGGTATTAGTGTGACCAATTTCATCTGGCGATAATCCTGAAATGTTATGAACAGTTCGAGCAAACTGCTTTTACCTGCAGCGGGTTGGTGCTAGTATGAAAAAGTGAGTCCTATCCCGCTTCCTTCCTATTTGTAATTTTTCGTAATAATGCGATGAAAACCTGCAAAGAGTGGCTTATAGTTAAGCTAACAAACGAGAGGGCAAGTCCAGGTCAGTAAGTTTTTTCCATCCCGAAAGGTGTCCGTTAGTTCAACCGCTAAGAAGGGGACGCGTTATGGATGAATACTCACCCAAAAGACATGATATCGCACAGCTTAAGTTTCTCTGTGAAACCCTGTATCATGATTGCCTTGCAAACCTTGAAGAAAGCAACCATGGCTGGGTTAACGACCCAACCTCGGCGATCAACCTCCAGTTGAATGAACTGATTGAGCATATTGCGACCTTCGCACTTAATTACAAAATTAAGTATAATGAAGACAATAAGCTCATTGAGCAGATCGACGAATATCTGGATGACACCTTTATGTTGTTCAGTAGTTATGGTATTAATATGCAGGATCTTCAGAAATGGCGGAAGTCAGGTAATCGACTATTCCGTTGTTTTGTCAATGCGACGAAAGAGAATCCTGCGAGTTTATCTTGTTAGAATTATTACAACCATGGGTAGAAGTATGTCCGAAAAACCTTTAACGAAAACCGATTATTTAATGCGTTTGCGTCGTTGCCAGACAATTGACACGCTGGAGCGTGTTATCGAGAAAAATAAATACGAATTATCAGATAATGAACTGGCGGTATTTTACTCAGCCGCAGATCACCGCCTCGCCGAATTGACTATGAATAAACTGTACGACAAGATCCCTTCCTCAGTATGGAAATTTATTCGCTAATAAATAATTGGCTTTCGGAGCTATAACAAGCTGTTTATTAAGAATTTTATACTTTATCGCCATGAAGGCGCACCCTATGTGATCTTCATCACACAGACGTAATGGGAACGTTCTCTTCACTGACTTTTCGCCTTACTGTGTTGCCGCATTTTCAGCAACCGGAGGTCAGTAATGAGCACAGAAAAAGAAAAGATGATTGCTGGTGAGTTGTATCGCTCGGCAGATGAGACGTTATCTCGCGATCGCCTGCGCGCTCGTCAGCTTATTCACCGATACAATCATTCCCTGGCGGAAGAGGAAACATTACGCCAGCAAATTCTCGCTGATTTATTCGGTCAGGTGACAGAGGCTTATATTGAGCCAACGTTTCGCTGTGACTATGGCTATAACATTTTTCTCGGCAATAATTTTTTCGCCAACTTCGATTGCGTGATGCTTGATGTCTGCCCTATTCGCATCGGTGATAACTGTATGTTAGCGCCAGGTGTTCATATCTACACGGCAACACATCCCATCGACCCTGTAGCACGTAATAGCGGTGTTGAACTGGGGAAACCCGTCACCATCGGTAATAACGTCTGGATTGGCGGACGCGCAGTCATTAACCCTGGTGTGACCATTGGTGATAACGTCGTGGTAGCCTCAGGTGCAGTTGTCACAAAAGATGTCCCGGACAATGTTGTCGTGGGCGGTAATCCAGCCAGAATCATTAAAAAATTGTAACCTGTTTTTCGCAACTGTTATGCAAAATCGTGGCAAATCTGTTACTTTCCCTCTACTATTCCCACGTTAAAATAGGGTGTTCCCTGGAAAGTTGCAGATACCACGAAGGCAAACGATGACCGAAATACAACGCCTGCTGACCGAAACGATTGAGTCTCTGAATACCCGCGAAAAACGCGACAACAAACCCCGCTTTAGTATCAGTTTTATCCGTAAACATCCGGGGCTGTTTATCGGTATGTACGTTGCTTTTTTTGCCACCCTGGCGGTGATGTTGCAGTCCGAAACGCTGTCAGGCTCTGTCTGGCTACTGGTTGTATTATTTATCCTGCTTAATGGTTTCTTCTTTTTCGATGTCTACCCACGCTACCGCTATGAAGATATCGACGTGCTTGATTTCCGCGTTTGCTATAACGGCGAATGGTACAACACGCGCTTTGTACCTGCCGCGCTGGTTGAAGCCATCTTGAACTCTCCGCGTGTCGCGGATGTTCATAAAGAACAACTGCAAAAAATGATCGTCCGTAAAGGTGAACTGTCTTTTTACGATATTTTTACCCTCGCTCGCGCCGAATCAACATCTTAAGTTAGGGTTACATACCAGGCGTAAAGCTCTACGCCTGGTCAAATGACAACGATCGTTTCCACCCATCGCTTCATGAAATACCAGCTCTACCTCCTTATCTCCTGCCTGCCTTTTTCCACAATCAGATATACTTTCCCTACACTATGTTAATAAGGATATGCTGGTGAGAACACGACATCTGGTCAGCCTGATTTCGGGAGTACTGATTCTTTCAGTATTACTGCCTGTCGGCTTAAGCATCTGGCTGGCCCATCAGCAAGTACAAACATCTTTTATTGAAGAGCTGAATACTTATTCCTCCCGCGTCGCTATTCGGGCCAATAAGGTGGCGATACAAGGGAAAGATGCTCTGCAGGAGCTGGAAAGGTGGCAAGGTGCGGCCTGTAGCGCAGCCCATCTCATGAAAATGCGTCGGGTATCTTACAGTTATCGCTATATTCAGGAAGTGGTCTATATCGATAACAACGTTCCCCAGTGTTCGTCTCTGGAGCATGAAAGCCCACCCGATGCCTTCCCCGAGCCAGGTAAAATTTCGAAAGATGGTTATCGGGTCTGGTTAACATCGCATAACGATTTAGGCATTATCCGTTACATGGTCGCCATAGGAACGGCACATTATGTCGTCATGATCGACCCCGCTTCCTTTATTGATGTCATTCCCTATAGCTCATGGCAAATTGATGCCGCCATTATTGGCAATGCCCATAATGTTGTCATAACCAGCAGCGATGAAATTGCTCAGGGAATTATTACCAGGCTACAAAAAACACCCGGTGAGCATATCGAAAATAATGGAATTATTTACGATATCCAGCCCTTCCCGGAGATGAATATTTCGATCATCACCTGGGCTTCAACGAAAATGTTGCAGAAAGGCTGGCATCGGCAAGTCTTTATTTGGTTACCGCTCGGGTTGGTGATTGGCCTGCTGGCAGCGATGTTTGTGCTGCGTATTTTGCGCCGTATCCAGTCACCGCATCATCGGCTGCAGGATGCTATCGAAAATCGTGATATTTGCGTGCACTATCAGCCGATTGTCTCCTTAGCCAATGGCAAAATTGTCGGTGCTGAGGCACTGGCGCGCTGGCCGCAGACAGACGGTAGTTGGTTGTCACCAGATAGTTTTATTCCGCTGGCACAGCAAACGGGGCTTTCTGAGCCGTTGACGCTACTGATTATAAAAAGTGTCTTTGAAGATATGGGCGACTGGCTGCGTCAGCATCCGCAGCAGCATATTTCGATCAATCTTGAATCCACCGTGCTCACCTCGGAAAAAATCCCGCAATTGCTGCGTGAAATGATCAATCACTATCAGGTTAATCCCAGACAGATCGCGCTTGAACTCACTGAACGCGAGTTTGCCGATCCGAAAACCAGCGCCCCGATAATTTCTCGCTACCGGGAGGCGGGCCATGAAATTTATCTCGATGATTTTGGTACGGGGTATTCAAGTTTAAGCTATTTACAGGATCTGGATGTCGACATTCTGAAGATCGATAAATCTTTCGTTGATGCGCTGGAATATAAAAATGTCACGCCACATATCATCGAAATGGCAAAAACACTGAAACTGAAAATGGTAGCGGAGGGAATCGAAACCAGTAAACAAGAAGAGTGGCTACGCCAGCATGGCGTGCACTACGGCCAGGGCTGGCTCTACAGCAAGGCATTACCGAAAGAGGATTTCTTACGCTGGGCCGAGCAACATTTGTGAATTTTTGGGCTGACGGCACGCCGCACAGCCCGTCACGCTACCTATTCGTCGATGATTGACTCGAATCCGCCATAGATCATTCGCTTGCCATCAAACGGCATGGACTCGCCGAACTCCTTCATCCGTGGGTCCGACATCATCTTTTGATTAGCAGCGTCGCGGACCTCTTTTGAAGGGTATTCAATCCAGCTAAAGACAACCTCTTCATTCTCTTCCGCTTTCACCGCCATACGAAAATCGGTCACTTTGCCATCCGGTACATCGCTGGCCCAGCATTCGACAATACGAAGCGCGCCAAACTCTTTAAACAATGGCGCGGCCTTAGCGGCCATTTCCCGATAGGCATCCTTTTTATCGGCAGGAACGGCAACCACAAAACCATCAACATACTTCATCAGACATACCTCCGAAGCGTACTGCGCAGCCAGACAATTCTTGCGACGTCAGTTGTGGTTAAAGTTTAGCCATGTTGGGATTTTTTGACGAAACGGGGGGAGGCAGAAATGGGTGGGGGCCCTGCCAGCTACATCCCGGCACACGCGTCATCTGCCTTGGCTGCTTCCTTCCGGACCTGACCTGGTAAACAGAGTAGCGTTGCGGGAGAACCAACAGAGCCCCCATTGAGAGCGTTGAGAACCAACGCGCAGGCGCATTATCACTGCTGCCCCGGCTAATTGCAACCCATTGCGTGCCAGATGCTGGTTTCTTGCGCAATGCGGCTTCACTCGGGCGTTTTTCCAGATTATGCTGAAAAATTACCTCAGGAAGAAAAGATGGAAAAAGAAGATTCATTTCCCCAACGCGTCTGGCAAATCGTAGCCGCTATTCCCGAAGGCTATGTCACCACTTACGGTGATGTCGCGAAACTGGCGGGATCGCCCCGCGCCGCGCGCCAGGTAGGTGGTGTGTTAAAGCGTCTCCCGGAAGGCAGCACCTTGCCCTGGCACCGGGTGGTTAATCGCCACGGCACCATTTCGCTAACCGGACCGGATTTACAGCGTCAGCGACAGGCATTACTGGCAGAAGGTGTGATGGTGTCAGGAAGAGGGCAAATCGACTTGCAGCGTTATCGCTGGAACTACTAACCCTCTCCGGGCGGAGAGGGTTAACTTCGCTTAATATTGCGTAGGAGCCGGAACTGCCGAAGACGGATTCACCTGGGTTGGTGAAGTTGATGGTACGGTAGTCGTTGCGCCACCGCTGGCCTGAACCGGCACGGCGGTTTGCTGCACCGGCACCAATGTCAGGTCAGCTTTAGTTCCGCCCTGGTTGATCACCGGCTGAACGGTATCGGTAATAAATACCAGTTTGTCATTCACGGTAATCGCCGCACTCAACAGAATACGCGCGTTCGGCTGAACATCTGCCGGGTTAAATGGCAGAACAAAGCTGAATGGTGACTGTTTGCCTTCGGTACGCACCGCTTTCTGCGCCAGTACTTTTGACGGTGCATCGGCTAACGACGCGTCAGAAAGTGTCACGGTCAGCACGGCATCAGGCGGCAGTGCAACTTTCTGACGGATCCAGACGGTACCGGAAACATTCGGTTGCTGGATAGCTGGTTGCTGTGTTGCTGAAATAGACGTATTTGCAGCCGGTGCTGGCGTCTGAATATCCGCGCTTTTATCTGCGCAAGCCGCCAACGCAATCGCAACCGCTAAACCACTGGCCATGTGCACGAGTTTCATTTACTTCTCCTTATTATCAATGCACCAGCGGGCTAACTTTCCTCGCCGGAAGAGTGGTTAACAAAATAGTAACGTCAACAAGTGTGGCACACATCACGCATTTCTGCCTGTAATTGGCTAGTAATTCAGACTATTGCACCCATCGGACCAGTGGCAAATTTGCGTTATACTCAACTCACTTTGGCTTGCTGCGGCAGCTTTGTTACTGGAGAGTTATATGAGTCAGGCGCTAAAAAATTTACTGACATTGTTAAATCTGGAAAAAATTGAGGAAGGACTCTTTCGCGGCCAGAGTGAAGATTTAGGTTTACGCCAGGTGTTTGGCGGCCAGGTCGTGGGTCAGGCCTTGTATGCTGCAAAAGAGACCGTCCCTGAAGAGCGGCTGGTACATTCGTTTCACAGCTACTTTCTTCGCCCAGGCGACAGTAAGAAGCCGATTATTTATGATGTCGAAACGCTGCGTGACGGTAACAGCTTCAGCGCCCGCCGGGTTGCTGCTATTCAAAACGGTAAACCGATTTTCTATATGACAGCCTCTTTCCAGGCTCCGGAAGCGGGTTTCGAACATCAAAAAACAATGCCGTCCGCGCCAGCGCCTGATGGCCTGCCTTCGGAAACGCAAATCGCCCAATCGCTGGCGCACCTGCTGCCGCCAGTGCTGAAAGATAAATTCATCTGCGATCGTCCGCTGGAAGTCCGTCCGGTGGAGTTTCATAACCCACTGAAAGGACATGTCGCAGAACCACATCGTCAGGTGTGGATCCGCGCAAATGGTAGCGTACCGGATGATCTGCGCGTTCATCAGTATCTGCTCGGTTACGCTTCTGACCTTAATTTCCTGCCGGTAGCTTTACAGCCGCACGGCATCGGTTTTCTCGAACCAGGGATTCAGATAGCAACCATCGACCATTCCATGTGGTTCCATCGCCCGTTTAATTTGAATGAATGGCTGCTGTATAGCGTGGAGAGCACCTCGGCGTCCAGCGCACGCGGCTTTGTGCGCGGTGAGTTTTATACCCAGGACGGCGTGCTGGTTGCCTCGACCGTTCAGGAAGGGGTAATGCGTAATCACAATTAAAAAAATAGCCGGAGGTGAAAACCGTCCGGCTGTTTTTTGCAGTGCTTATTACGCGTTATAGGCATTTTCGCCGTGGCTGTTGACGTCCAACCCTTCTCGCTCCTGTTCTTCCGGTACACGCAGACCAACCGTCAGATCCGCCAGTTTGTAGCCAATAAACGCCACCACACCGGACCAGACAATCGTAATGGCAATGCTTTCCAGCTGTACCAGCAACTGATGGCCCATCGTCACACCTTCAGCGAAGCCTACGCCGCCCAGCGAGCTGGCGGCAAAAATCCCAGTCATGATACAGCCGACAATGCCACAAACACCGTGCACACCGAAGACATCGCAGGGATCATCCACCCGCAGCAAGCGTTTGAGCATGGTCACGCCCCACAAGCCTGCCAGACCAGCTACCACGCCGATAATCAACGCGCCGCCAACACCAATGTAGCCACAGGCTGGCGTCACGCCGACCAGACCGGCAATCGCGCCTGAACACGCTCCCAGCAGTGAAGGCTTACCACGCAGCGCCCATTCACCGAAGATCCAGCCAAGAATTGCCGCCGCCGTTGCGACCACAGTATTCACAAATGCCAGTGCTGCGATTTCATTCGCCGTGCCCACTGACCCGGCGTTAAAGCCAAACCAACCGATATAGAGAATGGCAGTACCGGTAAAGACCATCGGCAGGTTGTGCGGTTTAAACGCCTCTTTGCCGAAGCCCACGCGTTTACCAATCAGATACGCGCCCACCAGACCTGCAATAGAGGCGTTAATGTGCACCACCGTGCCACCCGCAAAATCCAGCGCACCGTGAGAAGCCAGCAAACCGCCGCCCCAGACCATATGCGCAATCGGAATGTAAGAAAGCGTCAGCCACACCACCACGAAAATCAGCACAGCTGAGAAGCGGATCCGTTCCGCCAGCGCCCCGACGATCAAGCCGACGGTAATGCAGGCAAACGATCCCTGAAACGCCACGTGGATATACTGATAAATGCTGCCCATCACCGCCGTCAGTTCGATGTTTTTCAGCATCAACCAGTTAATGTTACCGAAGAAGTTGTTGCCCTCACCAAACGCCAGCGAGTAGCCGTAAACCACCCAGAGAATACAGACCAGTGCAAACGTCACCGTCACCTGCGTCAGCATCGACAGCACGTTTTTGCCGCGAATTAACCCACCGTAAAACAGGGCAATCCCCGGAATAGTCATAAACAGCACCAGCGCAGTACAAATCATCATAAACGCATTGTCAGCTTTATCGGCCACCGCAGGTGCAGCCATTACCAGTCCCGGCAGCATCGCCAGTGAAGCAAGCCCAGTTTTTATCGTCGCTATCTTCATTTTTCGTTCCTGTTGCTGTGTGCCAGAGATTACAGCGCCGCTTCGTCGGCTTCGCCGGTACGAATACGAATGACGCGTTGCAATTCAGCGACGAAGATTTTGCCGTCGCCAATTTTTCCGGTGTAAGCCGCTTTGCTGACGATATCGATCACTTCATCGAGTTGGTCATCAGCAATCGCCACATCAATTTTTACTTTTGGCAGAAAGTTGACGCTGTATTCCGCCCCCCGGTACAGCTCGGCATGCCCTTTCTGACGCCCGAAACCTTTCACTTCGGTGACGGTCAGGCCCTGAATACCAATGGAAGATAACGCTTCACGAACGTCTTCCAGCTTGAATGGTTTGATTATCACGGTCACCAGCTTCATAGATCCCCTCCGGTCAGAATTCGGTAATGGTTCTGCTACACGAATAAGGTATTGCAAGCGGTGTGCCAGAAATGAAAAACGAGAAAGTGAGCAGGAAGTTAAGAAGATTGAAAACAAAAACGCACTATGACAGTGCACAGTGCGTTACATTTTTGCACCAACGATGAAATATTGCGCTATTCAGGCGCTCAATGATTCATCTTCACGCACGCTGGCTGCCAGCTCTTCGCCCGCAAGTTGCAGTTGATACATCTGCCAGTAGCGCCCCTGGGCGGCCAGCAGTTGCTGGTGAGTCCCCTGTTCCACAGCCTGACCACGATGAAGCACCAGAATGGTGTCGGCATCGACAATGGTCGATAAGCGGTGAGCAATCACCACAAGCGTAGTGTGTTCACGCACCGCCGCCAGTGCGTGTTGAATCGCCTGTTCAGTACCGGAGTCAATGCTGGCGGTTGCCTCATCAAGGATCAGGATTTGCGGCGTCTCCACCAGCACGCGCGCCAGTGCCAGCAGTTGCTTTTGCCCGACGGAGAGATTATTCCCCTGCTCGCCCAGCGGCGTATAAATACCATCGCTCATGCTGCGCGCCAGCTCCGCCAGTTGCACGGTTTCCAGCGCCTGCCAGACACGTTCTTCGGAGATATCACGTCCCAGCGTCACGTTGGCGAGGAAGGTATCCGCCAGTACCACCGGATCTTGTTGCACCATCGCCACGCCCTGGCGCAGCACGCTGTGACTTAGCGAACTTAACGGACGACCATCAAGGCGAATCTCACCTTCCGTTAGCGGGTAATAGCCCATCAATAAACTGGCGAGGGTACTTTTTCCACTGCCGGTATGCCCCACCAGCGCCACAAAGTTGCGCGAAGGCACAGAGAGATTAATATTCTTCAGCACCAGATTGTTATCGCGATAAGCAAATGACACGTTATCGACTTCAATGTTGCCGCTCTGCAACGGGCGATCATCATTGCCGTATTGCTGGCGCGGCCCGTCCATCAACTCAAACACGCGCTCACCAGCAACAACGGCCTGTTGCAGCATTGCTTGTTGCGTGGTCAGTTCGATTAAGGGTTCGTTAAGTCGCCCAAGATAGCTGATAAACGCATACAGTACGCCCACTTCAATGGTACCGCTGGCGGAGAAGCCAAACAGCATCAACAAGCCACAAAGAATGAGCGATGAAAACAGACTCAGCAGCGGACGCAGCAGAAAACCGTCGAGGCGCAGGGTTTGCATCCTCGCCATATAGTGTGAACGACTGGCCTCACCCATACGTTCGCCAAATCGCGCCTGCTGACGGAACTGCTGGATGACGCTCATGCCATTGATGATTTCGTTAAAGCCGTCGTTGATATCTGCCAGATAGGCGCGCACACGACGGACAATCGGCGTGCTGTAACGCTGGTATATCACCATTACCACCAGCACCACCGGGAAAATCATTATCGCTACCAGCGCCATTCGCCAGTCGAGACTAAACATCGCCACCAGCATCGCACCCACCAGGGCGGCGCTACGCAGGACCGTTGCCACTACGGTAACGTAGAGGTCGCGGATCACTTCAGTATCATTGGTAACGCGGGAAATCACCTGCCCGACCGGCTGAGTATCAAACTCACTCAACGGTTGGCGTAACGCAGCATCCATCACGTCGGTACGCAACTGTTGTACCACGCCAACCGCCGCCCGATTAAACAGCAGCGACTGCGCGTAATGTAGCCCGGCGGCAAACAGTTGTAGCCCAACATACGCCGCAGCCAGCCCGGCAACCACTTTCAACGGCAGGTTATTTTTCGCCACCATATTGTCGATAAAATAGCTGATAAGCAGCGGCCCGCTGACTTCTGCCGCCGCCGCAACCCACATCATCAGGACCGCAATCCCCAACGGTTTACGCCACGGCGAACCGTACGCTAACAGGCGCTTGAGAGTCGGCCACAGTTGGCTAAAACTACGCATCGATGGCCTCCTCGCGAATTTCCGGAGCGTCGTCGAGCGCCGCCTCCAGTTGTTGATAGCGATACATATCGCGATACCAGCCGCTTTGTTGTGCCAGCACATCATGATTGCCACGCTGGGCGATATGTCCGTGCTGCATCACAATAATTTCACTGGCTTCCGTCAGTGCCGAAAGGCGATGGGCACTGATGATTACCGTTCTTCCCTGCCCCCACTGACGCAGGTTATGCAGGATCTGGTGCTCTGTGCGTCCGTCCACCGCCGAAAGCGCATCATCAAGGATGAGGATTTCCGCGTTGACTAATAACGCACGAGCAATGGAGATACGCTGTTTTTGCCCACCAGAAAGCATCACGCCGCGCTCGCCCACCTCTGTATCGTAACCTTGCGGTAGACGCAAAATATCGTCATGTACGCTGGCTAACCGCGCGACATGCTCAATCTCTTGCTGTGTGGCATTCGGGCAACCCAGCGCGATGTTGTTCGCCACGGTGTCGGAAAAAAGGAATGGCGTCTGGCTGACCACCGCCAGGCGGCTACGCCAGCTATCGAGTTGTAACTTCGTCAGAGGAATATCATGAAAGCGAATATCCCCCTCGCTGACGTCGAAATGACGCTGAATGAGCGACAACAGGGTACTTTTGCCGGAACCAGTCGGCCCGCAGATACCCAGCATCTGACCGGGTTTCAGGGCGAAATTGACGTTTTCCAGCGCAGGATGGTCAGTCTGCGGATACGCAAACTGGCGAATATTTACATCCAGTTCACCACGACCTTCGGGCACGGGTTCGCTACCATCGTTCACCACCGGCGCTTCCGCCAGCATCGCGCGAATACGGCTGTACGCAGCACTACCACGCTCCACTATGTTAAACATCCATGCCAGCGCCAGCATCGGCCAAATCATCAGACCTAAATACATCATAAAACTGGTGAGCTGGCCCAGCGTTAAACTGCCCTGCACCACCATCCAACTACCGCCGCCAATCGCCAGCAAGTTCGCCATACCAATCGCGATATAGATGGTCGGGTCGAAACGAGCATCAATACGCGCCACCCGCATGTTTTTTTTGCCGGTATCTTCGGCATCCGCGGCAAATAACGCCGACTGGCGATCTTCCAGACCAAAGGCTTTGATCATGCGGATACTGGTGAGGCTTTCCTGGGTGCGGTCATTAAGACTGGAAAACGCCGCCTGTGCCAGCTTAAAGCGTTCATGCAAGGCATCGCCGTTGCGCTTAATCATGATCGCCATCACTGGCATAGGTAACAGGGCAAATAAGGTCAACTGCCAGCTAATTTGCGTAGACATCATAATCAACACAGCGCAGCCCATCACCAGTGAATCCACCAGCGTCAGCACCCCTTCTCCGGCGGCAAACACGACCCGATCGACGTCATTGGTCGCACGAGCCATGAGGTCACCCGTGCGATGACGCAGGTAAAACTCAGGATGCTGCCGGCTTAGCTGACGGTAATAATCTTCACGCAGTTCAACAGCCAGTTGATAAGACGCGCCAAACAGCAATACGCGCCAGACGTAACGCAGGAGATAAACCACAACAGCAATCAGCACCATGGTGGCGATCCACATCAGGATCTGCCCGGTAGTAAAGTGTTGTTCTGTCACGCCATCGACAACAATACCAACCACTTTCGGCGGAACCAGTTGCAGCATCGCGATAATGACAAGCAAGGCAACAGCCCCGAGATAGCGACGCCATTCCCGACGGAAATACCAGCTTAATTGAGCAAATAATCGCACGCGTAGTGTCCTGACCTGATTCTGGATATTTATTCGATGGGTAAAGAAGTGGTGTATTTAATCTGTTCCATCGCGAAGCTGGAAGTGACGTCCGACAGCCCCGGCACGCTGTTTACCAGACGCTTATAAAACTCGTCGTAGCGTTTCATATCGGCAACCTGGACGCGCATCAGATAATCGTATTCCCCGGCCATGCGCCAGAACCCCAGCACTTCTGGCATTTCAGTAACCACCGTCACAAAGCGGCAATACCATTCGCTGCTGTGATGTTGCGTTTTTATCAGCACAAAGGCGGTCAGACCGAGGCCAATTTTTTCCGGGTCCAACAGGGCGACTTTGCCGATAAGGATACCGTCATCCTCCAACCGTTTCAGTCGCTTCCAGCAAGGCGTGGTTGTCAGATTAACGGCTTCAGCCAATGCCTGCAAAGAGAGGGTGCAATCCTGCTGTAGTAAGGCCAGCAGCTTACGGTCAATTTTATCTAACATAACCCTTCCACAGAGAAATTTTTTCTCTTTTAATTCTATTTTAAAGGTGAAATCGCGACAATTTATTCTGTGCGGTTTAAACACCACGGCACAAAATGACAAATTCAACGCAAAAAAAACCGGGCAATTGCCCGGTGCTGGAAGGGATCTCGTTATTCGGGGGAATAAGGTAGATGTGGATAGTCCAGCCAGTGTGTCAAATAGTGAGAGACAGCCTGATTTCGGCAGTGTCCAATCACCGGTAAATGAGGGAGCTCCGCGCGCAGTTGCGGCATCGCATTGCCCATAATAAAGCCGCTACCGACGCTGCCTAACATTTCGCGATCGTTCATCGCATCACCAAAGGCCATGCAATCGCGCAACGATAAACCTAAATGTTGGGTCAGCACCGTCAATGCAGCGCCTTTATTGCAGCCCACCGGGAGCACTTCGAGGCAATCAGTCGCGGAAAAACACAAATGTGCACGCTCGCCTAATGCTTCGTGTAGTTGGATCTGCAAGCGTGTAAGATCGTCGTGATCGCCACAGAAGCAGATCTTGGTGACGCGATCGAGTGGCATTTTTTTAACATCGATTATCTGATAACGAAAACCGCTATAGACAAATGCCTGCAACAACGCAGGGATCTCTTTTCCGGTAAACCAACCATCGTCATTGAAAATATGCATGCTAGCTCGGGTATCCCATTGCTGATACAGCACCAGCTCTGCCACATCCGCAGGTAAATCATCACGATGTAAAAGTTCACCTTCCAGAGAATGCACGCGCGTTCCGTTGCCGGTAATCAAATACGCATCCAGCGATAGCGCCCCGAGAATATGCTGCATCTCCAGCGCATGACGACCTGTGGCGAAAGTGAGGGTAATGTCGCGTTCACGCAGTCGTGCCAAAGTAGAGAGTGTTTTCTCACCTAAATGATGGTCAGGCATCAATAAAGTGCCGTCCATATCAAATGCTGCCAGACGAGCCATTTCTTTCTCCACTCTGTGACACGGTTAATAGCGATTGAGTATCACCTGATATATACGGAAGTAATAGTGAATAGTTAAATAATATTGTTCCGGGTTTATATGCGACTGCTCAACCGTCTTAACCAGTATCAACGTCTGTGGCAACCTTCCGCCGGAAAGCCGCAAACCGTCACCGTCAGCGAACTGGCCGAACGCTGTTTTTGCAGCGAACGCCATGTTCGTACGCTGTTACGCCAGGCACAGGAGGCGGGATGGCTGGAGTGGCAGGCGCAGTCAGGACGCGGAAAGCGCGGTCAACTACGCTTTCTGGTCACGCCAGAATCGCTACGCAATGCGATGATGGAACAGGCGCTGGAAACCGGAAAGCAGCAAGATGTGCTGGAGCTGGCGCAACTGGCCCCAGGTGAGCTGCGCACTCTGTTACAGCCGTTTATGGGCGGACAATGGCAAAACGATACGCCCACGTTGCGTATTCCCTACTATCGCCCGCTCGAACCGCTACAACCGGGCTTTTTGCCCGGCCGTGCCGAGCAGCATCTCGCCGGACAGATATTTTCCGGCCTGACCCGCTTCGATAATAATACCCAGCGCCCGATTGGCGATTTAGCGCATCACTGGGAAACCTCTGCTGACGGGTTACGCTGGGACTTTTATCTTCGCTCAACCCTACACTGGCATAACGGCGATGCAGTAAAAGCCTCACACTTACACCAGCGGTTATTGATGCTGTTACAACTGCCAGCACTGGATCTATTATTTATTAGCGTGAAGCGTATTGAAGTCACCCATCCGCAGTGTCTGACCTTCTTTTTACATCGCCCCGATTACTGGCTTGCGCACCGGCTGGCGAGCTACTGCAGCCATCTGGCGCATCCGCAATTCCCCCTGATCGGCACTGGTCCTTTTCGCTTAACACAATTCACAGCGGAACTGGTGCGCCTGGAGAGTCATGATTATTACCATTTACGTCATCCGCTGCTTAAAGCGGTTGAGTACTGGATAACTCCGCCGCTTTTCGAAAAAGATTTGGGAACCAGTTGTCGGCATCCCGTGCAAATCACTATCGGCAAACCTGAGGAGCTGCAACGGGTCAGCCAGGTCAGTAGTGGCATCAGTTTAGGTTTTTGCTATTTAACGTTGCGCAAAAGTCCCCGACTGTCCCTCTGGCAGGCGCGAAAAGTGATCTCCATTATTCATCAATCCGGTTTATTACAAACGTTAGAAGTCGGAGAAAACCTGATCACCGCCAGTCATGCATTACTGCCTGGCTGGACTATTCCACAATGGCAAGTACCGGATGACGTCAAACTACCGAAAACCTTGACGCTGGTTTATCACCTACCGATAGAACTTCATACCATGGCAGAACGCCTACAGGCGACACTGGCCGCGGAAGGCTGTGAACTTACAATTATTTTTCATAACGCAAAAAACTGGGACGACACGACCCTGCTGACACAAGCAGACCTCATGATGGGCGACAGGTTAATTGGCGAAGCGCCGGAATATACCCTGGAGCAATGGCTGCGATGCGATCCACTGTGGCCACATGTTTTCGAGGCTCCAGCATATGCACATTTGCAATCGACACTGGACGCGGTGCAAGTAATGCCTGATGAGGAAAACCGATTTAATGCCCTGAAAGCGGTTTTTAGCCAGTTAATGGCAGATGCGACGCTGACGCCGCTGTTCAACTATCACTATCGCATTAGCGCCCCTCCCGGCGTGAACGGTGTGCGGCTGACACCGCGAGGCTGGTTTGAATTTACCGAAGCCTGGCTTCCCGCGCCGTCGCAATGAATAGCTGGTCCGGGTTAATCGCAGGCGTTACCATAACGCTTTTATTGTTCAAGCAGGATTATCTATGAAACGTGCTGTCGTTGTGTTCAGTGGAGGCCAGGATTCCACCACCTGTCTGGTGCAGGCATTACAACAATATGATGAAGTCCATTGCGTGACGTTCGATTACGGTCAGCGACATCGCGCAGAAATCGACGTGGCACGCGAACTGGCGCTGAAACTGGGCGCTCGTGCACATAAAGTGCTGGATGTAACGCTGCTCAACGAACTGGCGGTCAGCAGCCTGACGCGTGACAGCATTCCGGTGCCTGATTATGAACCTGAAGCTGATGGCATCCCGAATACGTTTGTCCCTGGGCGTAATATTTTGTTCCTGACACTGGCGGCAATATATGCGTATCAGGTAAAAGCAGAAGCCGTAATTACCGGCGTCTGCGAAACGGATTTCTCCGGTTACCCGGATTGCCGCGATGAGTTTGTGAAAGCACTAAACCATGCCGTCAGTTTAGGCATGGCGAAAAATATTCGTTTTGAAACGCCGCTGATGTGGATTGATAAAGCGGAAACCTGGGCGCTGGCTGATTATTACGGCAAACTAGATTTAGTCCGTAACGAAACGTTGACCTGCTATAACGGCATTAAAGGCGACGGTTGCGGTCATTGTGCGGCGTGTAATTTACGCTCCAACGGTTTGCATCATTATCTGGCCGATAAACCGACGGTGATGGCAGCGATGAAGCAGAAAACCGGGTTGAAGTAATTATTCCGGGTGTCGCCGGATGCGGCTTGAGCATCCGGCACCACAAAACGTTTACTTAACCATCTGCTCCAGCTTTTCGCGCAATTCCCCTTCCAGAGCTAATGCTTTCTGCGTTTTAAGATCAATACAAACAAACGTAATAAGCGCATCCGCGACCACCTGCCCTTCCGGCTCCAGTGTAATGACCTGGCTTAAGATGCCGCTTTTACCGTTTAATTGCTGCAACTGACTGGTAATGGTTAACAGGTCGCTTAATACCGCCGGGCGACGATAGTTAATATTGATATTGACCACGACGAAGGCGATGTTATGGGCCGTCATCCACTGAAAACTGTCGCTATTTTCCAACCCATCCCAGCGGGCTTCTTCGAGAAACTCAAGGTAGCGGGCGTTGTTTACGTGCTGGTAAACGTCGAGATGGTATCCACGAACTTTGATTTGTGTTTGCATAGCGCAATAACCTTACGTTGTTGTTATAAGAACTGTTATAAGTACAGAGGTCATAACTGGTATGACCTCTTCAGTCTGGCAAAAATTTGCCACTATGCAAATTAATTACAGGGTTAATACCGCCAGATTACGTTCCACCAGCGAATTGCCCATCCCCGGCACCTGCTTGAGATCCTCCACCGTTTTAAACGGACCGTACTCTTCGCGATAACTGACAATCGCCTGCGCCTTCTTCAGGCCAACGCCATTCATCGCGCGGGCTAACTCTTCCGCGCTGGCATTATTAATGCTGACCCGGGTACCTTCTTCGTCACTGGCTTTAGTCGGTACTGCTGCTTTACTTTGTGCTGCAGGAGCTTCCGCTTTGGTTTCTACCGTTGTCGGTTTCGCCGCAGGAGCTGCCGCCAGCGCGCTATGAGACATTCCGGCACAGGCCAGGGACAGGGTAATGAGCAGTGCTTTAATTCCGTGTTTCATACTGTTTTCTCCTTGTTTGTTAACAGTGGAATCACCTTAACGGCAGTGAAAACAGGAAACAAATGGCAATGTTCAGAAATGGAAAAGGCCGCGAAAGCGACCTTTTCTTGTTACAGCTGCAAAGCATTTTTTTGCGAGGCGGCTTCAGGATTATTGCTGTTCCAGCGCATCGCCAATTTTGATTTTCGCCTCTTTACGCAGGTTACTCATCAGAGCTTCAAAGACGATTTGTGCGTTGTTCTGGGTGATACCCTGCACCATCGCTTTTTTCTGATCTTCCGGCATTGAACCTTGTTTCACTTCATCCAGCGCCAGCAGAACCACATTACCTTGCATATCGGTCGCCATACCGTAGCTCGGTTTGTCTTTCGCTGGCAGTGGCAGTGCAAACGCCGCCTGGCTAATCGGGTCACGACCGGAACGGCTTAAGGTTTTCGGCTCGCCAAATTTCAGACCGGCGGCCTGCATAGCTTCTGCACCTTTGCCGGCTTTCAAATCAACCAGCAGTTTTTCAGCATCCACTTTCGCCTGTTGTTCAGCTTTGTTGTGCTGAACCAGTGCCTTAACTTGTTCCTGAACATCTGCCAACGGTTTCACCGCTTCCGGTTTGTGCTCGCTGATGCGCAGCACGAATGCGCGGTCGCCGTCTACGGTGATGATGTCAGAGTTGATGCCCGGTGCGCCGTTTTCACCTACCAGACCGCCGTTAAAGATAGCGTCTGCAACCGGCTTAAAGTTCAACTCTTCCGGCAGGTTATCTTTGCTGAACCAACCCGTCTGAGTGGCTTTTACGCCCGCAGCTTGCTCTGCACCGGCCAGAGACTCGGTATCATTGCTTGCTGCATCGCTCACTTTCTGCTGCAGTGCGTAGTACGCATCGAGAGCTTTTTCGTGTTTCACTTTCGCCACGACATCGTCACGCACTTCGTCTAACGACTTCACTTTCGCTGGCTGAATGTCGTCCAGACGTACAATCAGGAAACCGACCGAAGATTTGATGACACCAGAGAGTTGGCCTTTTTCTTTCAGACCAGCATTTTTCAGTTCGTCCGGGATAGTGGCATCTTCTAACCAACCCATATCGCCGCCGTTACGGGCAGAGATAATATCGGCAGATTTTTCTTTGGCTAACGCAGCAAAATCACCGCCTTTATTCAGCTCATCAAGTACCGCTTTCGCTTCATCTTCAGTTTTGGTCTGGATGATGCTGTAGCGGGTACGCTGCGGCTGGGTGAATTGATCCTGATGCTGATCGTAGTAGCTCTGGATATCCGCATCGCTAACCGGTTGCTGCATCGTTGCGGCATCCAGCTTGATGTAACTCACGCGGAATTGTTCCGGCGTCATGAAATTGTTTTTGTTTTGTTCGTAGTAGCTGGCAATTTCCTGTTCGGTCACAGGCTGCTTCGCCGCCAGCGCGTTAACATCGATAGTCGCTTCACGTACCACGCGTTGTTGAGCTACCAGTGCCGCCAGCTCGTCGGTTTCACCTTTCAGCATAAAATCGGTACCGGCAACGCCGTTAATCAGCTGTTGGGTAGTGAGCTGGTTACGTAGCGCCTGGGCGTACTGATCGGCGGTCATCCCCATCTGGTTGAGGATACCGTTATAGCGGCTGTTATCAAATTTGCCGTCAACCTGGAAGGCTGGGGTCGCGAAAATCTCCTGTTTAACCTGCTCATCACTGATACCCAGTTTCAGCTCACGAGCGTACTGATCCAGCAGCGCCTCGTCGATCAGACGATTCAGCACCTGTTGACGCAGGGTTTTCATATAGCCTTCGTTCGCTGCAAGCTCAGAGTATTGATCGCCCAGCTGTTGCTGCATGCGATTACGCTCGCTGTTGAAGGCGTTCTCGAACTGCCCACGGCTGATTTCCTGGTCATTCACTTTTGCGGCGTAGTTATTGCCTCCGCCAATCAGGTAACCACTCACGCCGGTCAATATGAACGACACGATAATGATACCGAAAATAATCTTGAGCACGAGACTGTTTGCAGCCGTGCGTAAGCTGTCCATCATGGTGTAACAACACTCCGCTGTAGATGACTGTGTACCTCACGCAACGTATCGATGCGCGCAAAGGCCTATTGTGACAAGAAACGGGGGCAATTGTCAGCCCACAAGACGCAGAAAGTCACCGAATACAAATAAAAAAGGCACATCAGTAGATGCGCCCTTGAACTTCGTCACATCCCCACTGGGGACAACGCTTAGTTTACCGCGTCTTTCAGTGCTTTACCTGCACGGAAGCTCGGTACTTTAGCGGCAGCGATGGTGATCTCTTTACCGGTCTGCGGGTTGCGGCCAGTACGGGCAGCACGCTCTTTAACGGCAAAAGTACCAAAACCTACCAGTGCTACATCATCCCCTTCTTTCAGAGATTCAGTTACGGAAGCAATAATAGCATCTAACGCACGGCCAGCCGCAGCTTTAGAGATATCAGCCCCTGCAGCAATCTTGTCGATCAATTGAGATTTATTCACTCTTCTCTTCCTCTTTATAATTTATATCGCACTTGAATCCTTCAAGGTACGAACGCGCAGCAGTTATATCAGGCCAGCCATCCCCTTACAACACCCCTTAATAAGGGCAAGCCCAATCCGCCATCTAACTTAGCGAGACAAAAAAAGGCTGGCAAGTCCGAATTAGCCTGCCAGCCCTGTTTTTATTAGTGCATTTTGCGCGAGGTCACTATTTTGCAGTCACAACCTGCATGCCAGACGGTTCATTTTGCAGCGCCAGAGTCAGAACTTCCTCAATGCGTTTCACAGGATGAATGTCCAGATCAGCAATTACGTTGTCAGGAATCTCTTCCAGATCGCGTTTATTTTCGAACGGAATTAACACTGTTTTAATCCCGCCGCGATGCGCTGCCAGTAGTTTTTCTTTCAAACCACCGATCGGCAGTACCTGACCACGCAGAGTGATCTCACCGGTCATTGCCACATCGGCACGAACCGGGTTACCGGTCAGGCAAGAAACCAGCGCGGTGCACATAGCAATACCGGCACTCGGACCATCTTTCGGCGTCGCACCTTCCGGTACGTGGACGTGGATGTCGCGTTTTTCGTAAAAATCAGGGTTGATCCCCAGTTTTTCCGCACGCGCACGAACCACCGTTAACGCCGCCTGAATGGACTCCTGCATCACTTCGCCGAGCGAACCGGTATAGGTCAGTTTGCCTTTACCCGGAACGCACGCGGTTTCAATGGTAAGTAAGTCACCGCCCACTTCCGTCCACGCCAGACCAGTTACCTGACCGACACGGTTTTCGTTATCCGCGCGTCCATAGTCGAAACGCTGAACACCGAGATAGTCATGCAGGTTATCGCCGTTAATTTCGATATGTTTTAATGACTTATCGAGCAGTAACTGCTTAACCGCTTTGCGACACAGTTTGGAGATTTCACGCTCCAGGCCACGCACGCCCGCCTCACGGGTGTAGTAACGAATAATGCCGATAATGGCGCTATCGTCGACGGTCAGTTCACCTTTTTTCAGTGCATTACGTTCAATCTGCTTCGGCAGCAGGTGACGTTTGGCGATGTTCAGTTTTTCATCTTCGGTATAACCGGAGAGGCGAATCACTTCCATACGATCCAGCAGCGGTGCCGGAATGTTCATGGAGTTTGACGTCGCGACAAACATCACGTCGCTGAGATCGTAATCCACTTCCAGGTAGTGGTCGCTGAACGCTACGTTCTGCTCTGGATCCAGCACTTCAAGCAGTGCGGAAGCCGGATCGCCTCGCATGTCAGAAGACATTTTGTCGATCTCATCGAGCAGGAACAGCGGGTTTTTCACGCCCACTTTCGCCATTTTCTGGATCAGTTTACCCGGCATAGAACCGATGTAAGTACGGCGGTGACCACGGATTTCCGCTTCGTCACGCACGCCGCCCAGCGCCATACGGACATATTTACGCCCGGTGGCTTTGGCGATGGACTGACCAAGAGAGGTTTTACCTACCCCCGGCGGCCCTACCAGGCAGAGGATCGGTCCTTTGATTTTGTTGACACGGCTTTGAACCGCAAGATACTCAAGGATACGATCTTTCACGCGCTCCAGACCATAATGGTCGGTATCAAGGATTTCCTGCGCCTGACGCAGGTCTTTTTTGACCTTGCTACGCGCATTCCACGGCACCTGTACCATCCAGTCGATATAACCACGCACTACGGTCGCTTCTGCCGACATCGGAGACATCATTTTCAGCTTCTGCAGTTCTGCTTCCGCTTTCTCTTTTGCCTCTTTCGGCATTTTCGCCGCGTCGATTTTGCGCTTCAGTGCTTCGTTTTCGTCCGGTGCATCGTCCATTTCGCCGAGTTCTTTCTGAATAGCTTTCATTTGCTCGTTCAGATAGTACTCACGCTGGGATTTTTCCATCTGCTTTTTAACGCGGTTGCGAATGCGTTTCTCAACCTGCAGCAGATCGATTTCCGATTCCATCATCGCCATCAGATATTCCAGACGTTCGTTGACGTCGGACATCTCCAGAACAGACTGTTTGTCAGCGAGTTTCAGCGGCATATGCGCAGCAATGGTATCCGCCAGACGCGCCGGATCGTCGATGCTGTTCAGCGACGTCAGCACTTCTGGTGGGATTTTTTTGTTCAGCTTGATATAACCTTCAAACTGGCTGATTGCGGTGCGCACCAGCACTTCCTGTTCCCGCTCATCAATGGTCGGCGACTCCAGATACTCCGCCTTCGCAGAAAAGTGTTCGCCATTGTCAGAGAGCGCAGAAATACGCGCGCGCTGTAACCCCTCGACCAGCACTTTGACGGTGCCGTCAGGCAGTTTCAGCATCTGCAATATAGAGGCCACGGTCCCGACGGTGAAAAGATCGTTTACACCCGGCTCATCCGTTGAAGCTTCTTTCTGCGCGACCAGCATAATTTTTTTATCATGGTCCATCGCCGCTTCCAGACAACGGATAGATTTTTCCCGCCCGACAAATAAGGGGATGACCATGTGCGGATAAACCACCACATCGCGCAGCGGCAATACGGGGATTTCAATGCGTTCAGAACGCTCAGGATTCATAGAGCTCTCTCTTAGTTTAATTTCCGCCAGGTAATCAGATGACACGACTGTGCTTCACGCCATCTATTAACATGTACGTCAGTATATGGGGATGTTTCCCCCACATTCAACGCCGAGAATAGAGGAAAAATTAAAGGGGAGATAAAATCCCCCCTTTTTGGTTAACTAATTGTATGGGAATGGTTAATTATTCACCAGATGCCTGTTGCGCTTCCGGCTTGCCATAAATCAGCAACGGTTTGCTTTGGCCATCAATTACCGACTCGTCGATAACCACTTTTTCGACATCTTCCATGGACGGCAGATCATACATGGTATCGAGCAGTGCGGCTTCAACGATGGAACGCAGACCACGAGCACCGGTTTTACGTGCCATCGCTTTCTTAGCGATAGCATCCAGCGCCTCGTCACGGAATTCCAGATCCACGCCTTCCAGATTAAACAGCGCCTGATACTGCTTGGTCAGGGCGTTTTTCGGCTCTTTGAGGATCTGAATCAGAGCTTCTTCGCTCAGTTCATTCAACGTTGCGACAACCGGCAGACGACCAATGAACTCAGGGATCAGACCAAACTTGATCAGATCTTCCGGTTCAACCTGCGCCAGCAGCTCGCCTTCACTTGCTTTGTCAGATTTCGCTTTTACCGTCGCGCCAAAACCAATGCCGGAGCCTGTTTCTACACGATGGGAAATCACTTTATCCAGACCGGCAAACGCACCGCCACAGATAAACAGGATCTTAGAGGTATCAACCTGCAAGAATTCCTGCTGCGGATGTTTACGCCCACCTTGCGGTGGAACAGCAGCTACCGTACCTTCGATCAGTTTCAACAGTGCCTGCTGTACGCCTTCACCGGAAACGTCTCGGGTAATGGACGGGTTGTCTGACTTACGAGAAATCTTGTCGATTTCATCGATGTAGACAATCCCGCGCTGCGCTTTCTGTACGTCGTAATCGCACTTTTGCAACAGCTTCTGAATGATGTTTTCAACGTCTTCGCCCACATAACCGGCTTCGGTCAGCGTGGTTGCATCGGCCATGGTGAACGGGACGTCCAGCAGGCGCGCCAGCGTTTCGGCCAGCAGCGTTTTACCGGAACCGGTCGGACCGATCAGCAGAATGTTACTTTTGCCCAACTCGACACCATTGCTGGTATCTCCGTTGCGCAGACGTTTGTAGTGGTTGTATACCGCGACCGCCAGCACTTTTTTCGCCTGTTCCTGACCGATAACGTAATCGTCCAGGTGGTTGCGAATTTCATGCGGCGTCGGTAGCGCACTGCGTTCACGATGCGGTGCAACTTCTTTAATCTCTTCGCGAATGATGTCGTTACATAAATCAACACATTCGTCGCAGATATACACGGATGGACCGGCAATCAGCTTGCGCACTTCATGCTGGCTTTTGCCGCAAAAAGAGCAATACAGCAATTTGCCTGAGCCATCTTTGCGTTTATCTGTCATGGGTCAAAACCTCTTCTTTGTTCTTTGTGCCGCACACGACGACGCAAATGCCATTCTCAGGCGCAAGCCGCTTTATAGCGTTGTGCCGCCCTGGATAAGTATAGCGGCACAGTTGCGCCTCTGGCATCAATTACGATGGGTCAGAATCGAATCGACCAGACCGTATTCCACCGCTTCAGGGGCGGAAAGGAAGCGATCGCGCTCGGTGTCACGTTCAATCTGTTCTAATGATTGACCCGTATGAAGCGCTATAAGTTCATTCATACGCCCTTTAACTTTCAGAATTTCACGAGCATGAATTTCGATATCGGTCGCCTGGCCCTGGTAGCCGCCCAACGGCTGGTGAATCATCACGCGCGAATTCGGCAGGCAGAAACGTTTACCTTTTGCCCCGGCGGTCAGCAAGAAAGCGCCCATCGAGGCCGCCTGGCCCATGCAGATGGTGCTGACATCAGGCTTGATAAACTGCATGGTGTCATAGATAGACATCCCGGCAGTGATCACCCCGCCTGGGGAGTTAATGTACAGATAGATATCTTTTTCTGGGTTTTCTGCTTCCAGGAACAGCATCTGCGCCACAATCAGGTTAGCCATGTGGTCTTCAACCTGGCCAGTCAGAAAAATGACGCGTTCCTTAAGTAGACGAGAATAGATATCAAAAGAGCGCTCACCACGTGAGGTCTGTTCAATGACCATCGGCACCAGCGCCATATGGGGTGCAAAGTTATCTCGTTCGCCGCTGTATGACATTTCCGTCTCCTGGATAAAATTGAAAAAACCTGCTGTACCGATTGTAACCTTATGGACGGATTATCAGCTAGTCCCTGTGTTATGGGTACGGCATCACCATATTTCAAGCATAACAATCTTTTGTTGTTACGCTAACACCGAAAGAGGCTTTTCGCACGGTTCCATGCAAAATTCATGACAAAAAAAAGACCCACCACCTGGCGGTGATGGGCCTTTGTGCGAATTTAGCGCGTTATGCTGCGTAAATTACGCCTGCTGGTTCATCAGCTCGTTGAAAGTGGTTTCTTTTTCAGTCACTTTCGCTTTCGCCAGTACAGCTTCAACAGCCTGTTCTTCCAGAGCAACATTGCGCATGTTGTCCATCAGTTCTTTGTTTTTGCTGTAGAACTCGATAACTTCTTTCGGATCTTCGTACGCAGAAGCCATCTCTTCGATCAGGCCTTTCACGCGTTCTTCGTCAGCTTTCAGCTCGTTGGTGCGGATAACTTCGCCCAGCAGCAGGCCAACAACTACGCGGCGTTTAGCTTGTTCTTCGAACAGTTCGCGCGGCAGTTCCAGAGCCTGTTTTTCGTTACCGCCGAAACGCTGTGCAGCCTGGCGACGCAGAACGTCGATTTCGCTGTCGATCAGCGCAGCCGGTACGTCGATGTCGTTAGCTTTTACCAGACCTTCGATCGCCTGAGACTTAACGCGGTTACGGATGGCGCTCTTCAGCTCGCGCTCCATGTTTTTACGCACTTCAGCGCGCAGACCTTCTACGGAACCATCTTCAACGCCGAAACGTTTGATGAATTCTGCAGTCAGTTCCGGCAGTTCACGCTCTTCAACTTTCTTCAGGTTGATAGCGAATTTCGCTGCTTTACCTTTCAGGTTTTCTGCGTGGTACTCTTCCGGGAAGGTCACGTCGATGGTGAACTCTTCGCCCGCTTTGTGGCCTTTGATACCGTCTTCAAAGCCCGGGATCATACGACCCTGGCCCATCGCCAGTACGAAATCAGACGCTTTACCGCCTTCGAACTCTTCGCCGTCTACAGAACCGGTGAAGTCGATGGTTACGCGGTCTTCTGCTTCAACAGCGCCGTCTTTTTCTTTCCAGGTCGCCTGCTGTTTACGCAGAGTATCCAGCATGCCGTCAACGTCAGCGTCGGTCACTTCAACGATCGGTTTTTCAACTTCGATCGCTTCCAGACCCTGCAGTTCAACTTCCGGATAAACTTCAAACTCTACAGAGTAGGTGAAGTCTTCACCCAGCTTGTATTCGCCCGGAACATAAGTCGGTGCGCCAGCCGGATTGATTTTTTCTTTAATGATGGCGTCAATGAAGTTACGGCTCATCAGGTCACCCAGAACGTCCTGGCGTACAGACGCGCCATAACGCTGAGCAACGATATTCATTGGCACTTTGCCTTTGCGGAAGCCGTCAATACGTACTTTTTTCGCAACGTTGACCAGCTCGCTTTTAACAGCGGTCTCGATGCTGTCAGCAGCGATAGTAATCGTTACACGGCGGCCAAGGCCTTGAGTGGTTTCAACTGAAACTTGCATCTTGTTACCTCAAAAAATCACAGTGCTCGGTCAACTCTTACCCCGCAAGCACAGGTTGTTGGCTTCGCGGAACCGGGATGTTCTTATAATCAATCACATTCCCTGTTACCAGAATCATCCCGAAAGCATTCAAATAGGACGCGGCATTATAGCGGCATCACTTTTATGAGTCGAGAACGGTTATTGCGCGCTGTCGCGTATTTTTTCACAATTCCCGGGCAATTTTCGTCTGAATGCTGGGCAAAAAGCGCAAAATCCAGACAAAACAAAACGGCCCGCAGGCCGTTTTTCATAAAATCTTTAGCAACATACTGGAAAAGCGCCGACAGTTGCAAATGCGTTTTTACGCGATGCTTCCTGCTCCACGACAGGGAGGAGAGGCAAAGACGGTGTCCTGCAACCCTTCCCACTCCTTAATAGTGTAAGTATGCAGAGCCAGCGCATGAACGGTAGTAGAGAGTTCCTCCGCTAAAGTACTGTAAATCATTCGATGACGATTCAGAAAACGTTCACCCGTAAAACGATCGCTGACCAGCACAACTTTAAAATGGCTTTCAGAGCCGGCTGGGACATTGTGACGATAGCTTTCATCCACTACTTCGAGGAATACGGGTTGGAACGCCGCCCTTAATTTTTCTTCTATCCGCTCACGTATCATCATGAAATATCTCCTCCGACAACGCTGAGATGTCATCCATCCCTTTAAATACTAGCCGCTTTTACCGTTTCCATTGCAGCTTAACAACAAATATTTAGGTTTCGTCCTGGTTTTTCCGTCAAGCGTATGAAGTTTACTGATTTAAAGATTGAAACACAGGCCTCGCATCAGCGTTTCTTTTACCAGGGGCGATTATTTCGTCAACATGATGAATTTACATGCCTTACCCACTTCCCCTCGCCGTTGGCAATGTTATGATGGCGGGAATTTTTACCAAACACGCTTAAGAGTCTCTGAGAGCCCGAACATGTTCAAAAAAATCCTCTTCCCGTTAGTTGCTCTGTTTATGCTTGCAGGATGCGCAAAACCGCCAACAACTATTGAAGTTTCACCGACGATAACACTGCCACAGCAGGATCCAAGCCTGATGGGCGTCACCGTAAGCATTAATGGTGCCGATCAGCGTACCGATCAGGCGCTGGCAAAAGTCACCCGCGATAATCAAATCGTTACCCTGACTGCCTCCCGCGATCTGCGTTTCCTGCTGCAAGAAGTGCTGGAAAAACAGATGACCGCGCGTGGTTACATGGTTGGTCCGAATGGCCCGGTTAATCTGCAAATCATCGTTAGCCAACTGTATGCTGACGTGTCCCAGGGCAACGTGCGCTATAACATCGCCACCAAAGCGGATATCGCTATCATCGCTACCGCGCAGAATGGCAACAAAATGACCAAAAACTATCGTGCCAGCTACAACGTTGAAGGTGCGTTCCAGGCCTCCAACAAAAATATCGCCGATGCGGTTAACAGTGTGCTGACCGATACCATCGCTGATATGTCTCAGGACACCAGCATCCACGAATTCATCAAGCAGAACGCGCGTTAATTTCTGCCCTCTGGCCCGGTGCAAACCGGGCCTGTAGACGCCCATGTCCAGTCAATATTTACGTATTTTTCAACAGCCACGTTCAGCCATATTGCTGATTCTGGGTTTTGCTTCCGGGCTACCGCTCGCCCTGACATCCGGCACCTTACAGGCCTGGATGACGGTCGAGAATATCGATCTTAAAACCATTGGTTTCTTCTCTCTGGTAGGCCAGGCTTACGTTTTTAAATTCCTCTGGTCACCGCTGATGGACCGCTACACGCCCCCATTTTTCGGGCGGCGGCGCGGTTGGCTGCTCGCCACGCAAATTCTGTTATTAGTCGCCATTGCGGCGATGGGTTTTCTCGAACCAGGCACCCAGCTCCGCTGGATGGCGGCACTGGCGGTGGTGATCGCTTTTTGCTCTGCCTCCCAGGATATTGTCTTCGATGCGTGGAAAACCGATGTGCTCCCGGCAGAAGAGCGTGGTGCGGGCGCGGCAATCAGCGTGCTGGGTTACCGTTTAGGGATGCTGGTTTCCGGCGGCTTAGCCCTGTGGCTGGCAGATAAATGGCTGGGCTGGCAGGGCATGTACTGGTTGATGGCGGCGCTGTTGATCCCCTGTATTATCGCGACGTTACTTGCACCAGAACCAACCGACACCGTTCCTGTGCCCAAAACGCTGGAACAAGCGGTTGTTGCACCTCTGCGCGATTTCTTTGGTCGCAATAACGCGTGGCTTATTTTGCTTCTCATCGTGCTGTATAAGCTGGGCGACGCATTCGCCATGAGCCTGACAACCACTTTTTTGATTCGCGGCGTCGGATTTGATGCAGGTGAAGTAGGCGTGGTTAACAAAACGCTTGGCTTGCTGGCGACCATTGTTGGCGCGTTGTACGGTGGGATTTTGATGCAGCGCCTGTCACTGTTCCGGGCGCTGCTGATTTTCGGCATTTTACAAGGTGCATCTAACGCCGGTTACTGGCTGCTGTCGATTACTGATAAGCATCTCTACAGCATGGGCGCAGCCGTCTTTTTCGAAAACCTCTGTGGCGGGATGGGTACATCAGCCTTTGTCGCGCTGTTAATGACGCTGTGTAATAAGTCATTTTCCGCTACTCAATTTGCCCTGCTCTCAGCGCTTTCTGCTGTAGGGCGAGTTTATGTCGGCCCCGTGGCGGGTTGGTTTGTTGAAGCACACGGCTGGTCGACATTCTATCTGTTCTCCGTCGCCGCTGCCGTACCAGGGCTTTTTTTATTGCTGGTTTGCCGCCAGACGCTTGAATATACACGAGTAAATGACAACTTTATCTCCCGCACCGAGTATCCGTCAGGTTATGCCTTTGCCATGTGGACACTGGCGGCGGGCGTCAGCCTGTTGACCGTGTGGTTACTGCTGTTGACGATGGACGCGCTGGATTTGACGCACTTCTCTTTTCTGCCTGCTCTGCTGGAAGTCGGGGTTTTAGTCGCCCTTTCTGGCGTCGTGCTTGGTGGTTTGCTGGATTATCTGGCGCTACGAAAAACGCATCTGACGTAATCTGTAAATATTATTTAGCCGTAGTAATCACTCGCCGTAATTATTACGGCTAAATAAACATCAGCATCGCTTATTAATATTTGTTCTTTTGTGCGGCTTAGCGTCTGGAAATTATTGACGCCATTTATGAATTCTATTTTTCTTACACGATTCAGCTAATGAGTCTTTATTTTCTCACTACCCAGTTGTCACCTTAATGATAATTATTTGTTAAATAATTGTTTTATTATGTATTGGTTATACCAATTGCCCGCCCAAACTCCTTCTGCACTCCCCTTTCGTTATAACGCCCTTTTGCAACAGCTTCTTAAAATCAACTTGATATGTTTTGCAACATATGTGACCTGATAGCCAAATCCAAGTAACAGGAATTTAATCATGTTTACAGTAATGTAACCTTCCCGTAAAATGCCCACACACTTTAAACGCCACCAGATCCCGTGGAATTGAGGTCGTTAAATGAGACTCAGGAAATACAATAAAAGTTTGGGATGGTTGTCATTATTTGCAGGCACTGTATTGCTCAGTGGCTGTAATTCTGCGCTGTTAGATCCCAAAGGACAGATTGGTCTGGAGCAACGTTCACTGATACTGACGGCATTTGGCCTGATGTTGATTGTCGTTATTCCCGCAATCTTGATGGCTGTTGGTTTCGCCTGGAAGTACCGTGCGAGCAATAAAGATGCTAAGTACAGCCCGAACTGGTCACACTCCAATAAAGTGGAAGCTGTGGTCTGGACGGTACCTATCTTAATCATCATCTTCCTTGCGGTACTGACCTGGAAAACCACTCACGCTCTTGAGCCTAGCAAGCCGCTGGCACACGACGAGAAGCCCATTACCATCGAAGTGGTTTCCATGGACTGGAAATGGTTCTTCATCTACCCGGAACAGGGCATTGCTACCGTGAATGAAATCGCTTTCCCGGCGAACACTCCGGTGTACTTCAAAGTGACCTCCAACTCCGTGATGAACTCCTTCTTCATTCCGCGTCTGGGTAGCCAGATTTATGCCATGGCCGGTATGCAGACTCGCCTGCATCTGATCGCCAACGAACCCGGCACTTATGACGGTATCTCCGCCAGCTACAGCGGCCCGGGCTTCTCAGGCATGAAGTTCAAAGCTATTGCAACACCGGATCGCGCCGAATTCGACCAGTGGGTCGCAAAAGCGAAACAGTCGCCGAACACCATGTCTGACATGGCAGCGTTCGAAAAACTGGCCGCGCCTAGCGAATACAACCAGGTGGAATATTTCTCCAACGTGAAACCAGACTTGTTTGCCGATGTGATTAACAAGTTTATGGCTCACGGTAAGAGCATGGACATGACCCAGCCAGAAGGTGAGCACAGCGCACACGAAGGTATGGAAGGCATGGACATGAGCCACGCGGAATCCGCCCATTAAAGGGGTTGAGGAAGAATAAAGATGTTCGGAAAATTATCACTTGATGCAGTCCCGTTCCATGAACCTATCGTCATGGTTACGATCGCTGGCATTATTTTGGGAGGTCTGGCGCTCGTTGGCCTGATCACTTACTTCGGTAAGTGGACCTACCTGTGGAAAGAGTGGCTGACCTCCGTTGACCATAAACGCCTCGGTATCATGTATATCATCGTGGCGATTGTGATGTTGCTGCGTGGTTTTGCTGACGCCATTATGATGCGTAGCCAGCAGGCCCTTGCCTCTGCGGGCGAAGCGGGCTTCCTGCCACCTCACCACTACGATCAGATCTTCACCGCGCACGGCGTGATTATGATCTTCTTCGTGGCGATGCCTTTCGTTATCGGTCTGATGAACCTGGTGGTTCCGCTGCAGATCGGCGCGCGTGATGTTGCGTTCCCGTTCCTCAACAACTTAAGCTTCTGGTTTACCGTTGTTGGTGTGATTCTGGTAAACGTTTCTCTCGGCGTGGGCGAATTTGCGCAGACTGGCTGGCTGGCCTATCCACCGCTATCGGGAATAGAGTACAGTCCGGGAGTCGGTGTCGATTACTGGATATGGAGTCTCCAGCTATCCGGTATAGGTACGACGCTTACCGGTATCAACTTCTTCGTTACCATTCTGAAGATGCGCGCACCGGGCATGACCATGTTCAAGATGCCAGTATTTACCTGGGCATCTCTGTGCGCGAACGTACTGATTATTGCTTCCTTCCCAATTCTGACGGTTACCGTCGCGTTGTTGACCCTGGATCGCTATCTGGGCACCCATTTCTTTACCAACGATATGGGTGGCAACATGATGATGTACATCAACCTGATTTGGGCCTGGGGCCACCCGGAAGTTTACATCCTGATCCTGCCTGTTTTCGGTGTGTTCTCCGAAATTGCGGCAACCTTCTCGCGTAAACGTCTGTTTGGTTATACCTCGCTGGTATGGGCAACCGTCTGTATCACCGTGCTGTCGTTCATCGTCTGGCTGCACCACTTCTTTACGATGGGTGCGGGCGCGAACGTAAACGCCTTCTTTGGTATCACCACGATGATTATCGCCATCCCGACCGGGGTGAAGATCTTCAACTGGCTGTTCACCATGTATCAGGGCCGCATCGTGTTCCATTCTGCGATGCTGTGGACCATCGGTTTTATCGTCACCTTCTCGGTAGGCGGTATGACTGGTGTACTGCTGGCAGTGCCGGGCGCGGACTTCGTTCTGCATAACAGCCTGTTCCTGATAGCACACTTCCATAACGTGATCATCGGCGGCGTGGTGTTCGGCTGCTTCGCAGGGATGACCTACTGGTGGCCTAAAGCGTTCGGTTTCAAACTGAACGAAACCTGGGGTAAACGCGCGTTCTGGTTCTGGATCATCGGCTTCTTCGTTGCCTTTATGCCGCTGTATGCGCTGGGCTTCATGGGTATGACCCGTCGCTTGAGCCAGCAGATTGACCCGCAGTTCCACACCATGCTGATGATTGCCGCCAGCGGTGCAGTACTGATTGCGCTGGGTATTCTCTGCCTCGTTATTCAGATGTACGTTTCTATTCGCGACCGCGACCAGAACCGTGACCTGACCGGCGACCCGTGGGGTGGCCGTACGCTGGAGTGGGCAACCTCTTCCCCGCCTCCGTTCTATAACTTTGCCGTTGTGCCGCACGTTCACGAGCGTGATGCATTCTGGGAAATGAAAGAGAAAGGCGAAGCGTACAAAAAGCCAGACCACTATGAAGAAATTCATATGCCGAAAAACAGCGGTGCCGGTATCGTCATTGCGGCTTTCTCCACCATCTTCGGTTTCGCCATGATTTGGCATATCTGGTGGCTGGCGATTGTTGGCTTCGCAGGCATGATCATCACCTGGATCGTGAAAAGCTTCGACGAGGACGTGGATTACTACGTGCCGGTGGCAGAAATCGAAAAACTGGAAAACCAGCATTTCGATGAGATTACTAAGGCAGGGCTGAAAAATGGCAACTGATACTTTGACGCACGCGACTGCCCACGCGCACGAACACGGGCACCACGATGCAGGCGGAACCAAAATCTTCGGATTTTGGATCTACCTGATGAGCGACTGCATTCTGTTCTCTATCTTGTTTGCTACCTATGCCGTTCTGGTGAACGGCACCGCAGGCGGCCCGACAGGTAAGGACATTTTCGAACTGCCGTTTGTTCTGGTTGAAACTTTCTTGCTGTTGTTCAGCTCCATCACCTACGGCATGGCGGCTATCGCCATGTACAAAAACAACAAAAGCCAGGTTATCTCCTGGCTGGCGTTGACCTGGTTGTTTGGTGCCGGATTTATCGGGATGGAAATCTATGAATTCCATCACCTGATTGTTAACGGCATGGGTCCGGATCGCAGCGGCTTCCTGTCAGCGTTCTTTGCGCTGGTCGGCACGCACGGTCTGCACGTCACTTCCGGTCTTATCTGGATGGCGGTGCTGATGGTGCAAATCGCCCGTCGCGGCCTGACCAGCACTAACCGTACCCGCATCATGTGCCTGAGCCTGTTCTGGCACTTCCTGGATGTGGTTTGGATCTGTGTGTTCACTGTTGTTTATCTGATGGGGGCGATGTAATGAATCATTCTACCGATCACAGCGGCGCGTCCCATGGCAGCGTAAAAACCTACATGACAGGTTTTATCCTGTCGATCATTCTGACGGTGATTCCGTTCTGGATGGTGATGACAGGGGCTGCCTCTCCGGCCGTAATTCTGGGAACAATCCTGGCAATGGCAGTGGTACAGGTTCTGGTGCATCTGGTGTGCTTCCTGCACATGAATACCAAATCAGATGAAGGCTGGAACATGACGGCGTTTGTCTTCACCGTGCTAATCATCGCTATCCTGGTTGTCGGCTCCATCTGGATTATGTGGAACCTCAACTACAACATGATGATGCACTAAGAGCGGCGGTTATGATGTTTAAGCAATACCTGCAAGTAACGAAACCAGGCATCATCTTTGGCAACCTGATCTCGGTGATTGGGGGATTCCTGCTGGCCTCAAAGGGCAGCATTGATTATCCCCTGTTTATCTACACGCTGGTTGGGGTGTCACTGGTTGTGGCGTCGGGTTGTGTGTTTAACAACTACATCGACAGGGATATCGACAGAAAGATGGAAAGGACGAAGAATCGGGTGCTGGTTAAGGGCCTGATCTCTCCTGCTGTCTCGCTGGTGTACGCCACCTTGCTGGGTATTGCTGGCTTTATGCTGCTGTGGTTTGGCGCGAATCCGCTGGCCTGCTGGCTGGGGGTGATGGGCTTTGTGGTTTATGTCGGCGTTTACAGCCTGTACATGAAACGCCACTCGGTCTACGGCACATTGATTGGTTCTCTCTCCGGCGCAGCGCCGCCGGTGATTGGCTACTGTGCAGTGACAGGCGAGTTCGATAGCGGCGCAGCGATCCTGCTGGCTATCTTCAGCCTTTGGCAGATGCCTCATTCTTATGCCATCGCCATTTTCCGCTTTAAGGATTATCAGGCGGCAAACATTCCGGTACTGCCGGTGGTGAAAGGCATTTCGGTAGCGAAAAACCACATCACGCTGTATATCATCGCCTTTGCTGTTGCCACGCTGATGCTCTCTCTTGGCGGTTACGCTGGGTATAAATATCTGGTGGTCGCCGCGGCGGTTAGCGTCTGGTGGTTAGGTATGGCGCTGCGTGGTTATAAAGTTGCTGATGATCGAATCTGGGCACGCAAGCTGTTCGGCTTCTCGATCATCGCCATCACTGCCCTCTCGGTAATGATGTCCGTTGATTTTATGGTGCCGGACTCGCATACGCTGCTGGCTGCTGTGTGGTAACACAACCTCTCTATAAAAAAGGTGCTACGGCACCTTTTTTATTGTCTGAGAACAGAGATACGGCTAATAGCCGTATCTCTTGACAGAGTGAGTATATGCACATAAATTAATCATACGGTTGATAGCCGTATTATGCATGAGATCGACTCCCTACGATTTCATTCAGTTAATCAAAGAGGTCATAATGCCTGGAAAAACAGTCGCTCTACCCGATATCGATAAAACGCTGAAAAATGCGCGGGTTGAACTCAAAACCAGTCCCGACGCCAAAAACAAACTTCGTGAAGCTGCGCAAGCCGTTGGGGTAGATTTAAGCGCTTTTATTTTGAGCGCAGCTATGGAACGCGCCGAAAGTGTGCTTGATAACCAACGTCGCCGTGAGCTTTCGAATCAAAGCTGGGAACTGATGAACCAACTCATCGCTGAACCTGCTCAACCGACGCTCGCCCTCAAGGCGTTAATGAAAAGGAAAAACAGCGATGGTCGACAAGCATGAAGAGATTACTCTGCCCATAGTCCTCTCCTGTAATTATCAGTCTGATATTACTTATCCTGGGCAAAAACAGTTTGATTGCGGTAACCCTGTTATCGATAAATTTGTACGCGCATCGCTAAAGAAAAGTGTGCGTAATAGCGACTGTGCTGCTAAAGCACTTATTGACAGACAAAGTGGTGAACTGATTGGCATCTGTACTTTTACGGCATATTCGCTGGAAAAACAACGCGTTTCTGGCGTCCTTCAGGGTTCACAACCTTCAGAGATTGGTGTTGTCAGATTAGTCATGTTAGGGGTAGCGCGGAAATATCAAAAGCGGGGCTTTGGTCAGGACCTACTATGTGATTTTTTTGAACATGTAAAAATAATTCACCGGGCATTACCAATTAAAGGGGTTTATCTTGATGCTGACCCTGCCGCCATTAACTTTTATACTCGTCTCGGCTTTGTTCAGCTTTCAGCGAGGCCCAATGTTTTCGGTGCTGTACCGATGTTTTTAGCGATTCAGCATATTCTCGCGGCTTAGATTATTATCGCCTCCGGCCATGGCAAGTTTTGCCTCAGCCGGGGACTGAGCAGCGTTACCACTTTTGTTCAATTGCCCCCGCTTTCATCAGGTCCACATCCTTGCCTTTAATGGTTGCCGTTGCGGCAACGATTGTGGTCCTTATTGCTGCACAAGATTTTCGTTCAAATTCCGGTTTATAAAGAATAAGCAACGAATTACTGGTAAATGAATCAAGCCGGTAATCTGTAAAGTTAATATCCAGTCGGTTTAAGCCGAAAGGTGCAAAGCCGACCGTTTGAATAGTTTCCTTACCTGACTGACTCTTGATGTTGTACGTAACACGAAGATTGGCCACTTCGCCTAATTTATTGGTTTTGGCAAAGAGGCTATCCATGCAGGAAAAACCTTTATCTAAAAAATTATCCCGCATTCCAGAACGGGTAATCGTGATCACAGGTAACGTATCGTCAACCGTTTTTCTGTCAATCATATCTTTTCGACAGGCGGCCATAAAGTCTTCCGGACCAGCATAAATGTGAACACCCTTATCAAGATATTCTTTCGCTTTACTACAATCCACCTCGACATACTGACCATTGGCGTACATCATGCCCAACCTGGACCATGCTAAATTCACACCGCGTTGCGTAGCCTGATTAAATAACGTATACGCTTTGGCGTAATCCACTCGCACCTGTTCACCTTCGTAGTAGATATTCCCCAGCGCTAACGGAGCTTCTTCATCACCTTGTTTAGCGGCTAACTCGAACCATTTAATGGCTTCCTGAACGTTGGGTTTGGTATCGTAGCGGGGCTGATAATATTCCCAGCCTAACAGGCTTTGCGCGTCGACATCCCCCGACTCAGCCATTTTATGCAGTGTCCTTATCACATCGGGGGCAGGCTTTTCACTGTATATGCTGTCATACAATTCATGCGCTTTCTCGCTTGCCAGTGAACCTTGTGAGGCAATTAATAAAATAGCCAATAAACTCTTTTTATTTAACATAAATAACTTTTATGCATCCATCACTATATTTTTCAATATACCTAACCACCAAACATCCACTTCATGAATAAATACACAGCCATAACAACCTCAGGTAATAAGTAAACATTTAAGCTGAAGCAGAATAACCAGCACCTCCAACACCTCTATTTATTGCGATAAAATAACACCATCCTTTAATAAAAAATCACACGCTCATCAACAAATCCGAAAATAATATCATTCGTGGCAGGATAAAATCAGGCGAGCTTTTCATTTGTTATATTTAACGCACAAAGTATTAATGGCAAGAATACGAGAGAAGCGCATGCCTGACGTAAAAATCACGCTCTTATGTAATATTTACTCATTAACACTCTGTTTACCCAACATGCGCTCCGCACTACACTATGTGGGCAATTTTTTAAGAGGTGGTAATGAACGATTATAAAATGACGCCAGGTGAGCGGCGCGCGACCTGGGGTTTAGGGACCGTATTTTCATTGCGCATGCTGGGCATGTTTATGGTACTGCCGGTTCTAACTACGTACGGTATGGCACTGCAAGGTGCCAGTGAAGCATTAATCGGTATTGCCATTGGTATTTATGGCCTGACTCAGGCCGTTTTTCAGATTCCGTTTGGCCTGCTCTCAGACCGTATTGGTCGCAAACCATTAATTGTCGGCGGGCTGGCGGTGTTTGCCGCCGGTAGCGTTATCGCTGCGCTTTCCGACTCTATCTGGGGAATTATTCTGGGCCGGGCGTTACAAGGTTCTGGAGCGATTGCCGCTGCCGTTATGGCGCTACTTTCTGATCTCACGCGCGAACAAAACCGCACCAAAGCGATGGCGTTTATCGGCGTGAGTTTTGGCATTACCTTCGCCATTGCGATGGTACTTGGCCCTATCATCACTCACAAACTTGGACTGCACACGCTGTTCTGGATGATCGCTATTCTGGCAACGACCGGTATTGCGTTGACCATTTGGGTTGTGCCCAACAGCAGCACGCACGTACTTAATCGTGAGTCCGGAATGGTGAAAGGCAGTTTCAGCAAAGTGCTGGCAGAACCGCGACTGCTGAAACTCAACTTCGGCATTATGTGTCTGCACATGCTGCTGATGTCGACGTTTGTTGCCCTGCCCGGACAGTTGGCTGATGCGGGGTTCCCGGCGGCTGAACACTGGAAGGTCTATCTGGCGACGATGTTAATCGCCTTTGGCTCGGTTGTGCCTTTCATTATCTACGCGGAAGTTAAGCGCAAAATGAAGCAAGTCTTTGTTTTCTGCGTCGGGCTGATCGTGGTTGCGGAAATTGTGTTGTGGAACGCACAAACGCAGTTCTGGCAACTGGTGGTCGGCGTGCAGCTTTTCTTTGTGGCGTTTAATTTGATGGAAGCCCTCCTCCCCTCGCTTATCAGTAAAGAGTCGCCAGCCGGTTACAAAGGTACGGCGATGGGCGTTTACTCCACCAGCCAGTTTCTTGGCGTGGCCATTGGCGGTTCGCTGGGTGGCTGGATTGACGGCATGTTTGACGGTCAGGGCGTATTTCTCGCTGGCGCAATGCTGGCCGCAGTGTGGCTGGCAGTCGCCAGTACCATGAAAGAACCGCCGTATGTCAGCAGTTTGCGCATTGAAATCCCATCGGACATTGCCGCAAACGAGACGTTAAAAGTGCGTTTGCTGGAAACTGCGGGTGTCAAAGAAGTGTTGATTGCAGAAGAAGAACATTCAGCTTATGTGAAAATCGACAGCAAAGTGACGAATCGCTTTGAGGTTGAACAGGCAATTCGTCAGGCATAAAAAACGAGGCGAATTGCCTGTTGCGCTACGCTTTTCAGGCCTACAAAGTTCCTGAGTGACAAATCTTTGTAGGCCGAATCAGGCGTTCATGCCGCATCTGACATGAACAAAGCGCAGGTTGTCGCGATTAATCGCGGAAGTTTTTGAACTGGAACGGCTGACCCAGATCGCCACCACGTACCATCGCCATGACAGCCTGCAAATCATCACGAGATTTGCCCGTCACACGGATCTCATCGCCCTGAATTTGCGCCTGCACTTTCAGTTTGCTGTCTTTGATCATCTTGACGATTTTCTTCTGGGTCGCGCTTTCAATGCCCTGTTTCAGTTTTGCTTCCACAAACCAGGTTTTACCGCTATGAACGATATTTTCCGGTACATCCAGCGAACTGCCTTCAATGCCGCGCTTCAGCAGCTTGGCACGCAGAATATCCAGCAACTGATTGACCTGGAAGTCGGACTCGCTCAACACTTTGATGGTTTTGCTGGCGTCGTTCAGCTCAAATGAGGCTTCAACGTTACGGAAGTCAAAACGGGACTCCACTTCGCGGCTCGCGTTATCGACCGCGTTTCGTGCTTCCTGAAGATCAACTTCAGAGACAATATCGAAAGATGGCATCTTTTCCTCTCCCTTCATTTTTGATGCGAAGCATAATACCTGCAAAGTTAAATAACCGACAGTCCTGCACCAGGACGTATCCCTTAATTGTGCATAGTCGCAACAGCATGCACAATTAAGGGATAGCCTTATTGAACACCCGGAGTGGTTGCGGGTGAGGAGGAACAATGAAAATTACCGTATTGGGATGCGGTGCCTTAGGGCAATTATGGCTTACAGCACTTTGCAAACAGGGTCACGACGTTCAGGGCTGGCTGCGCGTACCGCAACCTTATTGTAGCGTGAATCTGGTTGAGACCGACGGTTCGATATTTAATGAGTCTCTGACCGCCAACGATCCCGATTTTCTCGCCACCAGCGATCTGCTCCTGGTGACGCTGAAAGCATGGCAGGTTTCCGATGCAGTCAAAAGCCTCGCGTCTACACTGCCTGTAACCACGCCAATACTGTTAATTCACAACGGCATGGGCACCATCGAAGAGTTGCAAAACATTCAGCAGCCATTACTGATGGGCACCACCACTCATGCCGCCCGCCGCGACGGCAATGTCATTATTCATGTGGCAAACGGTATCACGCATATTGGCCCGGCACGGCAACAGGATGGCGATTACAGTTATCTGGCGGATATTTTGCAAACCGTGTTACCTGATGTCGCATGGCATAACAATATCCGCGCCGAGCTGTGGCGTAAGCTGGCGGTCAACTGTGTGATTAATCCACTGACCGCTATCTGGAATTGCCCGAATGGTGAATTACGACATCATCCGCAAGACATTATGCAGATATGCGAAGAAGTCGCGGCAGTGATCGAACGCGAAGGGCATCATACTTCAGCGGAAGATTTGCGTGATTATGTTATGCAGGTGATTGATGCAACAGCGGAAAACATTTCGTCGATGTTGCAGGATATCCGCGCGCTGCGCCACACCGAAATCGACTATATCACTGGTTTTCTCTTACGCCGCGCTCGCGCGCATGGGATTGCCGTACCGGAAAACACCCGCCTGTTTGAAATGGTAAAAAGAAAGGAGAGTGAATATGAGCGCATCGGCACTGGTTTGCCTCGCCCCTGGTAGTGAAGAGACTGAAGCCGTCACCACTATCGATCTGCTGGTTCGCGGCGGTATCAACGTCACCACTGCCAGCGTCGCCAGCGATGGTAACCTGGCAATTACCTGCTCACGCGGCGTGAAGCTGCTGGCGGATGCGCCGCTGGTCGAAGTAGCTGATGGCGAATATGACGTGATCGTGCTGCCTGGTGGCATTAAAGGCGCGGAGTGTTTTCGTGATAGCACCCTGCTGGTTGAAACCGTGAAACAGTTCCACCGTTCCGGGCGTATCGTCGCGGCTATTTGCGCCGCACCAGCCACCGTGCTGGTGCCTCATGATATCTTCCCGATTGGCAATATGACCGGCTTCCCGACGTTGAAAGACAAAATTCCCGCTGAACAATGGCAGGACAAGCGCGTCATCTGGGATGCTCGGGTAAAATTGCTGACCAGTCAGGGGCCAGGTACGGCTATTGATTTTGGTCTGAAAATTATCGACCTGTTGGTTGGGCGTGAAAAAGCCCATGAGGTGGCATCACAACTGGTGATGGCGGCAGGGATTTATAATTATTACGAGTAGTGTCGGATGCAGTAAACGTCGCATCTGACCAGATGCGACGTAAAAACCACAAATTACGGACGATACACCTTCACATTGTTAAAGCCCTGCTCGCGTAGATAGAGCGCCTGCAGGCGGCTCATCACCCCGCGCTCACACCACAACAGCCAGGTTTTGTTCTGGTCGAGATCGCCAAATTTGGTGCTCAGTTTATAGAACGGCAGAGAAACCACGTCGATACCTTCAACTTTCAGCGGCTTATCTTCTTGTTCATCAACAGAACGGATATCGAGGATCACGTCGTTCGGGCCGAAGCCGTTGACGGTTTCCACTTCCACCACTTCCTGCTCGGTCTGCTGAGCGATTTCGCGGATATCAACGTTATTCGCTTCCTCAACCACTTTATCGAGAATGCTGAAGTCGAACTTCTCTTCTTCCGCTTCAATCTTCGACTTAACCGCTTTCACGGTCGGGCTTTTGGAGATAACACCGCAGTATTCCGGCATGGTGCGGGCAAAATCTTCGGTGCCAATCTGGCGAGCCAGGTTGATGATGTGCTCTTTGTCGTAAGAGATCAGCGGACGCAGGATCAGCGTATCGGAGACGTTATCAATCAGGCGCAGGTTGGTTAGCGTCTGGCTGGACACCTGTCCCAGCGCTTCGCCGGTGACGAGCGCCTGTACGCCGTAACGTTCAGCCACTTTAGACGCGGCACGCACCATCATACGTTTGAGGATTACGCCCATCTGACCGTCGTCGATTTTCTCGAGAATTTCACCGACGACCGGCTCAAAGTTAATGGCGACAAAACGCACGCGGTGGGAGCTACCAAAACGGTTCCACAGATAATGCGCCACCTGACGAACACCAATTTCATGCGCCGCGCCGCCGAGATTAAAGAAGCAGTAATGCACGCGGCAGCCGCGACGCATCAACATATAGCTGGAAACTCCGGAGTCGAAACCACCGGAAATAAGCGACAGCACATCTTCCTGGGTGCCGATTGGGAATCCGCCAATACCTTCGTAACGACCTTTAATCAGCAGGAGACGATCGTCTTCAACTTCCAGATGGACAGTCACATCCGGATTGGTCAGCTTCACGCGCGCGGATTCAATATGCTGATTTAAACCGCCGCCGACGTAACGTTCCACATCAATCGAGCTAAACTCATGTTTACCACGGCGCTTCACGCGTACGCAGAAGGTTTTACCTTCCAGCTGATCGCGATACTGAACCAACGCTTTCTCGAAAATATCGTGCATGTCGGTAAACGGCACGTCTTCGACTTCGAGAATATGGTGGATACCCGGAATACGGGTCAGGGCGTCGCGAATAGCCAGACGCTGGTTTTCATCTTTTGCGCGAACTTCGATGTGATCCCAGTGGCGGACGACAGCGAGCGTCTCATCATAGTGCTTTAAAACGTTACGAATGTTCCCGGTAAGGATTTTTATAAAGCGCAAGCGCACAGATTGGCTTTTGATGGTGATTTCCGGGAACAATTTAATGATAAACTTCATGGCGGCAATGGTTCGTTGGCAAGTCTTAAGCGACTTGTATAGGGAAAAATACAGCAGCCCACACCTGCGGCTGCATCCAGGCGCGGAAGTATACCACTAACATCGCTTTGCTGCGCACATCACCTTACCATTGCGCGTTATTTGCTATTTGCCCTGAGTCCGTTACCATGACGGGGCGAAAAATATTGAGAGTCAGACATTCATTATGCCGAAGAAAAATGAGGCGCCCGCCAGCTTTGAAAAGGCGCTGAGCGAGCTGGAACAGATTGTAACCCGTCTGGAAAGTGGCGACCTGCCGCTGGAAGAGGCGCTGAACGAGTTCGAACGTGGCGTGCAGCTGGCACGTCAGGGGCAGGCCAAATTACAACAAGCCGAACAGCGCGTACAAATTCTGCTGTCTGACAATGAAGACGCCTCTTTAACTCCTTTTACACCGGACAATGAGTAATGGACTTTCCGCAGCAACTCGAAGCCTGCGTTAAGCAGGCCAACCAGGCGCTGAGCCGTTTTATTGCCCCACTGCCCTTTCAGAACACTCCCGTGGTCGAAACCATGCAGTATGGCGCATTATTAGGTGGTAAGCGCCTGCGACCGTTCCTGGTTTATGCCACCGGCCATATGTTCGGCGTTAGCACAAACACGCTGGACGCACCCGCTGCCGCCGTGGAGTGTATCCACGCGTATTCATTAATTCATGATGATTTACCGGCAATGGATGATGACGATCTGCGTCGCGGTTTGCCGACCTGCCATGTGAAGTTTGGCGAAGCAAACGCGATTCTCGCGGGCGACGCTTTACAAACGCTGGCGTTCTCGATTTTAAGTGATGCCGATATGCCGGAAGTGTCGGATCGCGACAGAATTTCGATGATTTCTGAACTGGCGAGCGCCAGCGGTATTGGCGGAATGTGCGGTGGTCAGGCATTAGATTTAGATGCGGAAGGCAAACACGTACCTCTGGACGCACTCGAGCGTATTCATCGCCATAAAACCGGCGCATTAATTCGCGCCGCCGTTCGTCTTGGTGCATTAAGCGCCGGAGATAAAGGACGTCGTGCTCTGCCAATTCTCGACAAATACGCAGAGAGCATCGGCCTTGCCTTCCAGGTTCAGGATGACATCCTGGATGTGGTGGGAGATACTGCAACGTTGGGTAAACGCCAGGGTGCCGACCAGCAACTTGGTAAAAGTACCTACCCTGCACTTCTGGGTCTTGAGCAAGCCCGGAAGAAAGCCCAGGATCTGATCGACGATGCCCGCCAGTCGCTAAAACAACTGGCTGAACAGTCACTCGATACCTCGGCACTGGAAGCGCTAGCGGACTACATCATCCAGCGTAATAAATAAACAATAAGTATTAATAGGCCCCTGATGAGTTTTGATATTGCCAAATACCCGACCCTGGCACTGGTCGACTCCACCCAGGAGTTACGACTGTTGCCAAAAGAGAGTTTACCGAAACTCTGCGACGAACTGCGCCGCTATTTACTCGACAGCGTGAGCCGTTCCAGCGGGCACTTCGCCTCCGGGCTGGGCACGGTCGAGCTGACCGTAGCGCTGCACTACGTCTATAACACCCCGTTTGACCAATTGATTTGGGATGTGGGGCATCAGGCTTATCCGCATAAAATTTTGACCGGACGCCGTGACAAAATAGGCACCATCCGTCAAAAAGGCGGCCTGCACCCGTTCCCGTGGCGCGGCGAAAGTGAATATGACGTGTTAAGCGTCGGGCATTCATCAACCTCTATCAGTGCCGGAATTGGTATTGCGGTTGCTGCCGAGAAAGAAGGCAAAAATCGCCGCACCGTCTGTGTTATAGGCGATGGCGCGATTACTGCTGGCATGGCGTTTGAAGCGATGAATCACGCGGGCGACATCCGCCCGGACATGCTGGTTATTCTCAACGACAACGAAATGTCGATTTCCGAAAATGTTGGCGCGCTCAACAACCATCTGGCGCAGCTGCTTTCCGGCAAGCTTTACTCTTCACTGCGCGAGGGCGGGAAAAAAGTATTCTCCGGCGTTCCGCCCATTAAAGAGCTGCTCAAACGTACCGAAGAACATATTAAAGGCATGGTAGTACCAGGCACGCTGTTTGAAGAGCTGGGCTTTAACTACATCGGCCCGGTTGACGGTCACGATGTGCTGGGGCTTATCACCACGCTTAAGAACATGCGCGACCTGAAAGGCCCGCAGTTCCTGCATATCATGACCAAAAAAGGTCGTGGTTACGAACCGGCAGAAAAAGATCCAATCACCTTCCACGCCGTGCCTAAATTTGACCCCTCCAGCGGTTGCCTGCCGAAAAGCAGCGGCGGCCTGCCGAGCTATTCAAAAATCTTTGGCGACTGGTTGTGCGAAACCGCAGCAAAAGACAACAAGCTGATGGCGATTACCCCGGCGATGCGTGAAGGCTCCGGCATGGTCGAGTTTTCACGTAAATTCCCGGATCGCTACTTCGACGTGGCAATCGCCGAGCAACACGCAGTGACCTTTGCTGCGGGTCTGGCGATTGGTGGCTACAAACCCATTGTCGCGATCTACTCCACTTTCCTGCAACGCGCCTATGATCAGGTGCTGCATGACGTGGCGATTCAAAAGCTCCCGGTTCTGTTCGCCATTGACCGTGCGGGTATTGTCGGTGCTGACGGTCAAACCCATCAGGGCGCGTTTGATCTCTCTTACCTGCGCTGCATTCCGGAAATGGTCATTATGACCCCGAGCGATGAAAACGAATGTCGCCAGATGCTCTATACCGGCTATCACTATAACGATGGCCCGTCAGCGGTGCGCTATCCGCGCGGCAACGCCGTTGGCGTTGAACTGACGCCACTGGAAAAACTGCCAATTGGCAAAGGCATTGTGAAGCGTCGTGGCGAGAAACTGGCGATCCTCAACTTTGGTACGCTGATGCCGGAAGCAGCGAAAGTCGCAGAATCGCTGAACGCTACGCTGGTCGATATGCGTTTTGTGAAGCCGCTTGATGAAGCGTTAATTCTGGAAATGGCCGCCAGCCACGAGGCGCTGATCACCATTGAAGAAAACGCCATTATGGGCGGCGCAGGCAGCGGCGTGAACGAAGTGCTGATGGCCCATCGTAAACCAGTACCCGTGCTGAATATTGGCCTGCCGGACTTCTTTATTCCACAAGGAACGCAGGAAGAAATGCGCGCTGAACTCGGCCTCGATGCCGCCGGTATGGAAGCCAAAATCAAAGCCTGGCTGGCATAATCCCTACTCCACTCCTGCTATGCTTAAGAAATTATTCATAGACTCTAAATAATTCGAGTTGCAGGAAGGCGGCAAACGAGTGAAGCCCCAGGAGCTTACATAAGTAAGTGACTGGGGTGAACGAATGCAGCCGCAGCACATGCAACTTGAAGTATGACGAGTATGGCAGGAGTGGCAGCATGCAATACAACCCCTTAGGAAAAACCGACCTTCGCATTTCCCGACTTTGCCTCGGCTGTATGACCTTTGGTGAGCCGGATCGCGGTAATCACGCATGGACACTGCCCGAAGAGAGCAGCCGTCCCATCATTAAACGCGCGCTGGAAGGCGGCATAAATTTCTTTGATACCGCCAATAGTTATTCTGACGGCAGCAGCGAAGAGATCGTCGGTCGTGCACTGCGGGACTTTGCTCGTCGTGAAGACGTGGTCGTTGCAACTAAAGTGTTCCATCGCGTTGGTGATTTGCCGGAAGGATTATCCCGTGCGCAAATTTTGCGCTCTATTGACGACAGCTTGCGACGTCTCGGCATGGATTATGTCGATATCCTGCAAATTCATCGCTGGGATTACAACACGCCGATCGAAGAGACGCTGGAAGCCCTGAACGACGTGGTAAAAGCCGGGAAAGCGCGTTATATCGGCGCGTCATCCATGCACGCCTCGCAGTTTGCTCAGGCGCTGGAACTGCAAAAACAGCACGGCTGGGCGCAGTTTGTCAGTATGCAGGATCACTACAATCTGATTTATCGCGAAGAAGAGCGTGAAATGCTGCCGCTGTGTTATCAGGAAGGCGTAGCGGTGATTCCGTGGAGTCCGCTGGCGCGGGGACGTCTGACGCGTCCCTGGGGAGAAACCACCGCACGACTGGTTTCCGATGAAGTAGGAAAAAATCTCTACAATGAAAGCGACGAAAATGACGCGCAGATAGCAGAACGGTTAACTGGCGTCAGTGAAGAACTGGGGGTAACGCGAGCACAAGTTGCGTTGGCCTGGTTGTTGAGTAAACCGGGCATTGCCGCACCGATTATTGGTACTTCGCGGGAGGAACAGCTTGATGAGCTGCTGAACGCGGTAGATATCACTTTAAAGCCAGAACAGATTGCCGAACTGGAAACGCCGTATAAGCCGCATCCGGTGGTAGGTTTTAAATAGGAATCCAGGCCTGATGAGACGTGACAAGCGTCACATCAGGCATCGGTGCACAGCTACGACAGAATACCCAGCGGCCAATGATGACCGATAAAGTACAGGATGCCAGCGGAGATCACCCCGGCGACAATATCATCTATCATGATCCCCATGCCGCCATGTACATTGCGGTCAAACCAGCGGATCGGCCACGGTTTCCACATATCCAGAATACGGAAAATCACAAACCCGGCGGCAACCCACTGCCAGTCATTGGTCGGCAGCGCCATGAGCGTGATCCACATACCAATAAATTCGTCCCAGACAATGCTGCCGTGATCGTGCACGCCCATGTCTTTCGCCGTTTGATGACAAAGATAGACGCCGATACAGATCCCCAGCATGACTACCAGCGAATAGAGCTGCCAGGGCAAAAAGGTCATCAGATACCAGAACGGAATCGCCGCCAGCGACCCCATCGTGCCTGGAACAATTGGGCTTAATCCACTTCCGAATCCGACAGCAAGCAGATGCCACGGATTACTCATCTTCAGGCGACTTTTCGCGACATCATTATGGCGTGGCAAAATGGTCATATCCTTTCCAGTCTAACGTGACAGGTTCGCCGTCACGAATAAAACAAAGCCCTTCGATATCGGCGGTCATCTGCCCGATACAGGTAAACGGTACGCCCAGGTGTCCGAGAGCCACATCCAGCGCGCCACGGTTAAGCTCTGGCACAGTGAAACATAACTCGTAATCTTCACCGCCAGAGAGCGCCCAGCGCAGTGCCTGTTCCGGCTCAACATGGCGAGAAAGCGCATCAGAAAACGGCAGCAATGCCAGGTCAATTCGTGCGCCGCAGTCGCTGGCTTTCACGATATGCCCGAGATCGGAAATCAGACCGTCAGAGAGATCGATGGCTGAATTTGCCAGATCGCGCAGCGCCTGCCCCTGTAAAATACGCGGCAACGGACGGAGATGACGTTTGATCAAGTAGTCCGCATCTTTAACATCGGCAACCTGCAAACGATTTTGCAAAATCGCCAGCCCGGCGGCGCTATCGCCCGGTGTCCCGGTCACATAGATCCAGTCACCCGGTTTCGCACCAGAACGCGTTAAGGCTCGCCCCATCGGGACAAAACCGTGGATACCCAACGTCATTGATAATGGCCCACGCGTGGTATCGCCGCCAATGAGTTGCATATCGTAATAATTAAGTAGATCAAACAAACTGTCGCTGAAGGACTCAAGCCACGCTTCGTCGACGTCCGGTAAGGTTAATGCCAGCGTCAGCCAGGCCGGATCGGCGCCCATCGCGGCCAGATCGCTTAAATTCACTGCCAGAGCTTTATATGCCAGATCCGCAGGATCGATATCAGGGAGGAAATGGTTGCCCGCCACCAGCGTATCAGTGCTGATCGCCAGGGTCTGTTTCTCGGGGATATTGAGAAGTGCGCAATCGTCGCCAATGCCCAGTTCGACATCAAGACGAGAACTTCTTACACGGTCAAAATAACGGGCAATCAGGGAGAACTCGCCACATGCCATACGTTATGCCTCAGCAGGTAAAAAAGAAAAGGCCGGCGATCGCGGAACGGTCTTCCGTGAATCTACCGGCCTGGATATCACTTTTTGTTAGGGCGAATCACAGGTGCTGCTTTATCGAGTACGCCGTTGACGAACTTATGGCTGTCTTCTGCGCCGAACGATTTCGCCAGTTCGATCGCTTCGTTAATGGCCACTTTGTATGGCACATCGCTACGTTTAGACAGCTCGTACAGCGCAATGCGCAGTACTGCTTTTTCTACCTGGCCCAGTTCTTCCAGCAGGCGGGACAGGTACGGCTTCATCAGTCCGTCGAGGTATGCGGTGTTAGTCGCCACCCCGGCCAGCAGCTCACGGAAGTACAGGACGTCAACGTCTTTTACATCCTGTTCAGCCAGGAACTGGTATTCAACATCAGCGATGTCGTTCTGGGACAACTGCCAGGAGTAGAGCGCCTGGACGGCACACTCACGAGCGCGGCGACGAGCAGCAGGTTTCACGGATTTCCCCTTACTAATTTCAGGCCTTGATGGCTTTCAATACATTAATCATTTCAAGCGCGGTCAGTGCAGCTTCTGCACCTTTGTTGCCAGCTTTGGTGCCAGCACGTTCGATCGCTTGTTCAATGCTTTCAGTGGTCAGAACCCCAAAAGCAACCGGAATTTCGCTGTCCTGGGCAACATGCGCCAGGCCGTTGCTTGCACCACCAGCGACATATTCAAAGTGGGCAGTGCCACCACGAATAACCGTACCCAGCGCAATCACCGCGTCATATTTACCGGTTTTAGCCAGTGCACCCGCCGCCAGCGGCAGCTCATAGGCACCAGGCACCCAAACAACGGTAATGTTTTCATCTTTTACCTGACCGATACGTTTCAGTGCGTCAATTGCACCTTCCAGCAGGCTGTCATTGATAAAGTTGTTGAAACGCGCAATGGTGATGGCGACGCGAGCGTCCGGGGTAGCAACGTTAGCTTCAATAATGTTCATTTTCTTCCTTCGGGTTCGAGTATGGCCCCGCAGGGGGGCGGATTTTAGCATAATATTTCGTGCGCTGCTTCCCTTTCGAGCCGGGAGATCATGCACCCACTAAATGCAGGCAAACATCCGGGCCTACATGACGTATCTCTTTGAATTTAAATTGGGGGACGTCGGCTAATTTCTCAAGTCCTGGCAGCGTGCATAATCCACGGGCGTCGTTGCCTAATAGTTTAGGTGCGATATAGACAATCAGCTCATCGACTAAACCCGCCTGTAGCAATGCGCCAGCGAGCGTTGGCCCCGCTTCCACCCAGATGCTGTTAATCTGCTTTTTACCCAGTTGCATCATCAGTACAACCAGATCCAGATGACCTTTATGCTCAGGAATCAGCAAGGTACGTACCGTTTCCGGCCACTCACGAGAATCTTCCTGCGTACGCGCGAACCAGGTTTCGCCGGGCTGCTGCACAATGCGATGTTCCGGCGTCACGCGATTTTGGCTATCAATCACAATACGTACTGGCTGGCGGAGATTTTGTTGCGGATAGAGCGCCTGAGTTTGTTCGTCCAGTTCAGACCAACGCACCGTTAAGGCTGGATCGTCCGCCATGACTGTTGCGCTGCTGGTTAAAATGGCATGACTTTGCGCACGCAGACGTTGTACATCGCGTCGCGCCTGAGGAGACGTGATCCACTGGCTCTCACCGCTCGCCATCGCTGTGCGGCCATCTAGCGACGCGCCAAGTTTTAACTGGATATAAGGAAAGCCGGTGCGCATGCGCTTGAGAAAGCCTTTATTCAATTGCTCGGCTTCACTCATCATCAGGCCGTGGCTGACGTCAATGCCAGCCTGTTGCAAACGATAAAGTCCACGCCCAGCGACCTGCGGGTTAGGATCCTGCATCGCGGCAACCACGCGCGTAACACCCGCAGCAATCAACGCATCGCAACACGGCGGCGTACGACCATGATGACTACAAGGTTCGAGTGTGACATACGCCGTGGCACCTTTGGCTTTTTCGCCAGCCATGCGCAACGCATGTACCTCGGCATGCGGTTCACCCGCTCGCTGATGGTAACCTTCACCGACGATTTCGCCATCTTTTACAATGACGCACCCGACATTCGGGTTGGGATGAGTGGTAAAACGTCCTCGTTGCGCCAGCTTAAGCGCCCGCGCCATGTAATACTCGTCCTGCACGGCTTAGTCCTCCAGGCGCGCGATCTCTTCGCCAAATTCTTTGATATCTTCGAAACTGCGATAGACAGAGGCAAAACGGATATAGGCGACTTTATCGAGCTTTTTCAATTGCTCCATCACCAAATTGCCAATCATCTTGCTCGGCACTTCACGCTCACCGGTGGCGCGCAGCTGCGATTTAATATGATTGATTGCCATTTCGACGTCATCGGAACTCACCGGACGTTTTTCCAGCGCCCGCAGCATTCCGCTACGTAATTTCTCTTCATTAAACGGTTCACGCACGTCATTGCTTTTTACAACACGTGGCATAACCAGCTCCGCCACTTCAAAGGTGGTGAAACGTTCATTACACACCAGACACTGCCGACGGCGGCGTACGGATGAGCCCTCGCCTACGAGACGAGAGTCAATTACCTTAGTGTCCACGGCGAAACAGAATGGGCAATGCATACGGCGTCCTGACCAGGTGGTTAACAGAAATCTATTTTACCCTGAACTGACGATACAACAAAGGCGCAACGCTTTTGAGATAAAGGATCGATGCTTTCGCTGCTTTTACCCTCTACCATTAGGCTTATTGCGATAAGAAAGGGACGACCTATGAATACAAACGTTTTTCGACTGCTCCTGCTGGGAAGCCTGTTCAGCCTTAGCGCCTGTGTGCAGCAAAGCGAAGTGCGGCAGATGAAACACAGCGTCAGCACACTGAACCAGGAGATGACGCAACTCAATAAAGAAACGGTCAAAATCACTCAGCAAAACAGGCTGAATGCAAAATCCAGCAGTGGGGTTTACCTTCTGCCTGGAGCGAAAATACCAGCAAGACTGGAAAGCCAGATCGGTACTTTACGTATGTCGCTGGTGAATATTACGCCTGATACAGATGGCACCACCCTGACGCTACGTATTCAGGGCGAGTCGAATGATCCCTTGCCCGCATTCAGCGGAACTGTTGAATATGGGCAAATTCAGGGAACAATAGACAACTTTCAGGAAATCAATGTGCAGAATCAATTGATTAACGCCCCTGCCAGCGTCCTCGCCCCCAGCGATGTTGATATTCCGTTACAGTTAAAGGGTATTTCTGTGGATCAGTTAGGCTTTGTACGTATCCACGACATTCAACCTGTTATGCAGTAAACGTATCGCGGGGCGTTTTGTGCGTCCCGCAACATCTTTCCCCGTCATTTTGTTACTCTGCTTACATCACCCAGATTGATAGTAAAAGTTTGCAACAAGGGTGAAAGTCAGTACAATCCCCGCCCGAATGTGTGTAAACGTGAACGCAATCGATTACGTAAATGATAGAACTGTGAAACGAAACATATTTTTGTGAGCAATGATTTTTATAATAGGCTCCTCTGTATACGAAATATTTAGAAACGCAATTTGCGCCTTTTTCACTCCCGCAAGGGATTTTCAAACAGTGGCATACATATGAAAAAAACATTACTGGCAGCCGGTGCGGTACTGGCGCTCTCTTCGTCTTTTACTGTTAACGCAGCTGAAAACGACAAACCGCAGTATCTCTCCGACTGGTGGCACCAGAGCGTTAACGTTGTCGGAAGCTATCACACCCGTTTCGGACCGCAGATCCGCAACGATACCTACCTTGAGTACGAAGCATTCGCTAAAAAAGACTGGTTCGACTTCTATGGGTATGCGGATGCGCCGGTATTCTTCGGCGGTAACTCCGATGCAAAAGGTATCTGGAACCACGGTTCCCCGCTGTTTATGGAAATCGAACCACGTTTCTCCATCGACAAGCTGACCAATACTGACCTTAGCTTTGGTCCGTTCAAAGAGTGGTACTTCGCGAACAACTACATTTACGACATGGGTCGTAATAAAGATGGTCGCCAGAGCACCTGGTACATGGGTCTGGGTACCGATATCGATACTGGCCTGCCGATGAGCCTGTCCATGAACGTCTATGCAAAATACCAGTGGCAGAACTATGGCGCAGCGAATGAAAACGAGTGGGACGGTTACCGTTTCAAAATTAAATACTTTGTGCCGATTACCGATCTGTGGGGTGGTCAGCTGAGCTACATCGGCTTCACCAACTTCGACTGGGGTTCCGATTTAGGGGATGACAGCGGTAACGCAATCAACGGTATTAAGACCCGTACCAATAACTCCATCGCTTCCAGCCATATTCTGGCTCTGAACTACGATCACTGGCACTACTCTGTCGTAGCTCGTTACTGGCACGACGGTGGTCAGTGGAACGACGATGCAGAACTGAACTTCGGCAACGGCAACTTCAACGTTCGCTCTACCGGCTGGGGTGGTTACCTGGTAGTAGGTTACAACTTCTGATGAATGAAATGCCGGATCTTGTATCCGGCATTTCAGATTGTTAACAACGTGCGCTTTGTTCATGCCGGATGCGGCGTAAACGCCTTATCCGGCCTACAAAAACACGTAAATTCAATACATTGCTGAGATTACGTAGGCCTGATAAGCGTAGCGCATCAGGCAATTTTGCGTTTGTCATAAAGCTCAAATAACGGATTTTGTATCCGTCATTTTTTTATCACTTCTTCTTATTCATCATCGCTTTTAAATCAGCGAATGGGTTGTACTTCGCTTCACCGACATCTTTCTGCGCATCTTCCCCTGCGATAACGGTCGTACCATACTGATCCGCTTCGGTATATTTCGAATGCTCATGATCGTGGCAATAGAGACACAACAATTCCCAGTTACTGCCATCTTCCGGGTTATTAGTATGGTCGTGATCGATATGGTGAACGGTAAGTTCACGCAGATTGGAGTAGACAAACTCGCGGGAGCAGCGTCCACACACCCACGGATAGATTTTTAATGCTTTTTCGCGATAGCCGCTTTCTAACCGCGCATAATTTTTTGGGATGATAGCCATGAGAAGTTACCTGGATGAAATGTAGGGTTAGGCGCAGTTTCCCAAGATGGGAGGGTTTTCGCAATCACCTTACATCAAAAAAAATCCCGATCTTCTGACCGGGATTTTCAACATCAGCTGAAACTTGATTAAGGCAGAATTGACGGCTGATCCGCCCCTTCTTTTTCCACTTTCTGCTGCAGCATGTGTTCGCGCTTCATACCCAGTTTCAGAGCCAGCGCCGATGCTACGTAGATGGATGATGCAGTACCGATGGAAACACCGATAAGCATGGTCAGCGAGAAGCCTTCCAGTACCGGACCACCGAAGAGGTACAGCATCAGGATAACCATCAAGGTAGTACCGGATGTGATCAAGGTACGGTGCAGCGTCTGGGTCAAGGACACGTTAAAGATTTCGTAAGGCGTACCGCGACGGATCTTGCGGAAGTTTTCACGAATACGGTCCGATACCACGATACTGTCGTTAAGCGAGTAACCGATAACCGACATCAGTGATGCCACAATGGTCAGGTCAATCTCGATATGGAATAACGACAAAATACCCAGCGTAATGATAACGTCGTGCGCCAGTGCAATAACAACCCCTGCCGCCAGTCGCCACTCAAAGCGGAAACCTACGTACACGAGGATAGACAGCAGCGCCGCCATCAGCGCCATCGCACCGGTTTGCGCAAGGTCTGCCCCCACGCTCGGACCAACGAATTCAATACGCTTCACTGCCGCATTCTGATTGGTGGATTCGTTAATCACCTTCAGAACCTGGCTGCCCAGCACCTGACCGCCAGTTTCGCCTTCAGCAGGCGGCATGCGGACCATGATGTCGTGGCTGCTACCAAAGTTTTGCAGCATCGGCTCTTCAAAACCGGCTTTTTGCAATGCATCACGCATTACATCAATTTCAGCGGGTTTTTCGAGCGTAATTTCAATAACCGTACCACCGGTGAAATCCAGCCCCCAGTTAAAGCCGCGTACGCCCATAATGACGATAGCGGCGATCAACAGCAGACCAGAGATGCCAAAAGCCCAGTAGTCCCAGCGCATAAAGTCATAGACTTTACGGCCGTGGTTTAGTTGTTCAACAGTATATTCCTGTGCCACATCGCACTCCTCAGATTGACAGCTTCTTGACGCGCTTGCCGCCATATAGCAGGTTTACGATGGCACGCGTACCGACAATCGCGGTAAACATCGACGTCGCCACACCGATACCGGTAGTAATCGCGAACCCTTTAATTGCCCCGGTACCCACTGCGTACAGGATGATGACTTTAATCAGCGTGGTGATGTTCGCATCGAAAATGGAACTGAATGCGCCACGATAACCTTCATCAATTGCCTGTTGAACAGTACGTCCGTTGCTCAACTCTTCTTTAATACGTTCGTTGATCAGTACGTTCGCATCGACCGCTACCGCAAGGGTTAAGACGATACCCGCGATACCTGGCATACTCAGCGTTGCGCCTGGCAACAGCGACATAATGCCGACGATCAAGATCAAGTTGGCAATCAGAGCACTGGTCGCAATCAGACCAAACTTCTTATAGAAGATGATCATAAACAGAATAGAAACCAGCAGACCGGCAAGGCAAGCCTCCAGCCCCTGTTCAATGTTCTGCATACCCAGAGTCGGGCCAATGGTACGTTCTTCAACAATCTGAATTGGCGCGATCAACGCACCGGCACGCAGCAAAAGTGAAAGCTGACGGGCTTCGTTCGGGTTGTTAATACCGGTGATACGGAAGCTGTTACCCAGACGAGACTGGATGTTAGCGATGTTAATCACTTCTTCCTGTTTCACCAGAACCGCACGACCGTTAGCATCTTTCTTACCGCTGTCTTTGTACTCCACAAATAGGGTCGCCATCGGTTTGCCGATGTTGTCCTTGGTGAAGTTAGACATGATGTTGCCACCAGCGCTATCGAGCGAGATGTTAACCTGCGGCTGGTTGTATTCGTCCTGGCTGGAAGTGGAGTCAGTGATATGGTCACCGGTCAGAATTACACGTTTGTACAGCACAACAGGCTGACCTTCGCGGGTCTGTTTCACTTCAGAGTCGCCCGGTACGCGTCCAGACGCAGCAGCGGCCTGGTCAACGTTGGTGTTTACCAGACGGAATTCCAACGTTGCCGTTGCACCCAGAATCTCTTTCGCTCGTGCGGTGTCCTGGATACCAGGCAGCTCAACAACGATACGGTCAGCACCCTGACGCTGAACCACCGGCTCCGCCACGCCAAGCTGGTTTACACGGTTACGCAGGATGTTGATGTTCTGTTGCACCGCATATTCACGCGCTTCACTCAGGCGAGCATCGCTCATTACCGCACGCAGCTGGTTGCTGCCCTGGCTACTAATCACCAGGTCCGGATGACGCTTGCTCAGATACGCAATGGCTTCATCACGAGCTTTAGCATCGCGGAAAGTGATGCTCAGGCCGTAGTTGTTTTCTTTACGAACGGTGGTATACGGGATGCCCTTTTCGCGCAGGTCGCTGCGCAGGCTATCGATATTTTGTTCCTGGAGTTTGCCAAGCGCGGTGTCCATATCCACTTCCATCAGGAAGTGAACGCCGCCACGCAGGTCAAGACCGAGCTTCATCGGCTCAGCATGAATAGCTGCCAGCCAGCGCGGCGTTGCCGGGGCAAGGTTAAGCGCCACGACGTATTTGTCACCCATAACGCCCATTAATGCTTCACGAGCGCGCAGTTGGGTGTCAGTGGAGTCGAAGCGCGCAAGAATAGCGCCCTCTTCCAGTGCCACAGACTTAGCAGTTATTTTTTCTTCTTGTAACGTTTTCTGGACCTGGATCAGCGTTTGCTCACTGGCGGCGACTCCGCGCGCGCCAGTGATCTGAACAGCCGGATCCTCACCAAACAGGTTGGGAAGTGCATACAGCAGACCGATGACAATCACCACGATCAGCATGACGTACTTCCACAAAGGATAACGGTTTAACACGGCAATTCCCTTAGGGAAAAATTTTAATTACAGCGCCTTCATGGTGCCTTTCGGCAGAACGGCAGCTACGAAGTCACGTTTAATAACTACTTCAGTGGTGTCATTCAGCGCGATAGCAATGTAGCCGTTTTCCGCTACTTTGGTTACGCGACCGACCAGGCCACCGTTCGTCAGAACTTCATCACCTTTGGCAATGGAGTCCATCAGCTTTTTGTGTTCTTTGGTGCGCTTCTGCTGTGGACGCAGGATCATGAAATAGAAAATCAGACCGAATACCACCAGCATCAAAATCAAAGACATCGGGCTACCTTGCGCCGGTGCACCCGTTGCCGCTACCGCATCAGAAATAAAAAAGCTCATTAAATTTCCCTCATTATTAATATTAATCAACGTTCAAAGGTGGTACTTCTCGCCCCTGACGCTGGTAAAAATCAGTTACGAAGCTCTCTAATTTACCCTCTTCAATAGCCTTGCGTAAACCCGCCATCAAACGCTGGTAGTAACGAAGGTTATGAATGGTATTGAGTCGCGCGCCTAATATTTCGTTGCAACGGTCGAGATGATGCAAGTAAGCGCGTGAATAATTGCGACAGGTGTAGCAATCACACTCAGGATCGAGCGGGCCAGTATCGCTCTTATACTTCGCATTGCGGATTTTCACCACGCCATCGGTCACGAACAAATGACCATTTCGGGCGTTGCGGGTTGGCATTACGCAGTCAAACATATCGATACCGCGACGTACGCCTTCAACCAGATCTTCCGGTTTACCAACGCCCATCAGGTAACGCGGTTTGTCTGCCGGAATTTGCGGACACACATGCTCCAGAATGCGGTGCATATCTGCTTTCGGCTCACCCACAGCCAGACCGCCGACAGCGTAGCCATCAAAACCGATATCTACCAGACCTTTAACAGAAATATCACGTAAATCTTCGTAAACGCTGCCCTGAATGATACCAAACAGCGCATTTTTGTTACCGAGACTATCAAAACGCTCACGGCTACGCTTCGCCCAACGCAGAGACATCTCCATCGAGCGTTTTGCGTAATCCCAGTCAGCAGGATACGGCGTACACTCATCAAAGATCATGACGATATCTGAACCAAGATCGTACTGAATCTCCATCGACTTTTCCGGATCTAGGAAAATCGGGTCGCCGTTGATCGGGTTACGGAAGTGAACGCCCTGTTCGGTGATTTTACGAATATCGCCAAGGCTGAAGACCTGGAAGCCGCCGGAGTCAGTAAGGATAGGGCCTTTCCACTGCATAAAATCGTGCAGATCGCCATGCAGTTTCATGATTTCCTGACCCGGGCGCAGCCACAGGTGGAAAGTGTTACCGAGAATAATTTGTGCGCCAGTGGCTTCAACTTCTTCCGGCGTCATCCCTTTTACGGTGCCGTAGGTGCCAACAGGCATAAAGCAAGGCGTTTCCACTACGCCACGATCAAAGACCAGGCGGCCACGGCGTGCGCGACCGTCGGTGGTGTCCAGTTCAAATTTCATTTTTTCTCCACTACGTCAGAAAAACAGTCCAACGTTTAAACCAGCGCCGCGGAATTACTCCCCGACGCGCTCATTAATTGCCTGCGGATTGTACGTGATAAACATCGCATCACCGTAACTAAAAAAGCGATATTTCTCTTCTACCGCCGCTTTATAGGCGTTCATAGTGTGTTGATAGCCGGCAAATGCCGAAACCAGCATAATCAGCGTCGATTCAGGAAGGTGGAAGTTCGTCACCAGCGCATCGACCACTTTGTACTGGAAGCCCGGATAGATAAAGATTTGGGTATCGTCAAAGAACGGTTCGATGAGATCGTTTTTCGCCGCCTGGGCCGCGCTTTCCAGCGAACGTACCGAGGTGGTGCCAACCGCAATCACCCGATTACCGCGCGCTTTCGCCGCCAGTACCGCGTCTACCACATCCTGCGGCACTTCAGCGTATTCTGAGTGCATGATGTGATCTTCAATGGTGTCGACGCGCACCGGCTGGAAAGTACCCGCACCAACGTGCAGAGTTACGAACGCCATCTCCACGCCTTTGGCGCGCAATTTTTCCAGCAAAGGTTCGTCAAAATGCAGCCCGGCAGTCGGGGCCGCTACCGCGCCCGGTTTTTCACTATAAACTGTTTGATAAAGTTCGCGGTCTGCATCTTCGTCCGGACGGTCGATGTACGGCGGCAGCGGCATGTGGCCGATGCTGTTGAGGATATCCAATACTGAACGCTCATCATTAAATTCGACTTCAAACAGTGCGCCGTGGCGAGCGGTCATTGTTGCGTTGATACTTTCGTCATCGCCCAGCAGCAGCTCTGCGCACGGTTTTGGCGCTTTCGAGGCGCGAATATGCGCAAGAATGCGTTTGTCGTCGAGCATCCGCTCAACCAGCACTTCAATCTTGCCGCCGCTGGCTTTACGCCCAAACAGACGCGCCGGGATCACGCGGGTATTATTAAAAACCAGAAGATCGCCGGGGTTGAGCTTATCGAGTAAATCGGTGAAAGTACCGTGCGTCAGCGCGCCCGTCGGCCCGTCCAGCGACAGTAAACGACAGCTACTGCGTTCAGGCATTGGATAGTGGGCAATCAGGGATTCGGGCAATTCAAAGGAGAAATCGGTAACGCGCATGACACTGACTCAGACTAAAATAAGAGGCGGGTAGTCTAGTGCCGGGGCGCTCTCCCTGCAACCTTTACCCCCCTTTGGATAGAATATAATCGATGAATTTTTTAGCTCACCTGCATCTAGCCCATCTCGCGGAAAGTTCGCTTTCCGGTAATTTACTGGCTGATTTCGTACGCGGAAATCCTGAAGAAAGTTTTCCGCCCGACGTCGTGGCTGGCATTCATATGCATCGACGTATCGACGTATTGACTGACAATCTGCCGGAAGTCCGCGAAGCACGGGAATGGTTTCGTAGTGAAACTCGCCGCGTTGCGCCTATTACGCTGGATGTCATGTGGGATCACTTTCTTTCACGCCACTGGTCGCAGCTATCACCGGACTTTCCGCTACAGGAATTTACCTGTTATGCCCGGGAGCAAGTGATGACTATTCTTCCAGACTCACCACCACGCTTTATCAATCTGAACAATTACTTATGGTCTGAGCAATGGCTGGTTCGCTATCGCGATATGGATTTCATCCAGAACGTGTTAAACGGCATGGCAAGCCGTCGCCCACGTCTGGATGCCCTGCGTGACTCCTGGTACGATTTAGACGCCCATTACGATGCTCTCGAAACCCGCTTCTGGCAGTTTTATCCGCGGATGATGGCGCAGGCGTCACGCAAGGCGTTATAAGAGGTTAATTCATCCACACCGTAGCCGAAATGGCAGGCAAAGCCAGAATCCCGTCTGTCAGTTGCCCATGGCCTTCTTTGCGTTGCCATTGCGCAACATTAAGCAACGGTGACGCGGGTAGCACCACTTCACAGGCTTCTCCACGGTTGATTGCCACCAGTACACGCTGCTGATTCAGCACGCGGCCAAATACCACCACGTTATCTTCCGCATATAGCACCTGACAGCCGCCACGACGCAGCGCCTGACTTTTCTTACGCAGCGCAATCATTCGCTGGTACAGCGCGAATAACGCCGTATCCTGCTTTTCCACCTGCCAGGGGAACGGTTTACGGCAAAACGGATCGTTTTTACCATCCAGTCCCACTTCATCACCGTAATAAATGCACGGTACACCAGGCCAGGTGAACAACCAGACCACCGCCAGCGGCAGGCGCGCAATATCCCGACCGAGCAGAGTTTTAAATCGCGCAGTATCGTGGCTATCGAGCTGATTAAACATACGTAATTGCTGTTGATGAGAAAGCCCTGCGCGGTAATTATCCATCCAGGCCATACAGGTTTGGGCGTCAATTTGCTGCGGATCATAAGAGATATCGGTGTTGGCGAGAAATCCCCACAACGGAAATGTGAAGCCGCGATAGTTCATGGCGGCATCTTCCACATCGGCCTGTAACCATTGCCGTGCATCGCCAAAATGCTCTCCGACAATATACGCTTCCGGCTGAGTTTCTTTCGCCGCTTCGGTGATCCCAGCAACGTGCTGCAAATTATTGCGCGCCCCACCCGCTTCCCCCAGCATATGCACCACATCCAGCCGCCAGCCGTCCATATTCCACGGCGCTTTCAGCCAGTGGCGGACAATACTGTCTTCCCCGCGATAAATTTCATTCACCAGACTTTCCGACTGATAATCCAGCTTCGGCAAGCTGGCATAGCCCAGCCAGTCGAGCGCCGTGCCATCATCACTAAACGAGTACCAGTCGCGCCAGGGCGATTCGGGGTTGTGACAAGCTCCCCCCGTGCCACGATTGTGCCTGTCAAACCAGGCATGGGAATCGCCACTGTGGTTAAACACGCCATCCAGCACCAGCCGCATTCCCAGCTGCTGCGTATGGTGTCGCAAACGCAGCAATGCCCCATCACCGCCAAACTGCGGATCGACATGGCGATAATCCTCGGTATCGTATTTATGTACGCTGGGAGCTTTAAACACCGGATTAAGATACAGCGCCGTCACGCCGAGCTTTTTCAGATACGGCAGTTTTTCGCTGATACCGTCCAGATCGCCGCCATAGAACGTTGATCCGCCCGCCTGCGCCGTGACCGGCTCATCCCAGTCACGCAAGATGATCTCTTGTCCGGCTGCGTGATGGTAATAGATATGATCCTGTTCAGCTTCGCGAGGAAGACTACGGGCGAAACGATCAGGAAAGATCTGATAAAAAATCTGATCTGCCGCCCATTGTGGCCCGATGTCCGGTACATCGACGGCAAACTGCTCCAGTCGCGCTGGCGGCATTCGGCTGAAGCCCTGCGGTGTAAACCAACGCTGGCGATCGTGCCACAATAATTTGAAGCTATAGCGCCGCCGGGGTTGCCCAATGGAAATATCGATGGCCGCCCGCCATGCCGTGACACCAGGCTGGGGCTGACTGCGCTGCTTATGCATCGGTACTGACGTTTCTTCGTTATCGTTTTCTGTACGTAGCATAATCCGCTGAGGTGGGTCTTCGCCTGTCAGCCACAGTGTAATGAGTAGTTGATCTTTGCTTTGTTTAACAAATGGGGGCACCGGCAGGTGCCATGCATTTAACATCATAATTCCCCTGTGATGAAAATCTGATCACCTTGCCATAGCCTAATGCAGGATCACTCATCATCTGAAGGATATTTGGGGGAGGAGGACGGGGGCGGATAACTTTCGGAATAGCCGGATCAGGGCTTGCCTTGATCCGGCTTACAGAACGCAGTGATTAGTGATTTTCAGCCAGCTGACGATCGTGGCGGCGTTTAAACATCCAGCCAATCAACAGCAGAACAATCCACGCGAAACCAACGTACAGCGAGATACGTGTGTCCGGATGATAACCAATCAATCCGATAATAAAGAGCAGGAAAATCAAACCGCCGATGGTCGTTGCTACCCCACCTGGTACTTTAAATTTCAGTGACTTCACTTCTTCTGGCGGCAAACGGCGACGGAAAGCAATTTGCGACAGCAGGATCATAATCCATACCCACACCGTGGCGAAGGTTGCCAGCGAAGCGATCACCAGGAAGACATTTTCCGGCATGATGTAGTTCAGATATACCGCAAACAATAGCGCGGTAGTCATCACCAGCACCGTGACCCACGGAATACCGCGACGCGAGGTTTTGCTGAAAATTTTCGGCGCGCTACCCTGCTCTGCCATGCCGTGAAGCATACGACCTACGCCAAATACGTCACTGTTAATTGCTGACAGCGAAGCGGTCAGCACAACAAAGTTAAGAATGCTGGCGGCAAAGGTAATGCCCATATGCTGGAACGTCAGCACGAACGGGCTACCGGCAGTGCCAACCTGATTCCACGGATAGATAGACATAATGACGAACAGCGTACCGACGTAGAACACCAGAATACGCATCGGCACGGAGTTAATCGCACGCGGAATCGATTTTTCCGGATCTTTCGCTTCCCCGGCGGTAATCCCGATAATTTCGATCCCACCGTAAGCAAACATTACCATTTGCAACGACATCACCATGCCAAGCCAGCCGTTACTGAAGAAGCCGCCGTTGCTCCAAAGATTATGGATACCGGTCGGTTGCCCGCCGTTGCCAATCCCCCAGATGATGATGCCGAAACCGGCGACAATCATGATGATGATGGTGGCGACTTTAAAGAACGAAAACCAGAACTCAAGCTCACCAAATACTTTCACGCTCATCAGGTTTACGGCGCAAATGATCAGCACCACGCTCAGTACCCAAATCCAGTGCGGCACCGTCGGGAACCAGACGCCCATATAGATACCGAAAGCGGTCACATCGGCGATGGCGACAATAAGGATTTCAAAGCAGTAGGTCCAGCCAGTGATATAACCTGCCAGTGGACCGAGGTTTTCCTGCGCATAGCGCGAGAAAGAGCTGGCTGCCGGGTTATGTACCGACATTTCCCCCAGCGCACGCATAATGATATACGCCGCGATACCACCGATAATATAGGCCAACAACACGCTCGGACCGGCCATTTTGATGGCGTCTGCCGAACCGTAAAACAACCCGGTGCCAATTGCTGAACCCAGTGCCATAAAGCGTATGTGTCGGGTACTTAGCCCACGCTTTAGCTTGTTCTTACTTTCCATCAATTCCTAACCCATCAACACAATAAAAAACCACGGGGCATCGCAGCCCCGTGGTTAAAACAAATATTCAGTGATTTAGTGAGCGCTGGAGGTCACCTGACGACCTGCCGCGCGATCCCAAATAATGGCCAGAACCACCATCACCACTGTTGGCATTAACCACGCAAGACCTTGTTCGGCCAGCGGTAAACGCTGCGCCCAGGACGGTAAGATATCGCTGAATGCAGATGCTTTGATCCCGTCGAGAATACCAAAAAGCAGGCTGATAAACATCGGCGGAGCAATCACGCGGGACGAATTATGCCACCATGAGCGTGTAAAACTTAATACAACCAGTGCGATACACGGCGGATAAATAGCGGTCAGCACCGGTACGGAGATCTGAATCAGCTGGCTCAAGCCGAGGTTAGACACCACCATCGAGAAGCCGCCGAGGATAAACACCAGCGTACGATAGGAGAGTGGTACGTACTGAGCAAAGAATTCTGCACAAGCACAGGTCAGGCCAACCGCCGTGACTAGGCAGGCGATAAAGATTAACGCCGCCAGCAGGAAGCTACCGCCGCCGCCAAAGGTGTGCTGAACGTAGGCATGCAGAATAGCCGCACCGTTTGCAGACTGATCGACCAGCGACGCGCTGTCTGAACCCAGACGGAACAGCGCCAGGTACAGCAGAGTCAGACCAACACCCGCCATCAGGCCAGCCCAGACGGTATAACGGGTCAGCAGACGCGCTTCGGTAACGCCGCGAGAACGCGCCGCATTAACAATAACGATACCAAACACCATCGCGCCCAGCGTATCCATGGTCAGATAGCCATTAACGAAGCCGTTAGAAAACGCGGCGTTTTGATAAGCCTCAGTCGCCGTGCTGATAGAGCCCGCTGGCCAGACAATTGCCGCAACAGACAGGATGACCAGCGCGATAATTTTCAGCGGTGCCAGGAAGTTACCGACGGTATCCAGCAGTTTGCCCGGATAGAGCGAAACCAGAATAACGATAGCGAAATAGACCAGGCTGTAGATAAACAGCGGCAGCGCGGAGTCACCCGTCAGGGGCGCAATGCCCACTTCAAAGGAGACGGTGGCTGTACGCGGCGTAGCGAACAACGGCCCTACAGCCAGGTAGCAAACCGTTGCCAGCAGTACGCCAGCGACTTTACCGATTGGCGTGCTGAGGCTGTCAACACCGCCGCCAACTTTCGCCAGCGCCACCACCGTTAATACTGGCAGGCCAACGGCAGTAATGAGGAAGCCGAATGCCGCGGTCCAGACGTGTTCGCCTGCCTGCAAGCCGACCATTGGAGGGAAAATGATGTTACCTGCGCCGACGAACAACGCAAATGTCATAAAGCCCAGAGCGATGATATCGCGCGATCTTAATTGATGGGTCATAAATCATACTGCCTGTGGATGTGGTGTTGTAACGTTAAATTTTTGTGCCAATCCCTGGGGATGATACAGCGGTATATTTAAACAATTTTAGCGGGAAATACTCCCACCCAGGCGCGGCGAAGAATAGTTTTTCGATTTACCGCGTGAATGCAGTCAGTATGACAGCACCTGAAGCGCAATTTAAACGCTTATAACGTTTTAAAGCAAGAAGGGATCTAAAAACCAGAGGTATATAGCGATAAGAAATCACCAACCAGTATAAAACACTATTTCCGTGAAAAAGACATGGCTAATCATGCGAACAAAAAATCACCAACCGTTGTAAAATCTAACGCCCGTATTTTGACTGCAAAGAAAATAAGCCAGCATCAGCTGGCTTATGGCAATAAAAGATGACAAAGGCGGATTATTCGCTGTTTTTGGCAATTAAACGTTCCGGGATAACAAAACTGAAACGCGTACCTTTTCCCACCGTACTCTCAATATGCAGGCGACTTTCGTGATGATTCACCGCATGTTTCACGATCGCTAACCCTAATCCGCTACCGCCAGTTTGTCGGGAACGTGCTTTATCAACGCGATAAAAACGCTCGGTCAGGCGCGGAATATGCTCCGGTGCGATGCCCGGTCCATTATCTTCAACGCTAAATTCGGCACCGTGCGGCACTCGCTGCCAGCGTACGGTGATATGCGTACCTTCCGGCGTATGATTCACGGCGTTATAAACCAGGTTAGAAATCGCGCTGCGAAGTTGGTCTTCGTTGCCAGACACCTTGAGGTCGTTATCTATTTCAAAGGTAAATGTCTGTTTTTTCTGACTCAGAGTCTGAGCCTCGCGCTCAACAACGCGCAGCATCATCGGCACATCAACCTTTTCATTGAGCAAATGCGTCGGTGCGGCTTCTATTTTCGACAGCGTCAGCAATTGCTTCACCAGCCCTTCCATCCGCTGGGTCTGCTCGCGCATGGTGTGCAACGCTTTTTCACGTACCGCGCCTTCCAGCGGTTGCTCATCCATCATCTCCAGGTAACCCTGTAACACGGTCAATGGCGTACGCAACTCATGGCTCACGTTGGCAAAAAAGTTACGCCGCGCCCCTTCCAGTTGATGCATTTGCGTGACATCACGTGCCACCATCAGCAACTGTTTGTGGGTATAAGGCATGACGCGAATTTCCAGATGCCGCCCGGTATTGAGCACCAGATTGAGCGGGCGAGAAAAATCACGCGTTTTCAGATATTGCGTAAACTCCGGATAACGCAGCAGATTAAGGATGTTCTGCCCATTATCTTCCGGCCAGCGCAAACCAAGAATTTGTTGCGCCAGACCATTACACCAGAAAATACCGCCCTCTTCCGTGGTCAGCACCACCGCATCAGGCAGCGACTCCGCGCCGCTACGAAAGCGTTTAATCAGATTGCCCAGTTCGCGGCGACGTTTTTTATTACGCAGCTGCATCTGGTGTAAGCCGTATAGCAGCGGTTCCCAGCTACCACGCCCCGGAGGCGGGGTCATACTGCGATCCACCCACAGCCACCATGAAAGGCGCAATAAATTCCAAAAATGCCAGATAAGCAGTCCTGTTACCGATGCCAGCAAAAACCAGGGCAGGTAACCAAAAAATGCACCCAGGATGAAAGCCGGGAGGCAGCAAAGTAGCAGCTCCAGCACCAGCCTTTTCCACGACAGCCGTTCCAGCACGTAAGATACTCCAGTTAAGAAATCATAAGCCCTGCTCTGCGTCCGATGAGCAAGGCGTTAAAAGCGGGTTGAAAAACGATATCCTGTACCGCGTACGGTCTGCACCATGCGGTCATGTCCGCCGGGCTCCAGTGCCTTACGCAGGCGACGAATGTGGACATCGACCGTGCGGTCTTCCACATATACGTTGGTTCCCCATACGTGGTTTAACAGCTGCTCGCGGCTGTACACGCGCTCGGGATGCGTCATAAAAAAGTGCAGCAGTTTAAATTCTGTCGGCCCCATCTCCAGCGGTTCTTCGCCCGCCATCACCCGGTGAGATGTCGGGTCGAGACTGAGCCCCTGCATCTCGATCACCTCTTCCACCGCCATTGGCGAAATACGGCGCATTACCGCTTTGATTCGCGCCACCAGTTCCTTCGGCGAAAACGGCTTGGTGATATAGTCATCCGCACCGGTTTCAAGGCCGCGCACGCGATCTTCTTCTTCCCCTCTGGCGGTCAGCATCACCACTGGAATATCTCGGGTCATCGACTCGCGCTTGAGGTGTTTGATGAACTGGATACCGGAGCCGCCAGGTAACATCCAGTCAAGGAGAATTAAATCCGGCCAGGGTTCATTCAGTTGATTCACAGCACTGTCATAATCTTCCGCTTCGACCGGCTGAAAGCCATTTTGTTCGAGCACGAAGCAGACCATTTCGCGAATTGGAGCTTCATCTTCTACGACCAGAATACGTCTCGCCATGATTTGCCCTGTTGTAATAAATAGGTTGCGATCATTAATGCGACGTCATTATGCGTCAGATTTATGACAGATTTATGAAAAGCACGTCGCACATATCTTCAGGTAGTTGATTTCCGTGGCGCAGAAAAAAGCAAATGGCACATCTGTTTGGGTATAATCGCGCCCATGCTTTTTCGCCAGGGAATCGTTATGCGCATCCTTCACACCTCAGACTGGCATCTCGGCCAGAACTTCTACAGTAAAAGCCGCGAAGCTGAACACCAGGCCTTTCTTGACTGGCTGCTGGAAACAGCGCAAACCCATCAGGTGGATGCGATTATTGTTGCCGGTGATGTTTTCGATACCGGATCACCGCCCAGTTACGCCCGCACGTTATACAACCGTTTTGTTGTCAATTTACAGCAAACGGGCTGTCATCTGGTGGTACTGGCAGGAAACCATGACTCGGTCGCCACGCTGAATGAATCGCGCGATATCATGGCGTTCCTCAATACTACCGTGGTCGCCAGCGCCGGACATGCGCCGCAAATCTTGCCTCGTCGCGACGGGACGCCAGGCGCAGTGCTGTGCCCCATTCCTTTTTTACGCCCGCGTGACATTATTACCAGCCAGGCGGGGCTTAACGGTATTGAAAAACAACAACATTTGCTGGCGGCTATTACCGATTATTACCAACAACATTATGCCGATGCCTGCAAACTGCGCGGCGATCAGCCTCTGCCCATCATCGCCACGGGGCATTTAACGACCGTTGGTGCCAGCAAAAGTGACGCCGTGCGTGACATTTATATTGGCACGCTGGACGCCTTCCCGGCACAAAACTTTCCGCCAGCCGACTACATCGCGCTCGGGCATATTCACCGCGCACAGATTATTGGCGGCATGGAACATGTTCGCTATTGCGGTTCCCCCATTCCACTGAGTTTTGATGAATGCGGAAAAAGTAAATATGTCCATCTGGTGACATTTTCAAACGGCAAATTAGAGAGCGTGGAAAACCTGAGCGTGCCGATAACGCAACCGATGGCGGTACTGAAAGGCGATCTGGCGTCGATTACCGAACAGCTGGAACAGTGGCGCGATGTATCACAGGAACCACCTGTCTGGCTGGATATCGAAATCACTACTGATGAGTATCTGCATGATATTCAGCGCAAAATCCAGGCATTAACTGAATCACTGCCTGTCGAAGTATTGCTGGTACGCCGCAGCCGTGAACAGCGCGAGCGTGTGTTAGCCAGCCAACAGCGTGAAACCCTCAGCGAACTCAGCGTCGAAGAGGTGTTTAATCGTCGTCTCGCACTGGAAGAACTGGATGAATCACAGCAGCAACGTCTGCAACATCTTTTCACCACGACGCTGCAGACCCTCGCCGGAGAACACGAAGCATGAAAATTCTCAGCCTGCGCCTGAAAAACCTGAACTCGTTAAAAGGCGAATGGAAGATTGATTTCACCCGCGAGCCGTTCGCCAGCAATGGGCTGTTTGCGATTACCGGCCCAACCGGCGCGGGGAAAACCACCCTGCTGGATGCCATTTGCCTGGCGCTGTATCACGAAACTCCGCGCCTTTCTAACGTTTCACAATCGCAAAATGATCTAATGACCCGCGATACCGCCGAATGTCTGGCGGAAGTGGAGTTTGAAGTCAAAGGTGAAGCGTACCGTGCCTTCTGGAGCCAGAATCGGGCGCGTAACCAGCCAGACGGTAATTTGCAGGTGCCGCGCGTAGAGCTGGCGCGCTGTACCGATGGCAAAATTCTCGCTGACAAAGTGAAAGATAAGCTGGAACTGACGGCGACGTTAACCGGACTGGATTACGGGCGTTTCACCCGTTCGATGCTGCTTTCACAAGGGCAATTTGCTGCCTTCCTGAATGCCAAACCAAAAGAACGCGCGGAGTTGCTCGAGGAGTTAACCGGCACCGAGATCTACGGGCAAATCTCGGCGATGGTTTTTGAACAGCATAAATCGGCCCGTACTGAGCTGGAGAAACTGCAAGCGCAGGCCAGCGGCGTCGCGTTATTAGCGCCAGAACAAGTGCAATCGCTGACAGAAAGTTTGCAGGTACTCACTGTCGAAGAGAAACAGTTACTCGCCGCGCAGCAGCAAGAACAACAATCGCTAAACTGGTTAACGCGTCTGGACGAATTGCAGCAAGAAGCCAGCCGCCGTCAGCAGGTATTGCAACAAGCGTTAGCCGAAGAAGAAAAAGCGCAACCTCAACTGGCGGCGCTCAGTCTGGCACAACCGGCGCGAAATCTTCGTCCGCACTGGGAACGCATCGCAGAACACACTGCGGCACTGGCGCATACTCGCCAGCAGATTGAAGAAGTAAATACTCGCTTACAGCGCACAATGGCGCTTCGTGCGAGCATTCGCCACCACGCGGCGAAGCAGTCTGCAGAATTACAGCAGCAGCAACAAAGCCTGAATGCCTGGTTACAGGAACACGACCGCTTCCGTCAGTGGAACAACGAACTGGCGGGTTGGCGTGCGCAATTCTCTCAACAAACCAGCGAACGCGAGCATCTGCGGCAGTGGCAGCAACAGTTAACCCATGCAGAGCAAAAACTTAATTCACTTCCGGCGATCTCGTTGACGTTAAGCGCCGATGAAGTTGCTAGCGCCCAGGCGCAACATGCTGAGCAACGCACGCTGCGTCAGCGCCTGGTCGCGCTGCATGGGCAGATTGTTCCCCAACAAAAACGCCTGGCGCAATTACAGGTTGCTATCCAGAATGTCACGCAGGAACAGACGCAACGTAACGCCGCACTTAACGAAATGCGCCAGCGTTATAAAGAAAAAACGCAACAACTTGCCGATGTGAAAACCATTTGCGAGCAGGAAGCTCGTATCAAAACGCTGGAAGTTCAACGTGCGCAGTTACAGGCGGGTCAGCCTTGCCCACTTTGTGGTTCCACCAACCACCCGGCGGTCAAGGCGTATCAGGCACTGGAACCGGGTGTTAATCAGGCCCGCTTACTGACGCTTGAAAACGAAGTGAAAAAGCTCGGGGAGGAAGGCGCGGCGCTGCGCGGGCAACTGGATGCATTAACGAAGCAGCTTCAGCGCGATGAGAACGAAGCGCAAAGCCTCCGACAAGATGAGCAAGCACTTACTCAACAGTGGCGAGCTGTCACAGCCAGCCTCAATATCACCTTGCAGCCACAGGACGACATTCAACCGTGGCTGGATGCACAAGATGAACATGAACGCCAATTGCGGTTACTCAGCCAACGACATGAATTACAAGGGCAGATTGCTACGCATAATCAGCAAATTATCCAGTATCAACAGCAAATTGAACAACGCCAGCAGCAACTCTCTGCGGCATTAGCGAGTTACGCGCTGGCATTGCCACAGGAAAATGAAGAAGAGAGCTGGTTAGCGACACGTCAGCAAGAAGCGCAGAGCTGGCAACAGCGTCAGAACGAATTAACCACGCTGCAAAACCGTATTCAGCAACTGACGCCGATTCTGGATACGTTACCGCAAGGTGATGAGTTACCGCACAGCGAAGAAACAGTGGCACTGGAAAACTGGCGGCAAATTCATGAACAATGTCTCGCGTTACAAAGCCAGCAGCAAACGTTGCAGCAGCAGGGCGTTCTGGCGACACAAAGTCTGCAAAAAGCCCAGGCGCAGTTTGACACCGCGCTACAGGCCAGCGTCTTTGACGATCAACAGGCGTTCCTTGCAGCACTGATGGATGAACAAACACTAACGCAACTGGAACAGCTCAAACAGAATCTGGAAAACCAGCGCCGTCAGGCGCAAACGTTGACCGCTCAGACAGCAGAAACGCTGGCACAGCATCAGCAACACCGACCTGACGGCCTGGATCTCAGTGTGACGGTGGAGCAGATTCAGCAAGAGTTAGCGCAAACTCACCAAAAGTTGCGTGAAAACACCACCAGTCAGGGCGAGATTCGTCAACAGCTGAAACAGGATGCGGAAAACCGTCAGCAACAACAAACCTTAATGCAGCAAATTGCTCAAATGACGCAGCAGGTTGAGGACTGGGGATATCTGAATTCGCTAATAGGTTCCAAAGAGGGCGATAAATTCCGCAAGTTCGCCCAGGGACTGACGCTGGACAATCTGGTCCATCTGGCTAACCAGCAACTTACCCGGCTACACGGGCGCTATCTGTTACAGCGCAAAGCCAGCGAGGCGCTGGAAGTCGAAGTTGTTGATACCTGGCAGGCAGATGCGGTACGCGATACCCGTACCCTTTCCGGTGGCGAGAGTTTCCTCGTCAGTCTGGCGCTGGCGCTGGCGCTTTCGGATCTGGTCAGCCATAAAACGCGTATTGACTCGCTGTTCCTTGATGAAGGTTTTGGCACGCTGGATAGCGAAACGCTGGACACCGCCCTTGATGCGCTGGATGCCCTGAACGCCAGCGGCAAAACCATCGGTGTGATTAGCCACGTTGAAGCGATGAAAGAGCGTATTCCGGTGCAGATCAAAGTGAAAAAGATCAACGGACTAGGCTACAGCAAGCTGGAAAATGCATTTGCAGTGAAATAACTATTCAGCAGGATAATGAATACAGAGGGGCGAATTATCTCTTGGCCTCACTGGTCGTTATCCTGCAAGCTATCACTTTATTGGCTACGGTGATTGGTAGCCGTTCTGGTGGTTGTGATGGTGGTATGAAAAAAGTCATTTTATCTTTGGCTCTGGGCACGTTTGGTTTGGGGATGGCCGAATTTGGCATTATGGGCGTGCTCACGGAGCTGGCGCATAACGTAGGAATTTCGATTCCTGCTGCCGGGCATATGATCTCGTATTATGCGCTGGGGGTGGTGGTCGGTGCGCCAATCATCGCCCTCTTTTCCAGCCGCTACTCACTCAAACATATCTTGTTGTTTCTGGTGGCGTTGTGCGTTATTGGCAATGCCATGTTCACGCTCTCTTCGTCTTACCTGATGCTCGCCCTTGGTCGTCTGGTATCCGGTTTTCCGCATGGCGCTTTTTTTGGCGTCGGGGCGATTGTGTTATCGAAAATTATCAAACCCGGCAAAGTCACCGCCGCCGTGGCGGGGATGGTTTCGGGGATGACAGTTGCCAATTTGCTGGGCATTCCGCTGGGGACATATTTAAGTCAGGAGTTTAGCTGGCGTTACACCTTTTTATTGATCTCTGTGTTTAATATCGCGGTGATGGCATCGGTCTATTTTTGGGTGCCGGATATTCGCGACGAGGCGAAAGGAAAGCTGCGCGAACAATTTCACTTTTTGCGCAGCCCGGCCCCGTGGTTAATTTTCGCTGCCACGATGTTTGGCAACGCGGGTGTATTTGCCTGGTTCAGCTACGTAAAGCCATACATGATGTTTATTTCCGGTTTTTCGGAAACGGCGATGACCTTTATTATGATGTTAGTTGGGCTGGGGATGGTGTTGGGGAATGTGCTAAGTGGCCGGATTTCAGGACGTTATTCACCACTACGCATTGCGGCAGTGACTGATTTCATTATTGTGCTGGCATTGCTGATGCTCTTTTTCTTCGGCGGCATGAAAACAACGTCGCTTATTTTTGCTTTTATTTGTTGCGCGGGATTATTTGCCCTCTCTGCACCGCTGCAAATATTGTTACTGCAAAATGCCAAAGGTGGAGAATTATTAGGTGCCGCAGGTGGGCAAATAGCGTTTAACCTCGGTAGCGCCGTCGGCGCATATTGCGGAGGTATGATGCTGACGCTGGGGCTGACTTATAATTACGTGGCGCTGCCTGCCGCCCTGCTCTCGTTTGCTGCGATGTCGTCGTTGCTACTGTATGGTCGCTATAAGCGCCAGCAAGCGGCGGATTGTCCGGTGCTGGCGAAACCAGTGGGATAGATTGCAGCCACGGTACACGTTGCTTATTGCCGGATGCGGCGTGAACACCTTATCCGGCCTACGGCTGCTCATTTTGTAGGCCTGATAAGACGCGGCAAGCGTCGCATCAGGCATCTGAGCACGGTGCCGGATGCGGCGCGAGCACCTTATCCGGCCTACGGCTGCTCATTTTGTAGGCCTGATAAGACGCGGCAAGCGTCGCATCAGGCATGATGCACCAATTGCCTGGTTTTTTTACTCTTGTGGCCATAACCACGCAGCGCCGCGTACGCCGCTGGAATCACCATGTTTCGCCTTACGCACCGGCGTTTCACATTCGCCGCCGAAGACAAATTGTTTAATCAACTGCGGAACCGTTTGATATAAACGATCTACATTGCTCATCCCGCCCCCCAACACAATCACATCCGGATCGAGAATATTCACTACGTGTGCCAGCGATTTTGCCAGCCGCAGCTCGTAACGACGCAATGCCAACTCCGCTACCGGATCGCTTTCTTCAACAAGGCGGATAATTTCACTACCTTTCAGCGCATGTCCGCTCAAACGATGATAATCCGTCGCAAATCCCGTACCCGAAATAAAGGTTTCAATGCAGCCTTGTTTGCCGCAATAACAAGGGACTTCCTCGCGATAACGCAGTTCATCTTCGTCCATCCACGGTAGCGGATTGTGTCCCCACTCGCCTGCCGTGCCATTGCCGCCGATATGCGCTCGACCATTGAACGCTACGCCCGCGCCGCATCCCGTGCCGATAATCACGGCAAATACCGTCTGCGCTCCCGCAGCTGCGCCATCTACCGCTTCCGAGACCGCCAGACAGTTGGCGTCATTTGCCAACCGCACTTCCCGTTGCAACCGCGCGCTTAAATCTTTATCAAATGGCTGACCGTTAAGCCAGGTTGAATTGGCATTTTTCACCACGCCAGTGTAAGGCGAAATCGAGCCTGGAATGCCCATGCCTACCGTTCCGCGCTGCCCTGTCGCCTGCTCCGCCATATCAACCAACGTGGCGATCGTTTCGATGGTCTGATGGTAATCATCACGCGGCGTGGGCAGACGATGACGATACAACTGCTCCCCTGCATCGCCCAGTGCAATCACTTCAGTTTTAGTGCCGCCTAAATCGATACCTATACGCACGGTACTCTCCTTATTTTTTTCAATATCAATAGCGTAGAGACGGACAACCGGATTGGCAATGCAAGGCCGCCGACAATTCGTTATCATGCCCGCTAAATTTAACGACAAGGCCGTGGAAATTATCATGCTGTGGTTCAAAAATTTAATGGTTTACCGTCTTAGCCGCGAGATTTCGCTGCGTGCAGAAGAGATGGAAAAACAGCTAGCCTCGATGGCATTTACCCCATGCGGCAGCCAGGACATGGCGAAGATGGGCTGGGTTCCTCCGATGGGATCGCACAGCGATGCGTTAACGCACGTTGCCAATGGTCAAATTGTTATCTGCGCACGCAAAGAAGAAAAAATCCTCCCGTCTCCGGTGATTAAACAGGCGCTGGAAGCAAAAATCGCCAAGCTGGAAGCGGAACAGGCGCGCAAGCTGAAGAAAACCGAAAAAGATTCGCTGAAAGATGAAGTGCTGCACTCTCTTCTGCCGCGCGCTTTCAGCCGTTTCAGCCAAACCATGATGTGGATCGACACGGTAAACGGTTTGATTATGGTGGACTGCGCCAGTGCCAAAAAAGCAGAAGATACGCTGGCATTACTGCGTAAAAGCCTGGGGTCGTTACCGGTTGTACCATTGAGCATGGAAAACCCGATTGAACTGACGCTGACCGAATGGGTACGCTCTGGTAGTGCGGCACAAGGCTTCCAGCTGCTTGATGAAGCCGAACTGAAATCGTTGCTGGAAGATGGCGGCGTGATCCGCGCGAAGAAACAAGATTTGACCAGCGAAGAAATCACCAACCACATTGAAGCAGGAAAAGTGGTGACTAAACTGGCGCTCGACTGGCAGCAGCGCATTCAGTTTGTGATGTGCGACGATGGTTCACTCAAGCGTCTGAAGTTCTGCGACGAGCTGCGCGATCAAAACGAAGATATCGACCGTGAAGATTTTGCCCAACGTTTTGATGCCGATTTCATCCTGATGACCGGTGAACTGGCAGCATTAATCCAAAACCTGATCGAAGGATTAGGTGGCGAAGCACAACGTTAATTGCTGATTTGCCTTTAATGCCGGATGCGACGCCTGCGGCGTCTTATCCGGCGTACGAATCCACACCAGGCATATAATCATTCGCTACGGCGGGCAATAATTTTTAGCGCAGCAATATTATGCGTTTTACGCCGTAACTGATCCAACCGTCTCATCCCTATTCGCCTGTCAGCGGCACGCAGAATATTCACTAACCCCCATTTATCGCTGGTAAATTGTTTCGTTAACAGCTCCGCTTTTGGGGTATCAATATATTCACGCAATAAATCAGAAATTGAACAAATATCCGTCAGATAAGGATACCAGCAAGTTTCACCATGAAAATTACGCACTCCACCATTGCCTGCCATAAAGTCTTTTGGGTAATCCCAGATCACGTCTTTATCCAACGTGATCCAATAACGCGGTAAATCGGTGCTTCCACCATTTTGGCTGCGCATGGGATAACGGGTACAGTGAATTTGCAGGTTGATCGTTGGCGTCAGTAAGTCATAAATCTCCCTCTGTAACTTGCTCCAGGGGCGTTGTGTCATTGTTTTTCCTCAAACCGGTTACGCGCTTCACTGCGAATTTGCCGCGTTGCCCCGGTTTTCACTAAATCACGTAACTGCGAAAGATCGGGCTGATCGACAAATAAGATTAATGATGGATCCTCTTTTAACCACGCCGTTTTCACATCGGCAGCCAACTGTGGATTATTAATAGCCAGCGCCCGATCCTGTGACTCAGTCAATGTCGTTAACAAAGAGGCTGGGGTATGTACATTGCGCAACGCCGTCTGCCGCAAATGATCATTGTGACTTTTCAGCAATCCGCACCACCATTCATCATCTGATTTATCTTTTATCGTATCCAGCTCCGCAAAAATATCGCTTTCCTCATGATTCCAGCGGTGTAATCCTCTTTCACTTTGTCTACGGGTGCTATTTTTCATACTGACAACAGACAACGCCCAGTCGGAGTTAAAACGATACTGTTGATCGAGTTTGTTGATAATTCCGGAGGGTAAATCTTTATTATCAAATAACTGGTTTCGCATCCGATAGCGGTATTCAGCAGGTAAATAAACCAGTAAATCGATAGCATTATTAAGCATCTCTTCGTCAATAATACCATTATCAATCAGCGCCAGCTGTACTTCGTAGGCTTGCTCTTGATCTTCTTGCCGTTTACTCATCATTAATTTTAAGGTGTGTTGCCATAATTGTTTCTTATACTCCAGAGGTAACAATTTATCGCGTGCCAGCTCATACCAGATGCTGGGAATGTCATGCTGATTCAGTAGATAACTAATCACTTCCTTCGAGGTCAGATAACGCATGCCGTCACGTAAATTGTGCACATCTTCTTTTGCCAAAGTCAGTTGACGCGACTCCGGCAAAGCGACCAATAACGCCTTCACGATATTTTTATTTTCTTTATTATCCAGATACATTTGTTCTGCGATACGTTCAACATCCTCTGTCCTCAGGGTCGCTGACAGTTGGGTGATTTTTAGTTCAGTAAGCGTCCGGGCTAATGCTTGACGAACTTTCAGCGATTTATCTTTACTCAACAACACCGCTTGTTGTGCGGTTAAATCGGTTCCGGTAATTCTTTCGCGTAACTCCGGATCTTCGCTATTTATCAATTCATCGACCACTGCAGTTGGAACCAGCCAGGCGTAATCGTAATGGCTGATTAATGTCTTGCGCACACTGAGAAAAGGGCTTTGACTTAACGACACAACAATATCAGGAGAAAGATTATCCTGTCTGGCCTGCTCCAGCTGTACGCTCTCGACGGGTACAGACATTAATTTTTTATTCACTTCGGCGGATATATTGCTGTTTTTAACCAGTCCTCTGGCAACAGCTTCATCTTTAATTATTTCGTCGGTAAGCAAATGCATCTGTTGAGCGGGCCAGGACTGCGCCATCGATTCACGCGTCTGGTCATCGGGGTGCTGTAACAGTTGCAGCATAACGGCGGTTGACAAACGCTCTATATGAGTCAGAAAACGTGCCACCAGTGGATCTTCATGCTTTATTTTATCCGCAAGGAAATTATCGAGTTTCCCCGTTTCAATCCATTTTAATTTCTCATTAATTTCAGGAGCAGCTTTATCTCGAAAAAGAGGTAAACCCTGAACGATATTGTCTACGACGCTATCATAGTCAGGATACGCATTGGAAATATTATCGGTTTCGATTTCACTATGATCATAAAGATTAGGCGTCACCAGTGAATAGGCTTTTTGAATATTCTCGTCCCAGTTATATTCTTCACCGCTTTCATCTTCATTGATATAAAACTCAGCTTTGATGACCTCAAATTGCGTTGCTTTATCGGAAACAATAATGCCTCGCGTGCTAATTCCTTTCATCACTTCAAAGTTGTGATCATTATAATCAGCATAAACCAAACCTTTCGCTGTCATCTGCCCTTTGACATACGCGAAATCATGATTAATAAAGTTGTCGACAATAACATTACCTAATACAATCAGATGACCATTACCTGACAGATAATCATCATAATCGCCGGAAATCGTTAAATTACCGTTCACCACCAGTTTATTTTGATTGCTGAAGTTAGCGGGTAATGATAGGTCACCATTATGATAATACCAACGGATATTATCTTTCAGCATATAAGCAGCTTCCATACTATCGTTGGTTGCCGCTTTAACCACGTTGCGCTCGTCTGCCGTCATAAGATGAAAGTCAGAGGTGATAAGGTCCTCGCTACTGATCCACTCTGTGGCACATGCATTGCCAGTCATAAAAAACACGACCATACAGATGACCAATATATTAATTCCATTCATAATCTTCACTGATATTTATATCAACCTTGATGAATTATGAATATATCGGAAATCGAAAAAATCGCAGCAAAGGGAATATTATTATGGGTTAAAGAGAGGATATTTCAGAAAAATGCCCTCCCGTTCATGGGGAAGGCGAGGAATTACAGATAGCGGCACAGATAAGAGGTGGGTTCGGCAACTTGCAGATGAAACTCGCTGTGACCGGGAACATTAAACACCGAACCGGCTTCATACACTTGCCAGTCGGTCGCGTCAGGCAGTAACACATTCAGCGCACCACTGATTACCGTCATCTCTTCAGGCTCAGCGGTGCTGAAGGTGTATTCGCCTTCAACCATAACACCCACGCTGGCGCGACCAGTGCTGCTGCTGGAAAAGCCGATCGATTTCACTTTGCCGGAAAAGTACTCATTACTTTGAAGCATAAACTGGCCCTGTCTGGTAGTTGAACATCTACTTCACTATAGGGGCCAGAGGCGCTGGCTGTCACGCAAAATTACACCAGCAATTCCGCTGCCAGCCTTGCAATCAATACGTTAGAGAGCAAGACAGGAACATCGAGCTGTTTTTGCAGTAAATCGCGATGACGCTGGTTAAATCCCAAACAATCCAGCATGATGACATCTGCGCCTTTTGCCAGTAATTCTTTCCCGGCATCAATGATTTTTTGTTCCGAATCATGAATGGGGTTACCCAATGAAAATACTGGCGGTTTCTGCAAAATTTGCCATTTTTGCGCCTGAACGGTCAGTAGCTCTTCAACCGGTACGATAACCCCCACCTGATGATCTTCAACAATAGAGGAAACCAGCGGTGGCAATATTCGCGACGGCTCAAGAAAGATCGTATTACGCGCGGTCATACTACTAATGTTTGCCGTACTCATTAATATAATGACGTCGTAACCCTGATTATCGAGCACTTCAACCACACCTTGCAGGTCTCGCTCCACTTTGCGACGCGAAACATGGGCCAGCTGGTTGTCATTTAATAATGTGAGAATTGTGTCTTCGCCTGCTTCTGGCGCGTACTCCGCCATCACTTCTTCGCGGCTTAACTTCCCCAGCAGGCTATGATGGGAAATATTATCTTCGTCAATGTATTCTGTCAGGAGCGGCAAAACTTCCTGCATAGGTACAATGCCGATGGTCAGGATCGCCAACGACGCACTCATTGTTCTTCCACCTTACTTTTATTTCGTCGTTAATTACCGGGCAAGCGCTAAGCACCACTGCCGACACTTACCTGTGCTACAAATGACAAAAAGCGTAGCAGCAGACCTGCACGGCATAATGTAAAGATTCCAAATGATTCCAGTAATGGATTGTTATTGTTTAATATTCTAATTATTTGAAAAACATGAATTGTGAAAAATGTGACGCAGATCCCTTGTGGTGGCACTCAGAATCCCTTCCGAGCAGTCTGATGCGGTCACTCTTTGTCAGGGTCCTCATAGCGTTTTTTCGCATCCATCGCTTCCTGAGCGGTTGGATGTTCACTGATCAACGAGTCTGGTTTAGGATGATCGGCTCTGAGTTGGTACCAGGTTACCGTCTGTCCTGGCTTTCCTTTTTCAATCGTCACTATATATGCTTCACGAGGATAAGGCGGTTTCGTTGGCATCGTTCTTCCTTATTTCACGGGATGAACGTTAAGTATAGGCGCTCGAAAATCAACAATTGATCGTCTGTGCCAGGGCGCTGCGAATTTCAGAAATCACCTGGCTGGGTTCGTTTGTTGCGTCGATGATAATATGCGCAACTTCGCGATATAGCGCATCGCGTTCTTCCAGCACTTCCTGAACTTCTTCGCTCAGCGGTTTCCCCGTTAAGGTTGGCCGTAAATCTTCTTCCGGTGCAGCTTGCAGTCGGTTAACCAGGACTGATACTGGCGCACACAAATAAACCACGATCCCGTTATTTTGCATAAAGTGACGATTAAATTCCGTCAGGATAATGCCGCCGCCCGTGGCGATAACGGTGGATGGCGCAGTTACCGCTTCCAACGCCGCCGTTTCTCTGGCGCGGAATCCCGCCCACTCTTCCCTTTCGACGATCTCCGCGACCGTCATATTGAGCTGTGATTGCAACCACTGGTCGGTATCGACAAATCGACGGTTAAGCGAATCGGCAAGGGCCATTCCGACCGTTGTTTTACCACAGCCCCGAGGCCCGATCAGAAAAAGAGGTTGTGTCATCGTGGGTTTTCCCCAATAGGTCGCAATGCGGCGAAAGCCGGTGTCATGAGAATAGCGATCATACCATCAAACTAGTACAATTTCGATTGTAAAGAAAAAGTTCCACTTAAAGTGAAAATTTTAATACATCCCTTACTATACCAATAAATTTTCAAGAATGAAGTGTAAATAATAAATTACATTCAGCCACGACTACGTTGCACTTCCAGCCACCACTTCTCCAGCTCCGCGGCAAAGGCCTGGCGGTCACGTTGTGAAAGGCTATCTGGTCCCCCGGTCTGGATCCCACTGGCGCGTAAGGTATCCATAAAATCGCGCATCGTCAGGCGCTCACGAATGGTCGCTGGTGTGTAACGTTCGCCGCGTGGATTAAGCGCCGCAGCGCCTTTCTCGATGGCTTCAGCAGCCAAAGGAATATCTGCGGTGATCACCAAATCGCCCGCTTCACTCTGCCGGACAATTTCGTTATCGGCAACGTCGAAACCTGCCGCGACACGCAGCGTACGAATAAATCGCGAAGGCGGTACGCGTAAACTCTGGTTTGCTACCAGTACCAGCGGCATCTGCATACGTTCAGCCGCGCGATACAAAATCTCTTTAATTACATTGGGACACGCGTCGGCATCCACCCAAATTGTCATAAAGTCATCCTTTGTTGGGTAATTCTCTATTGTGTCGCGCTTTTGCCTTCCGGCATAGTTCTGTTTATGCTTCTGCCAGCGATTATCAAAACAATGAATTTCACGGCAGGAGTGAGGCAATGGAAAAGAAAATCGGTTTTATTGGCTGCGGCAATATGGGAAAAGCCATTCTCGGCGGTCTGATTGCCAGCGGTCAGGTGCTTCCAGGGCAAATCTGGGTATATACCCCCTCCCCGGATAACGTCGCCGCCCTGCATGACCAGTTCGGCATCAACGCCGCAGAATCGGCGCAGGAAGTGGCGCAAATCGCCGACATCATTTTCGCCGCCGTTAAACCGGGCATCATGATTAAAGTGCTTAGCGAAATCACCTCCAGCCTGAATAAAGACTCTCTGGTCGTTTCTATTGCTGCGGGTGTCACGCTCGACCAGCTTGCCCGCGCGCTGGGCCATGACCGGAAAATTATCCGCGCCATGCCGAACACTCCCGCACTGGTTAATGCCGGGATGACCTCCATAACGCCAAACGCGCTGGTGACCCCAGAAGATACTGCTGATGTGCTGAATATTTTCCGCTGCTTTGGCGAAGCGGAAGTGATTGCAGAGCCGATGATCCACCCGGTGGTCGGTGTGAGCGGTTCTTCGCCAGCCTACGTCTTTATGTTTATCGAAGCGATGGCCGACGCCGCCGTGCTGGGCGGGATGCCACGCGCCCAGGCGTATAAATTTGCCGCTCAGGCGGTAATGGGTTCCGCAAAAATGGTGCTGGAAACGGGAGAACATCCGGGGGCACTGAAAGATATGGTCTGCTCACCGGGAGGCACCACCATTGAGGCGGTACGCGTACTGGAAGAGAAAGGCTTCCGTGCCGCCGTGATCGAAGCGATGACGAAGTGTATGGAAAAATCAGAAAAACTCAGTAAATCCTGATGACTTTTGCCGGACGTCAGGCCGCCACTTCGGTGCGGTTACGTCCGGCTTTCTTTGCTTTGTAAAGCGCCAAATCTGCCGATTTCAACCACTCACGATAGTGACTCATTTGTGGGTTCAGCGGCGCAACCCCCACACTAATCCGTAACATCACCTGCGGCGTATTCGGCAGGCGTAACGTATTTAATCCTTCATGTACCCGTAACATGGCGGTAATGGCGCTCTCAGCTGGCGTACCGGACATGATCACCGCAAACTCATCGCCACCAAACCGACCAATCACATCGCTACCGCGCAGGGTAATTTGTAATTGTCGGGTAAGCGCCACAATCGCTTCATCGCCCACATCATGGCCCCAGGTATCGTTGATGCTCTTGAAATGGTCGATATCGATAATCAGTAATGTCGCATCGCGGTTATGCCGCCGACAGTTATCAAATTCATTGCGTAACATCGTTTCCCAATGACGTCGGTTATACACGCCCGTCATACCGTCGCGGGTACTCATGACCTGCAACCTGCGTTTATGTTCCGCCAGTTTAGTCGCCGTCTGGTAGCTGACCCAGCCAAACAGCAGAGGATAAATGACGATAATGGGAAGGGAGAGCCACCATTCCAGCGGCGCACTATTGAACGACACGGTGATACCCGTCAGTTCGAGGGTGACAAGGCAGGAAACCACCATCAACACCAGACCCGCGACAAACAGACGGGGGCCGCCTGCCCCCATCAAATTCAGACACATAATCATCAACATCGCGGTGGAAGGCAGCACGTTTACGCCCATTACGCCTACCCACATTCCCGCTAATACTGCATCGGTTTTTAAGTTATAAATTTCCCGGCTAAGCGGATCGACAGCCCTACTCGCAATCTGCCAGGCTAAATGCGGCCAGACGAACGCCCAGCCGACCAACACCAGCCACCACCAGCCCGGCGGCGGGTGCGAAACCAGCGTTGAAGCAATCGGTAAGAACATGCCAGCCAGGCCAACCGCGCGGGGGAGTCTGACGCGACGGGCGAAGCGCAGCCCGGACCGCTGATGTTCGTTTTGAGGAGTTAAAGGAGGTTCCTCCCCATGCGCCGCCGCTTTTTTGAAAAAGTTTTCATCATTCATTATTTTTGGGAACATTCAGAAACAATTTTCCCAAATTATAGAGACGGGGCTAAAGGCAGAAGTATGAAATTTCGGGTGAGCCATTTTCGTAGCTCACCCGTTAGCACTATCAGGTATCAGGCGGCTTTCTTGAGGCAGGCGCTCATAAACTTATTACGATCATCACCTTTCAGAGATTGTTGCGTTGCTTGATTATTACATTCGCGCATCTTTTGCTGCTGTGGCGTCAAACTTTTTTCACCTGGCGCAGACTTGCTGTTCTTCAGGCAATCACTCATGTAGGTCTTACGAGCATCCCCTTTCAACGCCTGCGCCGTCGCCTGCTGATTACAGGAGGTCATACGCTGTTGTTGCGGGGTTAAGGTTCTCTCGGCAGCGCCGACGGTGGTTAAAAAAACCAGTCCGAAAAGCAAGGTAACCAGTAATGTTATTTTCATAGCACCATCCCTCTTCATGTTTTAACCATGAGCGTTTGCGCCCGTGATCTGCCATTAAGTCTGGTTGCTAACCGCAAAAAAACCACCCGGCAGCGAAATTTCACCGCCGGGCGCGGTTTTATTTCAGCCCCAGGGCGGCCTTCATGGTGTAGAAGAGATCGGTCTGGTCAGTCAGTCCAACAACATTGGCGGCATGCGGGCCATAAGCCGCAATACGCAGCTGACTGCCGGTATGTTCTTGTGAATCCTCTTCGGAGTTCCCGTAACTCATCACCATCACTGCGCCATCTTTGGTATTTAGCGCCTGGGTGAGGCCCGGCGCTTTGGTGTCCGGCGCGACAATCTGGCTGGCGTGGGCGTGATCAGCGGTGACTATGACCAGCGTGTTGCCATCCGTTTTAGCGAATTCCAGCGCCCGTTGTACGGCTTCGTCGAGATCGACCGTCTCGCCAATTTGCCCACAAGGATTCGCCGCGTGATCCTGTTTATCGATTGATGCACCTTCAACTTGCAGGAAAAAGCCTTTCTCATTTTTACTCAACAATTCAATGGCTTTATCAGTCATCTGCGCCAGGGTCGGTACGCTGTCATTACGTTGCGGATTAGGCGTACAGGTAACTGCGGGCTTGTCGATATTGCCGTGGTACGTTGCTTTCGGTCCTTGCCAGCGCACTGGCATATTGCCGTCAGCAAACAGTCCTAGCAGGGGTTTTTGCTGGTTCGCTTCCGTCACTGCGTTCAGCGAGGCAGCATCGTTCACTAACTGATAACCACGCACCTGCGCCTGTTCACGCAGCGTTTTTCCCTGCCATTCACCGGCGGTTGCCGTTTCCGCAAAGGTTTTTGCGCCGCCGCCAAGCGTAACATCGGCACGGGCGTTAAGCAGCTGTTCTGTAATCGATCCTTTTCCGCCTTTTTCCAGCGCGTTACCCGGACATTTTTCACTGGTCGCGCTCGGACCGTAGCATTTGCGCGAAGTCACATGCGCCACCAACGCGGCGGGAGTGGCATCCTGCAACTCTGCGGTAGAAACGTTACCGGTCGCCAGCCCTGCGGCTTTTGCCATTTCCAGAATCGTTGGGTGATCTTTTTCATGAATATCGACACCCAATGCGCCGTTATAGGTTTTGACACCGGTTGACCAGGCAGTTGCGGATGCAGCCGAGTCGGTAACGTAGTCCGGTTTGCCGGTTTTTTTATTCAGCGCATAGTGAGTGTATTGCCCGGTAAGCGGTAAGGCATCAATACCTTTAAAAAAGCCGCCCGCACCTTCGGCATAATTACGTGCGGCAGTAATTTCCGAATCCCCCATCCCATCGCCAATCAGCAAAATAATATTTTTTGCAGGCTTATCGCTAAGAGAATCACGCAGAGCGGCGCTCTGATCACCCGTTAAGCGGCGAGCACCGCCGGGTGCAGTAATATCGCCCTGAGCAGCCCGGTTTTCCAGAATAGGCATTTCTGGTGTCCGGGCTTTTGTCACAGGGGTAAACAGTAACGGTAAGAGTGCCAGTGCAATAGTGCTTTGTTTCACTTTATTTTCTCCATGTACAAATACATTAAAAAATAAAAACAAAGCGACTATAAGTCTCAGCCGTGACAGCTTTATGACAGCTGTTGAAAAGATTACCTTTTTACTGACGAGGATGCTTCAATAACTTCTTTACATAATCGCGCAGCAGCTCCGTATCGTCGTCAGGAATGCTGGCATCGGGCTTTACCTCGTAAAGTGCCCCCTCTACCTGATCAATCAACCGCTGTTGGTCATTTTGCGCCATATTACGAAGCATTGCAGTGACGATAATCTCCAGTGCTTCTACCTGCGCGCACAGTTCTTTCGACTCTTCTTCTTTTTGGGCAAGCTTAAATAACAACTCAGCAATGAGATTTTTCATGTCTGTATTTCCTTATCCAAAGTATGGAGAAGTTAACATTATGCTTCACAACTTCATAGTGTCTGGAGGTAGTATTTTTATGACGAATGAAATACTTTGCGCAAATATTTTTTCCATATTTATCAGCGAAACGTTTCTCTTATTTAAATAAGTAACCATACAAAGTATAGGATTTTAATTATCAACCTTTATTATAAGTAAAAGTTATGAAATATATTCTCTTTGCTAACTTATAATTAAGAGAAAAAAACTCACTGCATGGCCATTTAAACCAGGAATAAATTAGCTTCCCGTTCATCATTTTTGTGATCTTGCACACATCTTTGAGATAACGCACTTTCTTCACCAGTACGTTGCACACTTTGTCAGTAGAAGATTGCAACATTCTGTCAGAAGGCCGCGAATCCCCCGTTTTGTCGTGGTAATGTATGCACTTTGTGTTAGACGGGATAGGTTTTCAAGATGGAAAAACTGCGGGTAGGAATCGTTTTTGGTGGTAAATCAGCGGAACATGAAGTGTCTTTGCAATCGGCAAAAAACATTGTCGATGCCATTGATAAAAGTCGCTTCGACGTTGTGCTGCTGGGCATTGATAAACAAGGGCAATGGCACGTCAGCGATGCCAACAATTATCTGCTAAATGCAGACGATCCTGCCCATATTGCGTTGCGCCCTTCGGCGACCAGTCTTGCGCAGGTGCCTGGTAAACATGAGCATCAGCTTATCGACGCGCAAAACGGTCAGCCATTGCCGACGGTGGATGTCATTTTCCCGATTGTTCACGGTACGCTAGGCGAAGATGGTTCCTTGCAGGGAATGCTGCGGGTCGCCAATTTACCGTTTGTGGGTTCTGATGTTCTGGCGTCAGCAGCCTGTATGGATAAAGATGTCACCAAACGTCTGCTACGCGATGCCGGGCTGAACATTGCGCCATTTATTACCCTGACACGCACCAATCGTCAAAACATCAGTTTTGCCGAAGTGAAGTCAAAACTGGGGTTACCGCTGTTTGTAAAACCCGCTAACCAGGGCTCTTCTGTTGGTGTCAGCAAAGTAACCAGTGAAGAAGAGTACGCAATTGCCGTCGATCTGGCGTTCGAGTTCGATCATAAAGTGATCGTTGAGCAAGGGATCAAAGGTCGTGAGATCGAATGCGCGGTTCTGGGCAACGACAATCCGCAAGCCAGTACCTGTGGCGAGATCGTACTAACCAGCGATTTCTATGCCTACGACACCAAGTACATTGACGAAGATGGCGCGAAAGTGGTGGTTCCGGCAGCCATTACGCCTGAAATCAACGATAAGATCCGGGCAATTGCCGTTCAGGCTTATCAAACGTTGGGTTGCGCAGGCATGGCGCGTGTAGACGTGTTTTTAACCCCAGAGAACGAAGTGGTAATCAACGAGATCAACACACTGCCAGGCTTCACCAACATCAGTATGTATCCGAAGCTGTGGCAAGCCAGCGGTTTGGGTTACACCGACCTGATCACGCGTTTGATCGAGCTGGCGCTGGAGCGTCACGCTGCGGATAACGCATTGAAAACCACGATGTAATTTTTAAATGCCCAATAACTGTTATTGGGCGTTTTCAGTTTCTTCATCGCGACGACGAATAATCAGCCCCGCGAGCCAGAAACTAATCACCCACGTCACCAGACCAACGGCATAGGTCTGCCAACCTTTTGCTTCAAATCCCAGTAACCCCACCACGCCATTAAGAATGAATATCAGGCCAATGGCGAACGCATAGTAGTGCCAGTCACGGCGAATTTTTACAGGCAGACTCATGGCAGCTCCGTTAACGAAAAATAACATCTTCGCATAATCGATAACTTACGTCTGTGGGGTAGACAGCATTTCCCGTATCGTTAAAAAATTTAACTTAAAGTTACCGTTTTGTGACTCGTGACAAATATTCCCGCTTCGGGAATATTCCCAACATCAATTTACCATGATTCTGATATTGACAATCTTAATGACCTGTCAGACTTGCCATAAGCCGCTGGTATGACACCAGAAGAGAAGCAGATGACTTCCGGAGGTTTTTATGGCTGATTTCACCCTGTCAAAATCGCTGTTTAGCGGAAAATATCGCAATGCCTCTTCTACGCCTGGCAACATTGCCTATGCGTTGTTTGTGCTGTTTTGCTTTTGGGCTGGGGCGCAATTGCTGAACCTGTTAGTGCATGCGCCCGGCGTCTATGAGCGTTTAATGCAGGCTCAGGAAACAGGCCGCCCACGGGTGGAAATTGGTTTAGGTGTCGGTACCATTTTCGGGCTGATCCCATTTTTAATTGGCTGCTTCATTTTTGCAGTGGTGGCGCTATGGCTGCACTGGCGACATCGCCGCCAGTAAGAGTAGGTTGCCAGATGCGGCCTAAAATGCCTTATCTGGCCTGGCGTTCCCTTTTGCTTACTGTTTCATACAACGCGCCCGCCGTTCGTCTACGCGCTTCGCAAACCAGGCCGTAGTCAGATTGCGGGTAATTTTCGGGCTTTCCAGTTGGATGCCGGGCAACATTTCGCGGGGTAGTGATCTACCCGTTTTCGCTTCGGCAAGTTGATAAACTTTCTTGTACAGCGCCGTCTCCTCAAAAGAGAAGCTGTCCCCTTTCTCTAACTGACGTCGAATTTCGCTGTCGCTCATCCCCAGTTTGCCTGCCAGTTTGCGCGTTGCCAGCTCTGTTTTCCCAGGTTCTTTACTGTCGTAACGAATTAAATCACCGTCCAGCGCCAGCTTTATGCCAGTGGCCTTACTGACCGCGTTCTGAAAAGCGGCATTACGGCTGGCGTACCAGCCAGCGTTAAAATCGGCAAAACGGTATATCGGCGCGCTATAACTGGCGGGATAATTCAGTAAATGGTAAGTACCGAACCACAATCCGCCGCGGCGACTGAAGACTTCCTGACGGACTGTACCGTCCATTTTCCACGGATACCCTTTGGTATGCTGTTCGGCAAACGCAATGCTGACCTGCATCGGTCCACCGGTACGTACCGGATTAAGCGAACCAAACAGCGTCTGCCCCATTGGCACCATGCTGATCAAATCGTCAAAAATCGCGCTTAATTGCTTTTCTGTACGCACAGAATCTAACCGCTCACTATAACTTTTGCCGTTTGGCGATTTGATTTTTAGCGCGGTATGAACCAGAAAAGCTGGGATGTGCATCCGTTCGGCACGACGGTCAATCTCTTGCCATGCTATCTTGCTTAAGCCCGGAACGGGCGGATCTGCCTGATAATTTGACTCCTGCTGCGCCACCGCCAGCACCGAGCAGACATTTTCCAGCGTCGGTGCCAGCCCCTGACTTTCAAACGTGGTGGCGAGATCTTTCGCCCAGGCATCGCGGTCTTTCACACTCGCGGGCATCTTCTGCCGCACGACGCTCGCCACATCTATCGCTTTTTCGCCCTTTTTCAACGGTTGCGGAGCCTGACTACTACACCCTGCTAAAACCAGAACCGCCAATAACGAAAGCGAAGATAGATGATTGACGCGCGACATTACTTCTCCTTTTTAACTCAAGGTATGGGTTACTTCCTGAATTTTGTCACCATCCAGCTCATGTTCAAAGCTGCGCAGACGTTTGTAGATAGACATCAACTCAACCAGCGTGGTCCATGAGTTAATCAGGTACTGAAAAGCACCGCGAACCTGACCAAAAACGTTGGTAATCTGCGTCATCAGGCCGAGCGTAATCGTACCGGCAACAATCGACGGAAACAGCAAGAACAAACCGAAAACGTTATCGACCTGCAAATAGAGAATGCGGGCGATGTTGAAATACATATAGTGAAAATAGAGGCGGAAATAGTTTTTCCGCACGGCGCTAAACAGCTCGCGTACCGTAGGCGGTGTCGCGCGCGATGCATCGTCTTCACCATAAACCAACTCTTTACGGTAGGCAGCTTCTACACGCTGATTTTTAAACTCCAGTCCCGGCAGTTTGATCCCTACCACTGCCAGCAATCCGGTCCCCATCAACGACCATACGATAGCAGCAATCACCAGACCATACGGAATATGGCCGACAATCGGCAACTCCGGCACATGCGCAGAGAGCGTTACCAGTACCGGCAGGAAGGCGATCAACGTCATGATAGCGTTGATAAAACTGACGCCCATATTCTCAAGCGTTGAAGCAAAACGCATGGTGTCTTCCTGCACACGCTGGGCGGCACCTTCGATATGACGCAGTTGTTGCCAGTTCGCCATGTAATATTCGTTCATCGCCGTACGCCAGCGGAACACGTAGTGACTGACAAAGAAGTTGTTCAGCACACTGATCACCACCGCGATCAGCGCAATCCCCAGAAAGACACCCACTTCGCGGTAAAATTGTTCGATAGTGACTTTATGCGGCGAACTTAGCGCAGTTTGAATCAGATCATAAAACGGCGCATACCAGGCGTTGACGGCAACTCCAACTTCCACCAAAAACCAGGTGACGAAGATAATCAACGCAGTACCGAGTATTGACCAGTATTGCCAACGATGCGGGCTATAAATAAACCAGAACAGTGCAAAAAGCCCTACGCAAACAATGTAGTAAGCGTAAAATATCAGGAAATCTAACGACCAGAAACGCGCGGCGCTAATTGGGATCTGCCCGGAAGCTCCGGTGATGCGCGCCACCCAATCCCCCCCACCGGCTTGCCAGAAGATCACGGCAATCAATGCCCAAACAAAGGCCGAGAGAAAAAACGCTCCCGGCTTTGGGAAAAAAGACTTAAACATATGCACTCCTGCTAACTTCTTATCGTTTTAACAACTGCTGTGTATTAACCGCATGACCGCTACAAAGAATCAGCCAAATGAAACCGCCCATTGTGACCCATAGCAAGGCGCATAGTTCGCCAGCCTGACCATAAGAATTGTTTCGACGGATTTCACAAACCAAAGATTATTTACATTAGCGGATTAACACGCGCAGGATCACAAATGCAGGCATTGGTGAGCAGGAAAAAGATCGTGTTTACGCGCCGTTACGTTTTTAACACTATTATTGCACTAATTCGCCCTTTTCAATCCATCAATGAGTAGTATAAATACGCTCAGTTACCTTCATTCAATCTATGGACACCACCGTTGAAACGTAGTCTGCTTTTTTCTGCCGTGCTTTGTGCGGCGTTATTGACCCCCGTCCATGCGGCGCAGCCGATCACTGAACCGGAGTTCGCCTCTGATATTGTCGATCGTTATGCCGATCATATTTTTTATGGCAGTGGTGCCACGGGGATGGCGCTGGTTGTTATCGACGGTAACCAGCGCGTCTTTCGCAGTTATGGCGAAACGCGCCCGGGTAATAACGTTCGCCCGCAGCTGGATTCGGTCGTGCGTATTGCTTCCCTCACCAAGCTAATGACCAGTGAAATGCTGGTGAAATTGCTCGACCAGGGGACCGTGAAGTTAAACGATCCACTAAGTAAATATGCTCCGCCAGGCGCACGCGTACCGACCTACAATGGGACGCCCATTACGCTGGTGAATCTGGCAACCCATACCAGCGCCCTGCCCCGTGAACAGCCCGGTGGCGCGGCACATCGTCCGGTGTTTGTCTGGCCAACGCGCGAGCAACGCTGGAAATACCTTTCTACGGCGAAGCTGAAAGCCGCGCCAGGCAGTCAGGCGGCGTACTCTAACCTTGCGTTCGACCTGCTGGCAGATGCACTTGCGAATGCGTCTGGCAAGCCTTATACCCAGTTGTTTGAAGAGCAGATTACCCGTCCATTGGGGATGAAAGACACCACCTACACCCCCTCACCGGATCAGTGCCGCCGTTTAATGGTTGCAGAGCGCGGTGCCAGTCCATGCAATAACACGCTGGCGGCAATTGGCAGCGGCGGCGTCTATTCCACGCCTGGCGATATGATGCGCTGGATGCAGCAGTATTTGTCATCTGATTTTTATCAGCGCAGTAACCAGGCAGATCGCATGCAGACGTTGATTTATCAGCGAGCGCAGTTTACGAAAGTGATTGGTATGGATGTCCCCGGCAAAGCGGATGCTCTTGGTTTAGGCTGGGTATATATGGCCCCGAAAGAGGGTCGTCCGGGGATTATTCAGAAGACAGGTGGTGGTGGCGGTTTCATTACCTATATGGCGATGATCCCGCAGAAGAATATTGGCGCGTTTGTGGTGGTTACTCGTTCGCCATTGACGCGCTTTAAAAATATGAGCGATGGCATCAATGACCTGGTGACCGAACTGAGCGGGAATAAACCGTTGGTCATCCCCGCGTCCTGATTAATACTCTGAAGGCAAACGGTTGATAGCAACCAGTTTGCCTTTATTCATTTCGATATAGCCGCCTTTACGTAAAGCAGCGAGAACTTCTGCGACGACAGAACGCGATATGCGTGTACGTTGATGGATATAATTCATCACGCCAATACGTGAGCGCAATTCTTCATTCCAGTCAATCATTGATAATAACGTGGCGCGGATTTGTTCGTAGGAATTATGTCCAATGAGCTGCACATCGCGTAATTCCAGAATTCTATTTTGCCAGGCTAACCAGTAAAAAGCGTCTCGCCAGAGTTGATTTTGTTCAATAAGCGTAATGGTTTGTTTGGCTGGCAGATGATATCCCGTACAATTTCCTTCTGATATTAATTTGTATGGTATATCGTTTTTCATTAAACCATCAGCCAGTCCCATAATATAAGGAGCCTGGGTAATACCGATAAGTACGTTTTCTTCTCTACGCAAAGAGATAACGCCCTCTAAAATAACGAAAGTATCTTCGCTATTGACATCACTTGAAAATATAACTTGCTTTTCATTATTAAACTCGAAGCGCGTGCCGTATCTGGACAAACATTTATCGAGCTTACCAAATTCCTGAAGAGGTTTAACTACAGATAACATTTGCGCGTCCTTTGCAGTAATGCCCGTCAAATCCTTGACGGGCATTATTTAGATTAAATTACCTATTTCTTCGGAGTGAAGAATATTACCAAGTATATTTAACACCCACATTCGCGGACCAGTCTTGATCTACGTCACCACCACCGAGGTAGTTAGCATCGGTATAGGCGCTGAAGTTCTTGGTGAAGCTGAACTGAGTACCCAGACCAACACGTACCGCAGACCCTTCAGTACCGTTATCGATGGAATCACCGTTCACATCGTTATCGTTGTTAGAGTCGTCGTAGACGTAAGCCAGTTTGAAGTACGGAGTCAGAGCCTGGTCTTCGCTGTAGGTGAAGGTATAACCTGCATCTACACCCAGTTCATAACGCATGCTGTCGTAAGACTGACCATCAACTTTCATGTCGTTGCTCAGCTGGTAATCATCACCAGACTGGAACAGACCAGAAACGCTGCCGTAAGGAGTCACGTAACCTGCATCACCCAGTTTGAAGTCGTAACCGGCTTTCAAACCAAAGCCCCAAGCGTCGGAGTTGGTGCTGCCGTCAACGTAAGTACCGTTGCTCATGGTTGCAGACAGGTCGTTGTTGAAGTGAGAGTAGCTCAAGCTACCATCAACAAAGACGTTGTTCGCGAAGTGAGCAGAAGAGTAGATGTAGGCAGTCTGGCTGTCTTGATCCACCTGACCAGAACGGTCATTCATGTCACCTTTAGCGAAGCCTGCAGCCGCACCGACGATCCACTTAGCGTTGTTACCGTCAACTTTGGTATCAACACCGACCATGATGCCGTTTACATCCTGATCATAGTTAATGGTGCCGTTGTCGCCGTTGAAGTTACCACCGAAGTAGCTTACCCATGCGCCGCCGTTATCAGCCAGACCATGACGAGAGTTGGTCAGACGAGTACCAACGGTGTCTTGTTCCAGGTTCCAGATATTGGTGTTTGCAGACGGGATGCTCAGCGCCATGTTAGCGTAGTCGGTCAGCTCCATCTGTTGCAGAACAACGGTGTTACCGCGCTGCTCAGCCTGATAGGTGTATGCACCCAGGTCAGCTTTGTTAGCAGCAGAGAAGGTCGCGTTGCTGTTTTTGTCGTTAACGTAGATCAGCTCGTTGCCGTTGTAGTCAGCAATAGAACCAGCACCAGTAGCGTTGTCGATACGAACTTTGTAGTTACCGGTTGCAGCTGCAACATGGTCACCGTTGTTATCAACTTCGTTCTGACCAGCTTCGATAGAAGCTGTGTTGTCGTTATCGCCGTTACCGTTAATGGTCAGGTGACCATCAGAGTTCATTGCGATTAAGCCATAACCGTAGTTTGACTTGGTAGTGTCGTTGGTACGGTCGTTGGTCAGATCGGCATCAAGTACGAAGCGGTTGCTTTCGATGTTGAACACACCAGCGTGAATGTTACCACTGGTATCAGTAGTGCTGGTCAGGTTCAGAGTATCAACCTGCAGAGCATTCGCCGCAGTGTTACCTACATCCAGGATACCATCGTTAGTCACTTTGATGTTGTTAGCATACAGAGCAGCATCACCTACAGCCCAGCCAGCAGAAACTTCATCAGAAATGGTTACGGTACTGTTGTCGACAGTCAGTGAATCAGTTGCAACATGACCATCTTCGTTGATGTTCAGCGCAGAAAGACCAGTCAGAGAGATAGAGTCAGAAATCAGCGTTGAATCAGCAACATTAACAGTTGAACCACTGTTGATGCTCAGAGTATCAATCAGAGAAGTTTTGGTGGTATCCCACTGTGAACCGGTGTTCAGGGTCACATTGAACAGACCGCTCTGGTAAACTTCGTTACCGATGATGTGATCAAATTCGCTGTATTCAGAGTCGCTGTTTTCTACACCAACAGTTGATAAAGGCCACAGGCTGTTAGCTGCGATGTCGATCAGAGTTGCAGTGGCTTCAGTATTGATTCCATATGTATAGGAGTCATTTACACCATCGTCATCAGTATCAACACCAACCTGATGCGCAGACATTGCCGCACCAACCCACTTGCTGCCATTGTTCAGGGTCAGATCCAGGCGATCAGTACCATCCCAACCGTTAGTATCTACATCACCGTCAGCATCACGATAGCTATCACGACCTTGTGGGAAGAAGTTCTCATCAAAATTACTTGAGAAGAATACATCGCCCATCAGTGTGGAATTATCGAATGTGGCAGTGGTTTGCATAGCGTTATCAGCATATGGATGTGCAATAACAGCTAATGCAACATCATCAGCATTCCACCCATCACCATTGTAATCACTAGCATTACCAGTATTACCAAACCAACCAGTAGTACCTTCATCAGTCCATGAACCAGAGGTCACGGTAGAATCTTTAACAGTGATGGTGTTATTAAATACTTCGCTGCTGTTTACACCAGTGCTGACAGTGTTGTCGTCGATATCTTCCCACTCATAACCCTGAGTCAGCGTAATACCAGCTACATGAGAGTTATTAGAGATGGACAGATCAACTTCCTGATCCAGAGTGATGGCAGTACCAATGTTAAATACATTTACAACATGAGTGTCAGCGGCATTATTGTAAGTGCCGTTATATGTGTAGTGTTCGTAGTTGTCATCGATCGTTGAATTATCAACGGTCAGCGCCAGACGATCATGGTAGTAGTCATCCGCACGATCAGCACAATCAGTTGTCATGCACTCGGAATAAATCATGCCGTGAATAGTGCTGTTTTTGATTGTCAGGCTATTGGCGTTGGTATTAGTAGAAATACCATCGTCCAGATAGTAGGTAGAAATCACGCCGTTAACGGTAGCGTTATTAATGACCGGATAGATATCGCCGTTGTAATAACTATCAGCGGCATAGTTATTCCAGCCTACATAACCATCATAGTAAACGTCATCAGCATAGGTGGCGTCGTTGTAGTGATGGAAAGTATTGTAAGTTTGACCAGAAATATCGTTGGTCGCTGCATTAGCCTGAGAGGTGATAGCCAGAGTGCAAGCCAATGCTAATTGTGATACTACAAGTTTCTTTTTCCAGGAGTGCATTTGTCATCCCTCCTCAGGGACGTAATAAGTTGATCCATCAATTATCAATGCATAGAAAACATATTATGTTTCGCGTTTACGATTATGCGGCGTTATAGAGGAATGGTTCAATTATTCTTTCCCCTAAGTCCGATTGCGGACATATATAAAGCACGTGAACACACATAAAGAAATAAATAACAAAAATACATTATTTCAATAGGTTAATGAAAGCGCCAATTTTAAAGCATAGACCATAAAAATATAAAAACACCAAACCAGACAAATAATGTATCAATAAGCAATGAACTTTACGCTATTCACTTTTTGAAAACGTCACCAAATCCCCAAAAACAATAATCTATAGCTATAAATAAAAATTAAAAATATTTTCAATGAATATAAATTTATTGCTATTTCTATTACAAAGATGTCCTGACCTCTCATTCATTCTCTTCTTGTCAACATCGCGACAACTTTCGTAAAACATCCCCACCCTGCTTCAGGTATACTATGCCCCTCGATTCCACAAACATCAGGCAGACCATGACAGATTTAATCCAACGCCCTCGTCGCCTGCGCAAATCTCCTGCGCTGCGCGCTATGTTTGAAGAGACAACACTTAGCCTTAACGACCTGGTGTTGCCGATCTTTGTTGAAGAAGAAATTGACGACTACAAAGCCGTTGAAGCCATGCCAGGCGTGATGCGCATTCCAGAGAAACATCTGGCACGCGAAATTGAACGCATCGCCAACGCCGGTATTCGTTCCGTGATGACTTTCGGCATCTCTCACCATACCGATGAAACCGGCAGCGATGCCTGGCGGGAAGATGGACTGGTGGCGCGTATGTCGCGCATCTGCAAGCAGACCGTGCCAGAAATGATCGTTATGTCAGACACCTGCTTCTGTGAATACACATCTCACGGTCACTGCGGTGTTCTGTGCGAGCATGGCGTCGACAACGACGCGACTCTGGAAAATTTAGGCAAGCAAGCCGTGGTTGCAGCTGCTGCAGGCGCAGACTTCATCGCCCCTTCTGCCGCGATGGATGGTCAGGTACAGGCGATTCGCCAGGCGCTGGACGCTGCGGGCTTTAAAGATACGGCGATTATGTCGTATTCGACCAAGTTCGCCTCTTCCTTTTATGGTCCGTTCCGTGAAGCGGCGGGAAGTGCATTAAAAGGCGATCGCAAAAGTTATCAGATGAACCCAATGAACCGTCGCGAGGCGATTCGTGAGTCACTGCTGGATGAAGCCCAGGGCGCAGACTGCCTGATGGTTAAACCAGCCGGAGCGTACCTCGACATCGTGCGTGAGCTGCGTGAGCGTACTGAATTGCCGATTGGTGCGTATCAGGTGAGCGGTGAGTACGCGATGATTAAGTTCGCCGCGCTGGCGGGTGCTATAGATGAAGAGAAAGTCGTGCTCGAAAGCTTAGGTTCAATTAAGCGTGCGGGTGCGGATCTGATTTTCAGCTACTTTGCGCTGGATCTGGCTGAGAAGAAGATTCTGCGTTAATGATCATTATGCCGGGTTATCCAACCCGGCATTTCCCCCTTACCCCGCCCGATAAAACGGTTTATCCCCAAGGATCGTAGCCCGATGCATAATCCGCCGCTGTGGCAGGTAATCCGCATTGGCATAGTGCTGAGTCACGCGGTTATCCCAAATCGCAATATCATTCGGTTGCCAGCGCCAGCGCACCTGAAACTCCGGTTTAGTGATATGGGCAAACAAAAAACCTAACAAGGCTTCGCTCTCTTTCTCGCTGACGTCAACAATTCGCGTAGCAAAGCCTTCATTCACAAACAGCGCCTGTTTACCGCTCACCGGATGCGTTCGCACCACCGGATGTAGCAACGGCGGATTTTTCGCGACCGCCTCGCGCCAGCGTTGATGCTCCTCCTCCGTTTTGCGGTATTTGTATTCCGGGAACGATTTACGGAAATCATGCTCCGCACGCAGCCCGCTCAACAGCTGGCGGAAGGGAATAGAGAGCGCCTCATAGGCCGCAATGCCGCTGGTCCAGAGCGTATCGCCGCCAGTCGAGGGTAACTCTTTCGCCGCCAGAATCGCCCCTGCGGGTGGCGTTTCAATAAATGTCACATCGGTGTGCCAGTTATCGTTATCTGGCGGATTATCGTTATGAGTATCCAGTACGATGATCTCCTCAACCCCTTCGGCATGAGGGTAAACAGGATGAATATTAAAGCGCGCAAAATTATTCAAGATAGATATGGAATTCTTTCAAGATAAGCCAGAAGCGCGCATATGGAAGTTATTCAAGATAAAACAGCGGCATTAACCGCTGCTTTTTTATTCATTAAGTGGGATCACTTCGGGTATGGCTGAATCCTGAATAGCTTGGTGTTTAGGCGCTTTTTTGCGCGCTTGTTCAGGAATCTGATGTAGCGATATTGATTAAATTTGTGTACCACGGCCCGCTCCTTATTAGCCCGCAAATACACGCCTCGTTGCCCTCCACGCTTAATCGCGTTCATCGCTATCTCGTGATACCACTCGCCGTCCAGTTCGTAGAACGTGCTTTCGTGGCTGCCTATAAAATCAAAATTCGACGCCTGATATACCACGCCAGCACGTCCGCAGCGTTCGTCTGCAAAAGACTGAACCCACTCAACTGACGGATACAGTAACCTGATAACTTTCAGCGCGTAGCTGATAGCCCGTGATTCAGAATTGCGGGGCATGTCGTCGTGTAGCCACATGCGGTTCAGCTCCATATAGCCCCGGTTATCCGTTTCAAGCACGACCCGACGCCCTGAGTTGGGGTTAAGGGCATATCCCCACTGAAGAACGCCAACCAGATCACGTCCGCTGAATACGCCAAGATGCAGGTAGGAGTTATTCACAAAACGGCGGGAATAGTGTTTTGTCTGAATGATTGTGCGGGCCAGCCAGCAGGATATGGTTTCAACGCGCAGCTCCTTTGAACCATAGCCGACAATCCGGCCTTCATACTCAATAACGCAGGGTTTTGTCAGAATGCGTGATTTCTTCTCTTTTCCCACAATACAGCTCCGTGGGATGCTCTTTGGCATTCGATATGACAATGTAACGTTTACAGCGAGGGCATTTAATTTCTATATGCTTAAAACCTCCTTTAAACAGTAATTTATTGCAGTTTTTACAGCGAACAGAGTCCATGATTCCCCCTGTGTAATAACCAGACATGAGCGCCCGGAGGGCTGGGGGTATTTAATCACAACTGATGCAAACCGACGATCGATATGATGTTATCGATCGTCATAAACTATACATACTGATTATTTAATCACCGACAGTTAACGCTCTCACCTCGTCCAGTGTGGACAGCCGGGAAAGCTGCTCCTTCATTTCACGCTGGCGCTGATAAATCCCGTCATTGCGATCGACCTGTGCCTGCGCCATTGCTATCGCCAGTTCTTCCAGTTCCGGCATTGACAGTTTCACCTGTTGATTATCGGCGTCACCCCACGTCATCACGTCCCGCGCTGTGTCAGATTTCGCCGCCATTACCACAGGATAAAGACGGGCCAGTGAGTCGGGGCCAGCGTTCCAGGTGCGACCGTTCCATTCGAACGTGAACGGCTGCGCTTCCTGTTCTGTGCGCCACGCCTCGATTTCCATCTTTTTGGCATCTTTTGCCGCTGCGATAAGCTCCGGCGTGATGGTGAACGGGGCGATTTCGCCCCATTTGCCGCTTTGCAGTTCCTGCCAGATGCGCTTACCGATTGTTGATGTATCAT
>NZ_VNXE01000046.1:0-367 GCF_009820115.1 Escherichia sp. HH41S
GAGGATTTTGGGGAAACACATCTCGATTTTTTGAAGCAATATGGTGATTTTGAAAATGGTATTCCTGTTCACGATACAATTGCCAGAGTTGTATCCTGTATCAGTCCTGCAAAATTTCACGAGTGCTTTATTAACTGGATGCGAGATTGCCATACTTCAGATGATAAAGACGTCATCGCAATTGATGGAAAAACACTCCGGCATTCTTATGACAAGAGTCGCCGCAAGGGAGCGATTCATGTCATTAGTGCGTTCTCAACAATGCACAGTCTGGTCATCGGACAGATCAGGACGGATGAGAAATCCAATGAGATTACAGCTATCCCAGAACTTCTTAACATGCTGGATATTAAAGGAAAAATCATCA
>NZ_VNXE01000047.1:0-361 GCF_009820115.1 Escherichia sp. HH41S
CCTCACTCACCCGGTCAGCCAGGATTTCACTTTCCAGCCGGTCGGGCATCTGCACCAGCACCGGCGGGAACACCACACTGCCACCGTCTTCACCGCCGGACTGCTGAAGCGCATCCGCCAGGCTGCGGCGCTGCGTTTTCGCCAGCTCACCGGTGGCGGTTTCGACCCTGATGAGTGGCGTGAAGCTCCCCGGCTGATAAACCGTCTGGATGCGGGTTCTGTCGTTCTGTATCGTGGTCAGCCGGTCGCCGTCCCAGCCGTACCAGGTCACTTCCGGTTTCCGTGACAGCGACATCCAGCCCGTCAGGTCCCGTTCACGCCGCCACACCCGTTTTGCCACCCTGCGGCCCAGCGGGTCGTA
>NZ_VNXE01000091.1:0-360 GCF_009820115.1 Escherichia sp. HH41S
GGACTTCAGGTTGTCCTTCGCTTCGCGCGGGGTATGCCCCTTACTGCTGCCTTTACCCATTCCTCACGCTCCATAAATGACAAAACCGCCCGCAGGCGGTTTCACATAAAACATTTTGCATCAGCGACCAATCACCACAACCTGACCACCGTCCCCTTCGTCTGCCGTGCTGATCTCCTGAGAAACCACGCGAGACCCCACGCGCATTTCCCCGTACAGAACAGGCAGAACATTGCCCTGGGCAACCATGTTATCCAGTGAGGAGAAATAGGTGTTCTGCTTACCGTTATCCGTTGTCTGTGTACGGGGAGTTCTGGCTTTCGGTGCCAGCATCTGCGCCACACCACCGAGCACCATACT
>NZ_VNXE01000067.1:0-110964 GCF_009820115.1 Escherichia sp. HH41S
GGTATTAAAGCCTCATTCAGCAGTTCGTTAAGCGGGCATCTCGGGGTGGGGTATAGCCATGGTGCCGGTGTGGAATCGCCATGGAACGCGGTGGCTGGTGCGAACTGGTCGTTCTGACCATCAACGCTTAAACTGCGCTTCGGCGTAGTTTCCGTTTACAGGATGTTAAAAGGGAAAATTCTGCGGCAAAAAAAGCCCGCCAGTTACGGCGGGAAACCTCATCCTATGGGAGAACAATGAATAATGAAATTGCGGGGTTATCATCTCCCAGCATACCAATACTAACAATAAGGTTATTTACTCAGCCAGGTATAAACAATTTGTTCTGTGTGGGGGGAACGGCATTAAGGTGTAAAGGGGGGGGAAGCAATGAGTAGCATCAGCAAGAATACTCGCCGCTCTTATCAAACGTGGATGAGGGGGATGAAAAACTCAAGGCAGAGATGACTCTGCCTTGAAGATAAATGCGCTTTTACAGCGGGCTTATTTCAGCTCTTCTGCTTCCGGTAAGGTCACGTTCAGCTCAAGAATAGAAATATCGCCATCTTTTTGCTCAAGCTGTACGGTTACCATCTCAGGATCAATTTGTACGTATTTACAAATGACCTCAAGAATATCTTTACGCAACTGCGGCAGATAATGCGGTTCTGCATCGCTGCGACGGCGTTCAGCAACAATAATCTGCAGCCGTTCTTTTGCAATGTTGGCCGTGTTTTTCTTCCGCGAGAGAAAGAAATCGAGTAATGCCATAACTTATCCTCCGAACAAGCGTTTGAGGAAGCCTTTCTTCTCTTCTTCAATGAAGCGGAAAGGACGTTCTTCTCCCAACAGACGTTCTACGGTATCTGCGTAGGCTTTACCCGCATCGGCGTTAATGTCGAGAATGACCGGTTCACCCTGGTTAGAGGCGCGCAATACTGATTGATCCTCAGGAATCACGCCGACGAGTTTGATGCGCAGGATCTCCAGCACATCTTCCATGCTCAGCATGTCACCTCTGCTTACGCGGCCTGGGTTATAGCGCGTTAACAGCAGGTGCTCTTTAATAGGCTCTTCGCCATTTTCTGCGCGGCGTGATTTCGACGCCAGAATGCCTAAAATACGGTCAGAGTCGCGTACTGAGGAGACTTCCGGGTTGGTGGTAATAATGGCTTCGTCTGCAAAATAGAGTGCCATTAACGCACCGGTTTCAATCCCTGCCGGGGAGTCACAAACGATAAATTCAAAGTCCATCGCTTTCAGATCATCAAGAACTTTGGCGACCCCTTCACGGGTAAGGGCATCTTTATCGCGTGTTTGCGATGCCGGAAGAATATAGAGATTTTCAGTACGCTTATCTTTAATTAACGCCTGATTTAGCGTTGCATCGCCCTGAATGACGTTGACGAAATCGTAAACGACCCGGCGTTCACAACCCATAATCAGGTCGAGATTACGCAGGCCGATATCAAAATCTATCACGACAGTTTTCTTTCCCTTCTGGGCCAAACCAGTGGCGATGGCCGCGCTGGAGGTTGTCTTACCAACACCCCCTTTGCCCGAAGTAACAACAATAATGCGTGCCATAGAAATTCCTTGTTAAAAAGGGATCAATTTAACGGTTGAACGGTCAAAGCGTTTTCGACTAACTGTAGTCGCGCTGCTTTGCCATAAAATTCTGCTGGGATTTGATCACTCAGCCAGTATTCACCTGCGATGGACACCAGTTCCGCCATCAGGTTCGTACAAAATATTTGCGTTTCCCGGTCACCACTTGCCCCTGCCAGCGCACGACCGCGCATCATGCCATAAACATGAATGTTACCATCGGCAATCAATTCGGCCCCAGCGCTAACGTGGCTTGTAACAATCAGATCACATTGTGGAGCATAAATACGCTGACCGGAACGCACCGGGGTATCTATTAAACGCGTTTTTGTGACCGGCGTTGTATTTTGCGCTGGAGCCTGCGGTGCGGGAGCTGGACGCGGCGCTTTTTCCTTTCCTTCCGTCAGGATAGGCAGCCCCATCTTTTCAATTTCGGCTTTAAGTTGCGCATCTTTGCAGCCACTTACGCCAATAACCCGCAAACCGGTTGCCGAAACAGCCTTATGCATCGCTGACCAGTTTACCGGGTCTTCAAGTGCACTGACGTTGAGTACAACAGGGGCATGTTTTAAAAATGCGGGGGCCTGAGCGATTTTGTCTTCCAGCGCCTGATGGATAACCTTAGGTTCTGCCTCATGCAGATGAACCACAGATAAAGTGAAGCTACTGCCTTTAAGCTCGATTGGCGTGTTTGACATCCTGGCCTTACTCAATTAGCTATTAATCATCGCCAGCGCGCGATGATGTTCCGAAGACTATAAGGCATGTTATAGTCTGGATTATATTGAGGCAAGTCACCCTCCCATTTATTCAGAGTAAAAGTCTATTCTGTGATAAATGGCGCTGATTCATAGCTTAAAAAATATCCTTGTCAATCAACCTATTGCCGTCGTACTTTTGATTGTTCTTATTTACGCTTCCTTTTTCCGCACCCTAATCGTGACAGCATCTTCAGACCTGTTTAAATATCCAGTATTGAGACGAGTGTATTTTTTCACCACGCCAGGCTTTCTTAACTTTCCATTTTTTGCAGCATCATTAAAGAACAGATACCCGTTATCTTAATATCCGCCACAGAATTGCTCTATCATAGAAACCGCAGAAGACGTCTGATACTTCTGTCAGGTCATCGTAACTCGTCCAGGTCAGCGGTTTTGATTACGGATTGATGATGAAATGAGCATAAGTGTTGTACGGTTGGATTATCAGGATGTGCTATGAATATGATGCGTATTTTTTATATCGGATTGTCAGGTGTGGGGATGATGTTCTCATCAATGGCGTCTGGAAATGACGCTGGCGGACTTCAATCTCCGGCGTGCGGCGTTGTTTGCGACCCGTATATTTGTGTTAACTCAGATGGCATTTCCCCAGAGTTAACAAGGAAATATCTCGGCGAAAAAGCCGCTGAAAACTTACAATCAGTACAAGGTTACGATCCCAGCGAATTTACATTCTCTAACGGTGTATTTTGCGATGTTAAAGAAAAATTATGTCGTGATGATCGTTATTTTGGTGTGAATGGTAAGCGGAGTGGAAAAATCAATCAAACCACCACAAAGATGTTATTTATGTGTCGTGAGTGATGTCTTGTTTACATTATGTTCTATTCGTCATTAACCTCTTAAGCGACAGAGAGGAGTGGGGCGTTAACGTTTATGACGGGGAGAGTCCCCGTCGATTGACATTTACTTAATTTGAATATCAACGTTATATTTTTTAGTTTTGTTTTTACGGGCGTCGTTTCGGGTTTGCAGCACACGCAGCTCATATTTGCCAGAAGCTGGGAGTGCGTATTGTCCGTGACTATCGAGTTCTGGGGAATATCTGGATAAATCAACAGAATCATCGATCCCTGGTCCGAAGAGGTAAGTATCAGCGCCTTCATTAGAGATACTCACATGCACTTTCTGGCCTTTTTTGGCATAGAAGGTATATGTATCGTAATCATATCCCTTTATTTCGCCGGAGTACTGAGCGCTGCTATGACCTTTTCTGAACTCAACATTGACATTCTTACCTGCAGCAAAGCTCGTAGAGGTTAGCAGTGCAAGCAGCAATACACCCTTACTGATGCCCTTGATTTTCATAGGTAGTCTCCTGTTCAGAATGAGTACGATGAACTGTTATAATATAACAATTCCTTACGGGGGAATTCCAGTGGCTTTCCTGTATTCGGTAAAATCCTGGTGCGGTATTCTTGCCGGGGATTACTTATAAAGGGCGCATGGATTGAACAAACCGCAGAAATCTACAGCTGGCTGGCTTGTGGCGCGGGTTTCATTGATGTTAGCTTATGCCAAAACCTGGCATTTTAAAGAGTAAATGTATGTTTTGTGTGATTTATCGAAGCAGCAAGCGTGACCAGACCTATTTATATGTCGAAAAAAAAGACGATTTTTCGCGTGTTCCTGAGGAACTGATGAAAGGTTTTGGTCAGCCTCAGTTAGCGATGATTCTGCCGCTGGATGGGCGGAAGAAATTGGTCAATGCCGATATTGAGAAGGTTAAACTGGCATTAACCGAGCAAGGTTACTATCTGCAGTTACCGCCACCCCCCGAAGATTTGCTGAAGCAACATCTTTCCGTAATGGGGCAGAAAACAGACGACACTAACAAATAACCGATATCCGGCGGTGGCATTATCTTTGTCGGCGCGGGTTTTCATATCCACGATAAGTGAGGGGAACATTATGTATCAACATCACAACTGGCAAGGTGCGCTGCTGGATTATCCGGTGAGTAAAGTAGTCTGTGTTGGCAGTAACTATGCCAAACATATTAAAGAGATGGGCAGTGCAGTGCCCGAAGAGCCAGTGCTGTTTATTAAACCAGAGACGGCACTGTGCGATCTGCGGCAGCCATTGGCGATCCCTTCCGATTTCGGTTCAGTTCATCATGAAGTCGAACTGGCGGTGTTGATTGGCGCGACGCTACGTCAGGCTACGGAAGAGCATGTCCGCAAAGCAATTGCCGGTTACGGCGTGGCGCTCGATCTGACATTGCGTGATGTTCAGGGAAAAATGAAGAAAGCCGGGCAGCCGTGGGAAAAGGCCAAAGCGTTTGATAACTCTTGTCCGCTTTCCGGGTTTATTCCAGCGGCGGAATTCACCGGCGATCCGCAAAATACAGTGCTGGGCCTGAGCGTCAACGGCGAACAACGCCAGCAAGGTACGACTGCGGACATGATCCATAAAATCGTTCCGCTGATCGCTTATATGAGCAAGTTTTTTACCCTCAAGGCCGGTGACGTTGTGCTGACAGGCACGCCTGATGGCGTCGGCCCCTTGCAAAGCGGTGATGAGCTGACGGTTACTTTCGATGGACATTCTTTGACAACTCGCGTTTTGTAATACTTTTTGCCGCCTGAAAGCGGCGGCAAAACTTGCATCGCTGTGCCAGACTGGTTATAAGGTGCGTTTTAACGTAATGGCGGAACACCTGATGAGCGATGTACCTTTCTGGCAAAGTAAAACCCTGGACGAAATGAGCGATGCGGAATGGGAGTCGTTGTGTGATGGTTGCGGTCAGTGTTGTCTGCATAAACTAATGGACGAAGACACCGACGAAATCTACTTCACTAACGTCGCCTGTCGCCAGCTCAATATTAAAACCTGTCAATGTCGGAACTACGAGCGTCGTTTCGAGTTTGAACCCGACTGCATTAAACTAACCCGTGAAAATCTGCCAACATTCGAATGGTTGCCAATAACCTGCGCTTATCGCTTGCTGGCGGAAGGTAAAGATTTACCTGCGTGGCATCCGCTGCTTACTGGTTCGAAAGCGGCAATGCATGGCGAACGTATCTCTGTGCGTCATATCGCAGTGAAAGAATCAGAAGTGATTGACTGGCAGGATCATATCTTAAATAAACCTGACTGGGCGCAGTGATAAATTTAATAGATGTTGATGGGGGCTTTCTTAATATACGTCTGGATGCTCGCCATTTCGTAGCCCTGTTTTTGAAAGCGCTCTGTCATAATGAGAGTTACCCGATACCTTATTATTAACAGGTAACTCTCAATCTTTAAAAAACGTCTGTATTTTTAAATGTGATAAACTTTATACCTTGAGTACATGGAGAGAATAATCGCTTATCAGACTTCAGGTACCTCAAAGAGTGTCTTCTTACCGTGTCTTTTCTGATACTCATTACAGGTGTTAATCATTTTTTTTGCCGCTTCTTTTAGCAAAGAAAGCATTAAATCATCATAATCAACGTAGAATCTGGTTGTTTCAGTTTCCGTTTTTATCTCCCCGATGGCGGCTATTTCGGTGGTTAATTTCAATTTGGCAGCATCGATATCTTTATTCGCTTGTTTAACCGTGTTAGACAGGGTGGTAAAGAAACTCTGCACAGATTTTAACTTGTTCTTCAATTCTGGAATCAGTTTCCCTTCAACTACGCCCGCAGCAATAGAATAGGAAATGATTAATCCAAATGGACCGGCGACGACACCGGCTGCGGCACCGGCATACGCTTCCTTCCTGATTTTATCTACCTGTGACTGGAAATAGCTGCTTTTTTCTGAAAAATCATTGGTTAACTGGCTATCTAACGCCAGCAGTTTTCCGGAAGCGTTGTTGAAACTTTGTGAGCTTACCAGCAGAGATTTTTGCGCTTCATTCAGCTTCGTGATGCCGTCATCCAGCACCTTAATGAGAATGTCTTTCTGGGCGGATGCTTTCTTCTCATTGTACTCATCAAATAGCAAAATATATGCTGCGAGCAATTGCGTCGCAACACCACACCATTCATACACCGTTTGGGTTGCTTCAAAATACTTATCCTGGCTATCCATAAGTAAGGTTTTAATATCGCCAACTAAAACGGAGGCTGCCTGTGAATACTCCTGTTTAAAGCGACTTAGCTCTTTTATGGTTTCATCGAAGGTCTGCCAGGGGATGACCTGATCGAGATATTTATTATAAAGGTCTAATGCTCCATCTGCGGTTTCGATTGCGTTTTTAACTACCTCTACCGTTTTATCTGCAACGATTTCAGTCATAATCATTCGCCTCTTTAAATATATAAATTGTAATGAAACCCCTGTTTTACAACTATTAATGAATTTTACTTCATCTAATTCATAGTTAGGCGGGTGAGATGCGTCAATGTCTTTATTTCTATTAATATGATAAATATCAAACAATGTTTAATGTCATTATGGCGAATGCTTCTATTCTATTTTTAGCCGGGTGATATTTTTCATTTCTGCTGGATGAGCGTCGTCGCCAGAAGGCCGCGTGAGCACAGGATAAGAGAACGAAAAATCAGCAGTCTATGCAGCGACAAATATTGATAGCCTGAATCAGTATTGATCTGCTGGCAAGAACAGACTACTGTATATAAAAACAGTATAACTTCAGGCAGATTATTATGTTGTTTATCAAGCCTGCGGATCTCCGCGAAATTGTGACTTTTCCGCTATTTAGCGATCTTGTTCAGTGTGGCTTTCCTTCACCGGCCGCAGATTACGTTGAACAGCGCATCGATCTGAATCAACTGTTGATCCAGCATCCCAGCGCGACTTACTTCGTCAAAGCAAGTGGTGATTCTATGATTGACGGTGGGATTAGTGACGGTGATTTACTGATTGTCGATAGCGCTATTACCGCCAGCCATGGTGATATTGTCATCGCTGCTGTTGACGGCGAGTTTACGGTGAAAAAATTGCAACTACGCCCGACAGTGCAGCTTATTCCCATGAACAGTGCATATTCACCCATTACCATCAGTAGCGAAGATACGCTGGATGTCTTTGGTGTGGTGATCCACGTCGTTAAGGCGATGCGCTGATGTTTGCCCTCTGTGATGTAAACGCGTTTTATGCCAGTTGTGAGACGGTGTTTCGCCCTGATTTATGGGGTAAACCGGTGGTTGTTTTATCTAATAACGACGGTTGTGTTATTGCCCGCAACGCCGAGGCAAAAGCGCTGGGCGTTAAAATGGGCGATCCCTGGTTCAAACAAAAAGATCTGTTTCGCCGCTGTGGCGTGGTTTGCTTTAGCAGTAACTATGAGCTTTACGCCGATATGAGCAATCGGGTGATGTCGACGCTGGAAGAGCTATCGCCCCGCGTCGAGATTTACAGTATTGATGAGGCATTCTGCGATCTGACCGGTGTGCGTAATTGTCGCGATCTGACTGATTTTGGCAGAGAAATTCGCGCAACGGTGCTACAACGTACCCATCTTACTGTTGGTGTGGGGATCGCCCAGACCAAAACGCTGGCTAAGCTTGCCAATCATGCGGCAAAAAAATGGCAGCGGCAGACGGGTGGGGTGGTGGATTTATCAAATCTGGAACGCCAGCGTAAATTAATGTCTGCTCTCCCCGTGGATGAAGTCTGGGGGATTGGACGGCGGATCAGCAAAAAACTGGACGCGATGGGGATCAAAACCGTTCTCGATTTGGCGGATACAGATATCCGGTTTATCCGTAAACATTTTAATGTAGTGCTCGAAAGAACGGTGCGTGAACTGCGCGGCGAACCCTGTTTGCAGCTGGAAGAGTTTGCACCGACGAAGCAGGAAATTATCTGTTCCCGCTCGTTTGGTGAACGCATCACGGATTATACGTCGATGCGGCAGGCCATTTGTAGTTACGCTGCCCGGGCGGCGGAAAAACTTCGCAGCGAGCATCAATATTGTCGGTTTATCTCCACGTTTATTAAGACGTCACCATTTGCGCTCAATGAACCTTATTACGGCAATAGCGCGTCGGTAAAACTGCTGACGCCCACTCAGGACAGCAGGGATATCATTAACGCCGCTACGCGATCTCTGGATGCCATCTGGCAAGCGGGCCATCGCTACCAAAAAGCGGGCGTGATGCTGGGGGATTTCTTCAGTCAGGGAGTCGCGCAGCTCAATTTATTCGATGACAACGCACCGCGTCCCGGGAGTGAGCAATTGATGACGGTGATGGATACGCTGAATGCCAAAGAGGGCAGAGGAACACTCTATTTTGCCGGGCAGGGGATCCAGCAACAATGGCAGATGAAGCGTGCCATGCTTTCACCACGTTATACAACACGAAGTACGGATTTACTGCGGGTCAAATGAACATAGCGGCAGCAAAAAGCGCTCCCGCAGGAGCGCCAAATGGATTAGCGACCGAACAGGTCACGTTTTTTCGCTTTAAACGGCTGGGAAATCACCACCAGCACCGCGACAATGAGGTAAGCGATAAAAATACCGAGCAGCCACTGCGGCATTTCCAGACCTAAAAATTCCCACTGACGCTCGGCACAATCGCCAGAGGCGACAAACACTTGCGGTACCCATTTATCCAGCGGCAGCCAGTCAGGGAAACGAACCATAAAATCACAGGTCGCAAACGGCGAAGGATAGAGCTGAAGCATGGTGTGCTCGTAAGTTAACTGCACACCGCGGAACGCACTATACAACCAGATAATCATCGCTACATAACGCAGCGGAGTTTTCGGGGCGATCGCGCCAATCAGCGCAGCACCCAGAATGCCGAATAATGCGCAGCGTTCATAAATACAGAGCACGCAAGGTTTCAGTAACATCACATGCTGGAACCACAGCGCCGTCAGTTCCAGTGCCAGAGCGGTAAACGCCATCAACAGCCACGCGCCCCGACCTTGTGAACATTGATTCAAAAATCGCAACATAATCATTTCCCTGCAATATGCATAGAGTGCGCAGTTTAAACCAATTCATTCGCTGCGCCACCAGGAGGCAGCAAAAATAGGAGGTAATTGGACAATTATCGGGCGAAAAGGCAAACCGGGCATTTATATGCCCGGTAAGTTGTTATCAAAGCGTTGCTATCCAGCCCATTTGCATAAACCATTCGGTTACAGGGGCAAGCGTAAACTCGACGCAAAGTAGTCCGACGAGTGTCAGGACGAAGGTGTAAGGCAGGGCCATCCACACCATGCGGCCATAAGAGAGGCGAATCAATGGCGCGAGTGCGGAGGTCAGCAGGAACAGGAACGCAGCCTGACCGTTCGGCGTAGCGACAGAGGGCAGATTGGTACCGGTATTAATGGCGACCGCCAGCAGCTCGTATTGCTTCAACGTGATAGCGCCACTTTCCATTGCCGCTTTCGCTTCGTTGATATAAATCGTCCCCACGAAGACGTTATCCGAAATGGATGACAGCAGACCGTTGAAAATATAGAACAGCGACAGCTGAGCATGTTCCGATGCCTGCAACACAAACTGAATAATCGGCGAAAACAGTTGTTGGTCGATAATCACCGCGACTACCGAGAAAAACACCGTCAACAGTGCGGTGAATGGCAGAGATTCGGTGAAGGCTTTACCGATAGCATGTTCATCGGTGACACCGGTCAATGATGTCGCCAGAATAATGACTGACAAACCAATCAAGCCAACCTCCGCCAGATGCAACGCCAGCGCGGTGACCAGCCAGACGCCGATAATCGCCTGGACAATCAGACGAATTTTATCCTGACGGGTACGCTGGTGGCGACTTTGATCGTCAAACTGTTGCAGCACTTCGCGGACTTTCTCCGGCAGCGTTTCGCCGTAGCCAAACCAACGTAGCTTCTCCACCAGCAGGCAGGTCAACAGGCCACAAATCAGAACTGGAACGGTCACCGGCGACATGCGCAGGAAGAAATCGCCAAAATGCCAGCCAGCCGCTTTAGCGATGATCAGGTTCTGTGGTTCGCCCACCATGGTCATCACGCCGCCTAATGCGGTGCCAACACCGGCATGCATCATCAGGCTACGCAGAAAGCCACGGAACTGTTCCAGAACCACTTTGTAATGCTTGTCGATATGACTATCGTCTTGCAGGTCGGTATCTTCAGTACGGGAAGAGGCTACGCGGTGATAAATACCATAAAAACCGACGGCAACGCTGATCACCACCGCCACGACGGTTAAGGCATCGAGGAACGCGGAGAGGAACGCCGCTGCCACGCAAAAAGAGAGCGACAGCAGCATTTTGGAGCGAATGCTTAACAGCAAACGGGTAAATATGAACAGCAACAGCTGTTTCATAAAATAGATACCCGCCACCATAAACATCAGTAACAGCAAGACTTCAAGATTTGCCGCCACCTCTTCACGGACGTGTTCCGCGCTGGTCATGCCGATGAATACCGCTTCGATAGCCAACAGGCCACCGGGGAGTAGCGGGTAGCATTTCAGGGCCATCGCCAGAGTGAAAATAAATTCCGCTACCAGCAACCAGCCAGCGACGAAAGGGCTGATGAGGAAAATTAACGGATTTACGATTAAGAAAATGATGAGGGCGAGTTTGTACCAGTCGGGGGACTGGCCCAAAAAATTGCGCCATAGCGCGCGGCCCCAGGAGATCTCCATGATGGTTTCCCTTACCTTACAAATAATCAATGATGTTTTTATGTTTAAACGCAAAGCTTAACGGTCAGGCAGGAGTGAGGCAAGTCTTGATAGTCAAGGGTAAAGAGATGCGGAAAATGAAGCCTTGATCCCTTTTTTCTTCTTTTTGTCTGCTATCAGCGTAGTTAGCCCTCTGGTATGATGAGTCCAACTTTGTTTTGCTGTGTTATGGAAATCTCACTATGGTCATTAAGGCGCAAAGCCCGGCGGGTTTCGCGGAAGAGTACATTATTGAAAGTATCTGGAATAACCGCTTCCCTCCCGGGACTATTTTGCCCGCAGAACGTGAACTTTCAGAATTAATTGGCGTAACGCGTACTACGTTACGTGAAGTGTTACAGCGTCTGGCACGAGATGGCTGGTTGACCATTCAACATGGCAAGCCGACGAAGGTGAATAATTTCTGGGAAACTTCCGGTTTAAATATCCTTGAAACACTGGCGCGACTGGATCACGAAAGTGTGCCGCAGCTTATTGATAATTTGCTGTCGGTGCGTACCAATATTTCAACGATTTTTATTCGCACCGCGTTTCGTCAGCATCCCGATAAAGCGCAGGAAGTGCTGGCTACCGCTAATGAAGTGGCCGATCACGCCGATGCCTTTGCCGAGCTGGATTACAACATATTCCGCGGTCTGGCGTTTGCTTCCGGCAACCCGATTTACGGTCTGATCCTTAACGGGATGAAAGGGCTGTATACGCGCATTGGTCGTCACTATTTCGCCAATCCGGAAGCGCGCAGTCTGGCGCTGGGCTTCTACCACAAACTGTCGGCGTTGTGCAGTGAAGGCGCACACGATCAGGTATACGAAACAGTGCGTCGCTATGGGCATGAGAGCGGCGAGATTTGGCACCGGATGCAGAAAAATCTGCCGGGTGATTTAGCTATTCAGGGGCGATAATCCCTTCCGTTTAAAAAGCAAACCCCTCAAACGAGGGGTTTTTTGTTGTTTTTACAGATTTCCCATTCTCGGCGGGCAACGTTCCAGCAACTCGACGCTGCCGTCTTCGTTTTGCTGTTCCAGCATCACATCAAATCCCCACAGGCGATGCACATGCTTCAGCACTTCTTTGCGCCCCCGATCCAGCGGTGCGCGATTATGTGGAATGTAACGCAGCGTCAGCGAACGGTCGCCGCGCAAATCCACGTTCCAGATCTGAATATTCGGCTCCAGATTACTTAAATTATATTGCGACGATAACCGGTTACGGATCTCCCGATAACCTTCTTCATTATGAATAGCGGAAATCTCCAGATAATTATGGCGATCGTCATCCAGCACGGTGAAGAAGCGGAAATCACGCATCACTTTCGGTGACAGGAACTGGCTGATAAAACTCTCATCTTTGAAATCACGCATCGCAAAATGCAATGTTTCCAGCCAGTCAGAACCGGCGATATCCGGGAACCAGTATTTGTCTTCTTCCGTCGGCGACTGACAAATCCGTTTAATATCCTGGAACATGGCGAAACCAAGCGCATACGGGTTTATTCCGCTGTACCACGGGCTGTTATAGGGCGGCTGGAAAACCACATTGGTGTGGCTGTGCAAAAACTCCAGCATAAAACGTTCCGTCACTTTCCCTTCATCATACAGATGATTAAGGATGGTGTAGTGCCAGAAGGTCGCCCAGCCTTCGTTCATTACCTGAGTCTGTTTTTGCGGATAAAAATACTGGCTCACCTTACGCACAATACGCAGAATTTCACGCTGCCATGATTCCAGCAGGGGTGCATTTTTCTCCATAAAATAGAGCAGGTTTTCTTGTGGCTCGGACGGATAGCGGCGCGCTTCAGCAACCGTTTTCTCTTCCTCGCGCTTCGGCAGGGTACGCCAGAGCATATTGACCTGACTTTGCAGATACTCTTCGCGACTTTTCTGCCGGGCTTTTTCTTCTTGCAGCGAGATTTTTTGCGGGCGTTTGTACCGATCCACACCGTAGTTCATCAGCGCATGACAGGAGTCAAGAAGCCGCTCTACTTCATCTACGCCATAACGTTCTTCGCACTCGGTAATATATTTACGGGCAAAAATCAGATAATCGACAATCGAACTGGCGTCGGTCCAGCTACGGAATAAGTAATTGTTTTTGAAGAAAGAGTTATGCCCATAGCAGGCGTGGGCCATCACAAGTGCCTGCATGGTGATAGTGTTCTCTTCCATCAGGTAAGCGATACACGGGTTAGAGTTAATGACGATTTCATAGGCCAGTCCTTGCTGACCGTGCTTATACAGCCGTTCAGTCTCGATAAACTTTTTACCGAATGACCAGTGTGGATAGTTAATTGGCATGCCGACGCTGGAGTAGGCATCCATCATCTGTTCTGAGGTGATCACTTCAATCTGGTGCGGGTAGGTATCCAGCCGATAGAGTTTCGCTACCCGGTCTATCTCTGCCAGATAAACATCCAGCAGGTCAAACGTCCAGTCGGGTCCATCGCTCAAACGTGTGGTGTCCTTATTCATAGAATCGATCGTCGCCATACGCGCACCTCATTGTTGTCGGTGCTCTCTGTGTGGAACACCTCATTTCAAGCATAGAACACCTGTTAAAAACCGCGTCGCCGAAGAATTTTTTTCTTTGCGATTTCTTATTATCAGAGTGCCAGTAATTCGCTTCTGAGCGGAATTTTATGCTGGTTAAAAAGGGTGTTCAGCAGGAGATACTAAAGATGCCATATTGCTGCAGAGTCAGGGAGATGTGAGCCAGCTCACCATAAAAAAGCCGTATGTTGAATAATATTTTCAACTGAGTTATCAAGATGTAATTAGATTATTGTTCTTTTACTGTATCTACCGTTATCGGAGTGGCTATGCGAGTTGTCATACTGGGAAGTGGTGTGGTAGGCGTTGCCAGCGCCTGGTACTTAAATCAGGCAGGACATGAGGTCACCGTCATTGATAGGGAGTCAGGAGCCGCCCTGGAAACCAGTGCTGCGAATGCCGGGCAAATTTCCCCCGGCTATGCTGCGCCGTGGGCAGCGCCAGGTGTACCTTTAAAAGCGATTAAATGGATGTTCCAGCGCCATGCGCCGCTGGCGGTTCGTCTCGACGGTACGCAGTTCCAGTTGAAATGGATGTGGCAAATGTTACGTAACTGTGACACCAGCCACTACATGGAAAACAAAGGGCGGATGGTGCGTCTGGCGGAATACAGCCGTGATTGCCTGAAAGCATTGCGCGCCGAAACTCATATTCAGTATGAAGGGCGGCAGGGCGGGACGCTGCAACTGTTCCGTACAGAACAACAATATGAAAACGCCACTCGCGATATCGCCGTGCTGGAGGATGCAGGCGTACCGTATCAACTGCTGGAATCCAGCCGCTTGGCGGAAGTAGAGCCCGCGTTGGCGGAAGTGGCGCACAAACTGACGGGCGGCCTGCAGTTACCCAATGACGAAACCGGAGACTGCCAGCTGTTTACCCAGAATCTGGCGCGGATGGCAGAGCAGGCGGGGGTTAAATTCCGCTTTAATACGCCTGTTGACCAACTGCTTTGCGACGGCGAGCAAATCTACGGCGTGAAGTGTGGCGATGAAGTGATTAAGGCCGATGCATATGTGATGGCATTTGGTTCTTACTCGACGGCGATGCTCAAAGGCATTGTTGATATTCCGGTGTATCCGCTGAAAGGCTACTCGCTGACTATTCCGATTGCACAGGAAGATGGTGCGCCGGTGTCTACCATCCTTGATGAAACCTACAAAATCGCCATTACCCGTTTCGATAACCGCATTCGTGTTGGTGGAATGGCGGAAATTGTTGGCTTTAACACCGAGCTGTTGCAACCGCGTCGTGAAACGCTGGAGATGGTGGTTCGCGATCTCTATCCACGCGGCGGTCATGTCGAGCAGGCCACATTCTGGACTGGTCTGCGCCCGATGACGCCAGACGGTACGCCGGTTGTGGGGCGTACACGTTTTAAAAATCTGTGGCTGAATACCGGTCACGGTACGCTCGGCTGGACGATGGCTTGCGGTTCCGGTCAGTTGTTAAGCGATCTGCTCTCTGGCCGTACGCCAGCGATCCCGTATGAGGATTTAAGCGTAGCACGCTACAGCCGTGGATTTACGCCATCACGCCCGGGCCATTTACATGGCGCGCACAGCTAAGGAAACGAGATGACCCGTCCGATACAGGCCAGCCTCGATCTGCAGGCATTAAAACAGAATCTTTCCATTGTCCGGCAGGCCGCGCCGCACGCGCGTGTCTGGTCGGTGGTAAAAGCGAATGCTTACGGGCACGGTATTGAGCGTATCTGGAGCGCGCTAGGGGCCACCGATGGCTTTGCATTACTTAATCTGGAAGAGGCAATAACGTTACGTGAGCGCGGCTGGAAAGGACCGATCCTGATGCTGGAGGGTTTTTTCCATGCACAGGATCTGGAAATTTATGACCAGTACCGCCTGACCACCTGCGTCCACAGCAACTGGCAGCTCAAAGCACTGCAAAATGCGCGGCTAAAAGCGCCGTTGGATATTTATCTTAAAGTGAACAGTGGGATGAATCGGTTGGGCTTCCAGCCCGATCGTGTGCTTACCGTCTGGCAGCAGCTGCGGGCGATGGCGAATGTTGGCGAAATGACTCTGATGTCGCATTTTGCCGAGGCGGAGCATCCTGATGGGATTGCCGGCGCAATGGCGCGTATTGAGCAGGCGGCGGAAGGGCTGGAATGTCGGCGTTCATTGTCCAATTCGGCGGCGACTCTGTGGCATCCGGAAGCGCATTTTGACTGGGTTCGGCCTGGCATTATTTTGTATGGTGCTTCGCCGTCGGGTCAGTGGCGCGATATCGCCAATACCGGATTACGTCCGGTAATGACGCTAAGCAGTGAGATTATTGGTGTCCAGACGCTAAAAGCGGGTGAGCGTGTGGGCTATGGCGGTCGCTATACTGCGCGCGATGAGCAACGAATCGGCATTGTTGCCGCAGGATACGCCGACGGTTATCCGCGCCACGCGCCTACCGGTACACCTGTTTTAGTCGACGGCGTGCGTACCATGACGGTGGGGACAGTCTCGATGGATATGCTGGCGGTCGATTTAACGCCTTGCCCGCAGGCGGGTATTGGTACACCGGTTGAGCTGTGGGGCAAGGAGATCAAAATTGATGATGTCGCCGCCGCTGCCGGAACCGTGGGTTATGAGTTGATGTGCGCGCTGGCGTTACGGGTCCCGGTTGTGACGGTGTAACTTGTTGTAAGCCGGATCGGAGGCAGTGTCTTCTGGTTGCAAAAAAATCATCCATCCGGCTGGTCAGCAACTTTCGCTGTTAATGTGACAGAGCCATTTTCCATGATAGTGCCCATTAAAATGATGGACACTATTTCCCCGGAACCTGAGCTCACCGCACAGGCGTTCTACATAAAACGCTTACGCTTCATTGTTGACTCGAACTCGACTTCAGATAAATCACGCTTTACCCTTAATGCAGATTCGGGTTCATGTTCAGAATGTTGATTAACAGGCTGCGAGTCCTGTTGTCTTTCCAGACTCAACAGGCCCAACTGCTGATCCAGGAGCTCCAGGTCCTCCTGTACCTTCACGCGCTCCAGGAGTACCGGATCCTCCAGGTGCTCCAGAGCCATCAGGTCCTCCAGGTCCTCCAGCTCCTCGAGTCCCTCCAGGTCAAACTGGCCTTCCTTGCGCAAAAAGTCTAAAAGGTCCACCAGGCCCTCCTGGTTTTTCAGGCCCTCGACGGCTTTGAGCAGCGTCGGTAAATTGTCTTTGTCCCAAGGGTTACTGTTACAGTCAAACAACTTCAGGCTATGGGGCTGCGGCACCGATATCGTTTTAAACTGGTTGTGACCACAGTAGTATATTATTAGCTTGGGCGGCAGCCGTGGTGCAGAGATCAAATCGTTACTAGAACAGTCAAATACTTTCAGGCGAGTCAAGTTCTCCAGCATCTCATCAGGTATTGAGTTAATATTGTTGCCGGCACAGGATAGTTTATACAGGTACTGGGGCATCGACGGCGGTAAAAATTGCAAGAAGTTTTCAGAACAGTTAATTACTCTCAGGTTAGTCGACAGCTCAGGTAGCCAGATAATATAGTTTTCACAGCACTTCAGTATCATCAGTTTCGGGGGCTGCACCTTTGGTAACAAGATCAAAACGTTATCCATACACTCAAGCACCCTCAGTTCCTTCGGCAACATCTTCGGTAATGCGGACAACACGTTATTATTGCAGTAAAATTTCATCAGAAGTGGAGGCAAATTTTCAGGGAGTGAGGTCAATCCAAGATCGCTAAGATTGAGCATAATTTGTCTATTTATGAGACATTCCTTCATTCTGCGCAATGCCTCTGCCCGGTTTTCAGTTCGGTTTGCTGGCAGGTTTTCTTCCAGGATATTTTTCAGGATTTCTTTCACGTCTTCTTGTGATATTTCTGGCACTTTTTTTTGCAGGATTTCTTGCTGGGTTTCTTTCAGAGTTTCGTGCAGGTTTTCTTGCAGACCATCTTGCTGTATAGCCCATGTGCACCATTCGGCGACCAACCTGAACTCGTTATATTGCGGATCCGGAGAGGCCTCCAACGTGATGGTAATATTGTTTTCCATCTGTATTTTCACTTTGTCCGCGTTACTGAGGTCAATGATCCTCTGGGGGGCATCACCCCAGCGAAATTTTTGCGGGCCGAGATACTGCATGTTCCGCAAAAGATGATTCTTGAATTCCACCGTCAGTAAGCGCCGCCCTGACGGGTGTACGCCTGTGTTATAGGAAGATGGGGCGAATAGGCGTATGTCTTTAATGCTGGCCATAATGCTATGCATCCTTGAAATAAATATCCTCTGGCAGCGCCGAAGACGTGAATGTGGTCACCGCAAAGGTGCCACAAAACGTCATTTGCGCTGATATAACGACTCATCGTTGACTTTTCCCGGGTCAGAAATGCCGTGTCGGGTCTGGTACATGCGTAACAGATCTGAACAAGTTTTATTACGGCCCAGGCAGCGTAGACGTATTAAAGAAAATACGAGAGCGAACGACCCGGAAATAATCGTTATTAAGCAAAAGAATAACTATAAGAAATCGCTCATTTATCCGGTGTTACAGGCGGATGAAACGCCACTACAGATACAGGGCAGTCTGATACGCGTATTGGTTCTCTATGGGCTATTTCAGCGCGGCAGGATGTGTGGGGGAATATTTTCGGGCGATGCCAGGCAGGGGCCCCTGATGGTTGACGGGTATACCGGTAATGCGGGGCTGGTTATTCTTCACCTGTTGCAGTCAGAAGAAGCCCTTACGCTGACTTTCTTGAGCCGGTGTTTTGAATTTATTAGCCAGAGCCTGCATGGTTTGTCATCCATAATTTAACCTTCTTCTGATGTTGGTATGAGCATATCAAAATCAGGAAATGACAAGTTTATATGCAGGCTCAGGCTGCGTTGTGCAAAGCATCGCATCCGGGGATAGATGCTGCATTAAATTTAAGATTCAGCTTCCTCTTCAGCCACCCGTACGCCAATCTTCAACACTTCATTATCTTCTTTCTCGGCCACCGTCCAGATCATCCCGGCAAACTCTACCTGGTCACCGACAACCGGTGCCGCGCCTAACAACTGCTGGACAATTTCACCCAGCGTTTGCTGCTTATCACGATATTCTCGCCCGTCTTCCAGGCCATATATCAGCGCCACATCAGCATATTTAGCGCTGGCTTCGAGAATGAAGTCACCAAAGAAGCGTTGATCCAGCGCGACAGGTGGCGACTGGCTGAACAGTTTACCGAGTGCCGGGAGATCGCGTTCCCGACCAATTACACACAACACATCGCCTTCGCGCAGTCGGGTGCTGCCGGTGGGATGAAGCAACTGGTTATCACGAAACAGTGCCGCAATACGCGTCTCTTTTGGCATATGCAGATCGCGCAGTGCCGCGCCCACGCACCATTTATCGGCACTCAATTGATAAACAAACTGCTCCCATGGATTTTCCGGATGAATATCCAGGCCAACGCGTGACACCGGACGCCCCACTGGTGGAACGACCACTTTAGCTTTTTTCGCCGCCCACGAGAGTGATGTTCCCTGCAAGAGCAGTGAAACCAGAACCACAAAGAAGGCGACATTAAAGAACAGTCGCGCATTCTCCAGCCCCGCCATCATCGGGAACACGGCCAGGATGATTGGCACCGCGCCGCGTAATCCCACCCAGCTGATAAACACGCGCTCACGCAGATTAAAACCACGGAACGGTAGCAATCCGGCAAATACCGAAAGAGGACGAGCGAAGAATATCATCCATGCGGACAAAATGAGCGCCGGAATGGCAATAGGCAGCAGATCGCTTGGGTTAACCAACAGCCCCAGCACCAGGAACATGGCGATTTGTGCCAGCCAGGCAAGGCCGTCGAAATTTTGCAGAATGCCGTAGCGGTTGCGAATTGGCCGATTACCCAGCAGAAAACCGCACAGATAAACAGCCAGAATACCGCTGCCTTCCAGCGCCGTGGTTAAAGCAAAAATTAAAATACCGCCGCTTAATGCCAGCAATGGATATAAACCGGCGGGCAGGGCGATGCGATTAATCATTTGCAGCAGTAAATAACCACCGCCAAGACCGATGACAATCCCGAGGCCAAATTGCTGCAGAATATCGACCACGAACATCCAGCTGACACTGCTTTCATGCTGCTGGATCATCGCAATCAGGGTAATCGTCAGAAAGACCGCCATTGGGTCATTACTGCCGGACTCTATCTCCAGCGTCGAGCCAACACGTTCATTAAGCCCCTTACCACCCAGTAAAGAAAAGACCGCCGCAGCATCGGTGGAGCCGACGATAGCGCCGATTAATAAACCTTCGATCAAATCAAGATTAAACAGCCACGCCGCCATCATGCCGGTTAAACCAGAGGTGATAAGCACGCCCAGCGTCGCCAGTGACAGCGCCGGTCCTAGCGCGACGCGAAAGGAGCTGGCCTGAGTGCGCATCCCGCCGTCGAGCAAAATAATCGCCAGCGCCAGGTTACTTACCATGTAGGCGAAGGGGTAATTATCAAACGGGATACCGCCGACGCCATCGACTCCCGCCAGCATGCCGATCGCCAGGAAAATAACCAGAATAGGAATGCCAAGACGGGAAGAAAATGAACTAAGTAAAATACTGCTGGTGACAAGGATGGATCCTAAGATGAAAAGGCTAATTATTGTTGTGGCATCCAACGGTCGGTTACTCCTGATTACGCTGTCTCTTATATAAACCCTACCATATTAGCGGCAGAGACAGCGTTTTACTTAGCCCTGAAGCGTGATTTTTTTACATTTTAAGAACAGGATGACCGTTAATCGTCAACTGAGTGCCTTCCTGGGTGTTATTAAGAATGGCATGTGCGCCCAACGGCAGCGTAACCGTACGTTGTTCATGACCAAAATCGAGGCCGGTAATGAGTGGAATCGACAGGCGGGAACGCAAAAACGCGTACACTGACTCCAGGTTGTAACCTGCGTCATAATCATTGGGCGTGCTGCCGCTAAAGCTACCGAGAATAATCGCCTTCTGACGTGGCAAAATTCCAGCATGATAGAGCTGCAACAGCATACGTTCGACGCGGAAAGGGTGCTCGTTAATATCTTCCAGCACCAGAACACCATTCTCAATTTGTGGCATCCATGGTGTGCCGATCAGAGAAATGAGCATCGCAAGATTGCCTCCCCATAACGTGCCTTCGGTCTGACATGTCGGGCCTTCCCCTTGCCATTCAAGGGTGAAGGTTTCATTGCGTAACGCCAGCCAGAAGTGGTGTTCGGTAAAGGCGTTCAGCTCATCCGCGCCAAAGTTTGCCACCAGCATCGGGCCGCTAAAGGTGATGACATTGCCTTGTGCCAGTAGACCGCACTGAATGGCCGTAAAATCGCTATGACCGCAAATGAGCAACGGGTCATGTTGTTGGCGAGCCGCCAGTGCCTGCCAGTCAATATCCGCCAGTAAACGACTGGCACCGTAACCACCGCGTACAGCCAGCACGATAGTGTTGGGGGTAGTGAGTTTGGCAAGGGAATTGAGATCTTCCAGACGCTCCGTTTCCGTACCCGCAAAACGCTCACAACGACGGGCAATAACCTCGACGTTATTGACCTGATGCCCCGCGTCGGTAAGGCGCTGGATACCACGCAGCGCATCGTGTTGTTTTATGCAGTAACCCGATGGGGCTATTAAGTGAAACAGAGACATGGCAATTCCTTGCTGACAACAGAAACGAAATGTATATCATGCCGCTTAGGTGTGCCGTTGTCACCTCAACGGCGATTCCAGGCTATAAGGATAGAAGAAGTGAAATTAAGATGGTTTGCCTTTTTGATTGTGTTATTAGCGGGTTGTTCATCAAAGCATGACTACACGAACCCGCCGTGGAACGCGAAAGTTCCGGTGCAACGTGCGATGCAGTGGATGCCAATAAGCCAGAAAGCCGGTGCAGCCTGGGGCGTCGATCCACAATTGATCACGGCGATTATCGCTATCGAATCGGGTGGTAATCCGAACGCGGTGAGTAAATCGAATGCCATTGGTTTGATGCAGTTAAAAGCTTCAACCTCCGGACGTGATGTTTATCGCCGTATGGGCTGGAGCGGTGAGCCGACGACCAGCGAGCTGAAAAATCCAGAACGTAATATTTCAATGGGCGCGGCTTACCTGAATATTCTGGAAACCGGCCCGCTGGCAGGCATTGAAGATCCGAAGGTACTGCAATATGCGCTGGTGGTGTCATATGCTAACGGGGCAGGTGCGTTGTTACGGACTTTCTCGTCAGATCGGAAAAAGGCGATCAGCAAAATCAACGATCTGGATGCTGACGAGTTCCTCGACCATGTAGCACGAAATCATCCTGCGCCGCAGGCACCGCGCTATATCTACAAACTTGAGCAGGCACTGGACGCGATGTAAATCAGTCGCGCACTTTGGTCGCTTTCTCCCGGGCTTCCCGCTCGAGAGAGAAAATAATCCGCTGTAATTGCCGCTCCACCGTCGGGCTGACGTTAAGAAAACGGAAGCTCAGACGGGGAGTGGTGATGGTTTCATTCTTGCCATCAATCACTTTGCGCTCGCTGATTGAGATTAACTGGGCGTCAAAGTTAAAAACACCCCATTGCCCCATGTTGACTTCAATCTGAGCGAAGCGCATGCCTTCGTGCAATCCGGCAGGCTTTGCCGTTTCCAGTAATGCGCCCATGCCGCCTAACGACAAATCATACAGGCGGAAACGTAACGTACTGTTATCCGCCAGTTTGGTCTGGCAAAAATAAGGCGGATGGAGTGGGGCGGAGATGCGGAAATATCGGCGTCGTTGTACAAACCACAAGGTGGGAGGCGGTACGGTAATAAATGCCGGAAGCTGCAAGTATTCACTCTGCTGTAGTTGTTCAACAGTAAATTCGACTTTCGCGCCCTGGGTTTCGGCGGTAATGGTAATGTGCTGCGCCTTTAACACAGCGTTGTTATCTTCGGCTTGACTGCCGAAATCCAGCACCAGTTTATCCGGGGTTATTGCCAGTATTTTGCTGATCAGCTGCCCGCCATTCCAGCTGATACGCAAAGGAATTGCGGCTTTGTGCAAATCGCGTAACACGCCCAGGACGGCTAACGGATTTTGTTTCAGGAACTGCTCATGGTAATGACTCACGCGGAAAAACTCCTGACTGACAAACTGTCTTTGGTTTATCGGTCACAGTTAACAAAACTTAATACAAATGCGTGAATATTTTTTACATGTTGTTCTTAAATCAGCCGACAAACGCCCAGCATCGATCCCGCCCTTGCCTATACTTAGAGCGTTGACGTAAGCATTTCTTGCGTCCGATTCATCGAAACGAGGGCCTGAACATGGGAATTATTGCCTGGATTATTTTTGGCCTGATAGCCGGCATTATCGCCAAGCTAATCATGCCGGGGCGTGATGGTGGTGGATTTTTCCTGACCTGTATTCTTGGGATAGTCGGTGCGGTGGTCGGCGGCTGGCTGGCGACCATGTTTGGCATTGGCGGCTCCATCAGCGGTTTTAATTTGCACAGCTTCCTGGTGGCGGTAGTGGGCGCTATCCTGGTGCTGGGTGTTTTCCGCCTCCTGCGAAGAGAATAAGATTTTCATAAGGCGGATAGCGATACAGATGTTGCTATCCGCTTTCACATCAGAACGTATATTCGACACCTGCCCAGAAATTGCGACCTTCTTCAATAAACCCTTCACTGTAGGCATATTTGGTATCAAACAGGTTATTGACCGACGCATTAACGCTGAAGCCATGACCTAAGGTGTAATCGGCTCGAATGTGGGTCACCGCAAAACCGGCGGCTTTTTGTGAACCGTCACTGTTGCTGTAGCTGGAGGAACGCGCCTCTTCCGACAGCGTTACGCTTAACGGCTCCCACGGTTTGAGAGTCATCCATGCGGTCATTGTCTGCGTTGGCAGATCGGTTATCTTGCCGATGTCTTTACGTTTGGCATCAGCGTGGATCAGGGCGTAGCTCAATCCTACATCCAGTATATTGCTGATTTTCCCCTTAATACCGGCATCCAGACCGCTGTAATCCACCGTGCCGCTGTTCTGATTTTGAATGGTATCGGCATCGATATTGTGCGAGAGGATGGCATCACTCACCCGGTTATAGTAAACGCTGACCTCAAATCCCCAGTCGTGCGTGAAGGCACCATTCCAGGTTAAATCCACCCCGCGCGCGCGTTCCGGCTTGAGCTGCGGGTTAACAATCGCTATCTGGTTATACGCAGGTTTGGACGTGGTATAGCGTTCTTTCAGCGTCGGAAAGCGTGTGCGGTCATAGTACGAAAGCGCCAGCGTGTCTTCATTGGCAAAGTGGTATTTCCCCATCACCTGCCAGTTAAAAGCTGACTGATTGTTGTCGTCATAATGGGTGATACTGCCATCTTTCTCATGTTTTTTCGCTTCTACGCTATCGCGCCAGTCATAGCTGATTCCAGCCACGACATCGACATTATCGGCAGCAGCCCATTGATATTCACTGGCGAGCGACCAGGTACGATCTTCATAGCGATCGTAAGCGGCGTGCGGCGCACCTTTTTCCCGGTGTACGTCATCTTTCCAGTTAACGGCAAACGACAGCAGATCGTTTTCACGCACATCGGCTGCCAGTTGTAACCCGGCACCGTCGCTGTAATCGGAATAATGGCTGTAGCTGCCTTTTTTATTTTTCAAATCAGCCAGCGAGTTGTACATCATTAGCGTATTTTCAAAGGTGTCGCGATACAGCCGACTTTTCAGGGTAAAACGATCGTTTAGTTGGGTCGTTCCCTGATAATAAAAACTTTCTTTGTCATACTCTGGCCACTGCCAGTAGCGTGATTTCTGACCACTATTTCCACTGTATGGCGGGTTATCTTTTTCACCATCCTGCTTAATGTAAGTCAATGTGTATTCATCGTTTTCGCGTGGTGTAAAACCGAGCTTCACAATGCCGCGTTTATCATCAGCCGATGAATTAATCATCTTGCCGTGTTTGCCTGCAATATCATTATTTACACCATGCGGCAGGCCGAGAAAATCCTGCTTTAGCTGGCTACCGCTGACTTGCAAATACCCCAGATCGCTGCTGGCGGCAAATGAAGCATGCATATCGTAGGCATTGTCCTGGCTACGGCTCCATCCCTGGCGATATCCCAGATTTGCTTCCAGAGGTTTTGTTGGCTTCTGGGTGGTGATATTAATGGCTCCGCCCATCTGATTAGGCCCCTGAAGCAGCGACGAATACCCTTTGGAAACTTCAACTGCCCCCAAATTGTTGGTCAGAATCCGCGCCAGATCGAGGTTGCCGTCATAGGGAACATAAATGGGCACACCGTCGAAATAGACCGGCACCTGACGACTATCAAAGCCACGAACTTTGACCTGTTCTTCGTTGCGGCTACCTGACTTTTGCAGCACCACGCCGGGGACGACACTTAATGCCTGAGCGACATTCTGTTTATCCAGGGCCTTCATGGTGGGTTGATCGAGAATGGTGGTCGTCGTCGATGATACCGGACTGGACCATACGGTCAGCGTGTCACTCTCCTGAGCCGCTACGGCCTGCTGGGTAAAGGCAAGTGATAATGCTGTGCAGAGATAACGTTTTTTGAGTCTCATAGAATAAATTCCGTTTAACAAAGAATTAAATAGAGGCTGCGGGTTGCAGACTGACTTTAATGTCAGCTGGTGTCGCGTAATAAGGCGCGGAGGTAATAAAAAGGCGAATGCCGCAGTCGAGGTAATTTTTGAGTGTTGTCAGATTAATTCCGCCGGTCAGAGCCAGCGTGCAGTGGGGAGCCAGCGACGGTGCTATTTGCGCAATTTCAGTTGCCTGTTGCGGACTAAATTTGTCGAGCTGAAGTACGTCTGGTTGCGCGCGTAACGCGGCGATTGCCTCTTTCGGCGTGTCGGCTTCAACAACTATTTTCTTCTCGGGTGCGTGGCGACGTAACTGATTGATTGCGCCTGACCAGTCCTGATTGTCATGAAGAAAATGGCGGTGGTTGGCAAACAATAATATGGTTTCCGCACATCCGGCACGATGAATCAGTCCTCCGGCAGCCAGAATTGCCTGCGAGGCCAGTAAGCGGGTACCCGGAATTGCTTTTCGGGTGCAGGCGATATTGCCATCAGGGTAACGTTCACGAAGTAACGCCAGCATTTGAGCGAGATAATCAGAAACACCGCAACTCCACTCCAGCACATTCTGGACTGCCTTCCATCCCTGATGAAGTGCTGCGGCATTACCTTGCGCACGGATTAGCCGCTGACCCGCGTTCGCTTGTGAACCGTCGCTGACCGCGTCATCAATAGTTAATCCCAGCGTAGTTAACATCTTACACGCGACAGAAATTCCGCTGACGCAGCCGCCCTGACGGTGAAAAAACTCTATATAGCCATGCTGGTGTCCAATATTTAATGCTCGCGTGGTCAGGTCACCGCCCTGGATATCTTCCAGAAGTAACGCATCGATTTGTGCCTGAGAAAGGAAAATCATCGCAGTGCCTCTTGCGGTACGCTATCCCACCAGATGAGCGCCCAGTCGCGGCTGGCAGGGGCGAGGGCACGAGCATCTTGTTGTTGATACCAGCGATATAACCGCTCACGCTCATCGTCGTTAAGCGCGCCCAGACTCCAGCTGACGTTCTGCTCAAAACGTTCCCAGGTGCTGTTATCCTGTTGGCAATTTTGTCCACGGATAAAATCAACGTGAGCATAAATTCCCATCTGATACAGGACGTTGAGCGCAAAGATATAGTTGGGTAATTCGATCACTTCCCGACCAGCCGCCCGCTGAATGGCTGGAGAGACGAACGAGGTGCTGACCAGATGAGTCGTATAGACGCGAAGCCGTGCCTGATTATTCAGTTTGCTCATTGCCTGGCGCATATCAGCCACCAGAGTGGAGCGGGAAGCCACGGCAATATCGCAGAGTGGCAGGTCACTCCAGTCCTCTTCCCAGGCGCGCTGGATCCAGTGGACATTGTCTGCCTTTAGCGCGGCGGCGCGACGGGCGGCAACCTTCAGCATCCCCTGACTGTAATCAACGCCATAAATCGTCGTGAGTTTGTCAGCCAGCGCCAGCGATACGGTACCCGGTCCGCAGCCCATATCGAATAAGGTTTGCGCGCCTTGCAGGTCAATTTTTGAGGTCAGTTGTTGCAGGTAGCTGTCCGTAGGCGAGGCGCAATTTTCCGCCATTTTTTCCGCCCGTTGATCCCAGTGATCCGGCGTTTTTTCTGTGCGATGGGCCAGCCTGAGTTGCTGAAGGTAAAGGTCTGCAAAATCAATATCATCAATGAGCATGATTGTTCCTTAGTGGCTAATTGCAGAGAGGTGATGATGAATCTGGTCGGCAGAAACCCGATACAGGGCAGCCAGTTTGTTCGTTGTTAACTGTTCGGTCGGTAAGCCTTGTGTTACTCGTCCATCTGGCTCTACCTGGATAATGCTGTCGGCAATGGCGTTGGCATGGAGCGGATGATGAGTCGACATTAGCATTGTCATGCCGTTATTTTTGAGCTGCGCTAGCGTGTCCAGTAGTTGGATCTGATGACCGAAATCGAGGCTGGAGGCAGGCTCATCCAGTAATAACAAGCGCGGTTGCTGGACGAGTGCACGGGCGATTAAAGCCAGCTGACGTTCACCGCCGCTAAGTGTATTCCAGCGTCGTGTCGCCAGATGCAAAATGCCCAGCTTTTCCAGTTGCTCCGTTGCTTTCAGGCGTTCTTGCTTACCGGGAACGGAAAAAGCGCCTATGGTGGGGGCCAGGCCCATCAACACCATATCCAGCACACTAAAAGCAAAAATGCCGTCGTGCGCCTGTGGCACCCAGGCAATAGCCTGCGCGCGCTGGCGATGGCTGAGTGTCTGCACAGGGAGGCTATCCAGTAAGATCTCGCCTTTTAATAACGGTATAACGCCAAGAATGGAGCGCATGAGTGTGGTTTTGCCGCAACCATTGGCTCCTAACAGACAACAAATTGTTCCTTGCGACAGGGTGAAGGACACGTCGCGTAGCACCGGATGGCGGGAGTAACCCAGAGACGCATGACGGACGGCAAGCAAAGTCACTGGCGACCTCCGCGTAACAACAAAAACAGGAAAAACGGTGCACCAACAAAAGCGGTCAGAATGCCAAGTGGGATTTCTGTTGTTCCAATGCTGCGTGCCAGCGTATCGGTAAGCAGGAGCAGAATCGCGCCAGTACACATTGCCATGGGCAACAGCTGCTGATGGTTATGACCGGTCAACAAGCGGGCAATGTGCGGAACGACCAGGCCGACCCAACCAATTATGCCCGCTATTGCTACCGTGCTGGCGGTGATTAGTGTGGCGCAGACAATTAATCCAAAGCGCAGACGTGTCACGTTCAGTCCCAGCGAATGGGCTTCGTCGTCGGAAAGCGTGAGTAAATTCATGCGCCAGCGGAGAAAAAACAGGGGCAAGGAGCCTATGAGAATGATCGGTGCAGCATAGCAGAGATCGCGTAAGGTCACGGTGGACAGCCCCCCCAGCAACCAGAAGGTAATTGACGGTAACTGGGTGTAAGGATCGGCCAGCGTTTTTATTAGCGATATCCCCGCTCCGCACAACGTTCCTAACGCAATGCCTACCAGCACCAGGGTTAAGATCGGATCGTGGCGGGTCACCCGACGCGTAATCAACCAGACGCCCGCGACCACCATCAGCCCGCCGCAAAATGCGTACAGCTGGATGTAAACAATGGATAATCCCCACAGGATTGCCGCGCAGGCACCAAGTCCGGCACCGGCGGAGACGCCTAAAATATCCGGTGACACTAAGGGATTACGGAACATTCCCTGATAGGTGGTTCCGGCCCCTGCCAGCGCCGCGCCCAGAAACAGCGCAGCAAGAATACGCGGCACGCGGATTTGCCAGAAGACAATTTGTTCCTGCACAGGAACATTTTCTTGACGCAGAATGAGCGCCAGCAGTTGCTGTATATCGAGATGATAAGCCCCACTTACGGCGGCAAAAGTGATACTGATAGCTGCCAGCAGCAAAATACATCCGTTTACGGTTCTCATTAGCTCGCCACCAATTTTTGATAGTCGGCGTCACTTAATGGGCAATGCCAGAACAGTTGGGCGTAATGCTGCATGTCACGTTTAAACTGGCGATTGATGGCGGGATCCAGCCAGGCGTGAAGTCTGCGTAATCCCAGAAGACGGTTGATTCCCGGCGGGGCATCCAGCCAGCCAAAGGGCAGGCCACTTAAAAATAAGATGCGTTGTTCCGCAACCGCTTTCACGCCCTGCCAGAGAGGATCACGACGAATAAAATCTGCAGTAACGGCCTCCTGAACCAGAATAATATCCGGTTGCCAGCGCAGGAGATTTTCCATGGAAACCTGTGTCAGACCGTGGCGATCGGCTATTTGCGCGACGTTGTGCAAACCTAATAATTCCGCCGCCTCGGTATGCAACGAACCCTGTAAGCCCGTTTCCAGCCCTCGAGGACCGCGCGCAGCATAAAAGCTGAGGTTAGCGGCGGGTGAGGTGGCGAATGCCTGAGCTTCACCAACGAAGCGGCTGGCGAGATTGGCTTGTTCTGCGGCGCGGTGCTCTTCGCCTAACGTTTTGCCAAGCGTTGTTAACTGTTCTGCTGATTGTTCCAGTTTCCCGTTAAGCAATAACCAGGGTATTTGTGTCTGTTCGCTAACCTGCCGTGCCTGGGAGATCCAGGTTTCATCCGTATTGCCGCAATCAACGACCAAATCGGGATGTAATGCCATAAGCCCTTCCAGCGAGAGTGTGCTGGCGCGCCCGGCGAGTCGTCCCAGCCTGGGGAACTGGCGAATGTGCTCTGGCAATGGAATTAATGCCTGACGGGCAAAATCAAAAGAGGAAAAACCGACCATTTTTTCTGGCGCGACAGCCAGCAATAGTAAATCGGCGGACGCGCCTGCGCTGACGATGCGTGTAATGTTTTGGGCTTCGGGAAGCGTCAGTGAGGCCCAGAATTTGACTGATTGTGCAAAGGACGGCAGATGATGCAGGAACAATGTCGACGCAAGAATCTGTGTAAACCTCCGTCTGGTTAGTGACATAAGTAATATCCTGATAATTAAAACCGCTATATACTTACACATATAGCGAAAAAGATCATGTTTGATGTCAAAATTTGTCTAAAGAGACAGAATGATTTGCTTGTTTCTTAAATAACACTTTGTTCCACAAGAAAATTGTCAGGGAGAATGGGGAGTGGGGGAAAATATAAATAGAGGTGTAATGATTAACAAGTTGATAAAATAAAATTAAAATCTTCCCTAATAAAAGAAAATAAAGGCATAGACTGTAGAAAGAGTGGTATTTCGTGATGAAGAAAGAGCAATGCCAATTTTATGCACGTAATGGCATTGCTCGATATACAGTAAAGTTAAGGCGTAGGTTCCGCCTCTTTTTGTTTTACCGGCTGTGTTGTTGATTCACTGAGTGGACGCGTCGCCGGAACATTGTCACATGGTTGCTCTTTCGGGCAGATCAAATCCAGCATTTTTAGCGTCACACCATTGGTCCAGCCAAAGCCATCCTGTAATGGATATTCGCCACCGCCGCCACCCGTTCCGGTAGTGCTGACATCATATTTTTCCACCAGCTTTTTCTCCCGATCATAGGTGTGCTGAACATTAGTCAGGAAGTGCCAGCTAATGTCCATCGCCACCTCTTTTTGCCCGTAGTTTTGTAATCCTTCTGTCGCGACCCACTGCAACGGTGCCCAGCCGTTTGGCGCATCCCATTGTTGCCCACTTTTCACCGACGTGGTGTTCAGGCCGCCTGGTTGCAGCAGATGTGTTTTCGTCGCCGTCGCCATTTTGCTGGCGCGATCTTTCGCTGCCGCATTGACGTACAGCGGGAACAGGGCGGCTGCGGTTAACTGATTGCGCACTTTATGACTTTTCAGGTCGTAATCGGCATACCAGCCTTGTTGATCGTTCCACAGATATTTTTCGATCCCTTTTTGACGGGCATTCGCCAGCGTTTCGTACTGGTTTGCCATCGCGTTATCTCCGGCAGCTTTGCTGGCGCGGGCAAGGATTTTTTCCATTTTGAACATCAGGCTATTCAGATCGACCGGTACGATGCTGGTGGTGCGTAAGGTATTTAACTGCTGCGGATTGTCCATCCAGCGCGAGCTAAAATCCCAGCCAGACGCAGCGGCAGAGCGCAGGTCGCGGTAAATTTCAGTGGCAGGCCGGTTCGGGTTGCTTTTGGCGGTGGCAATATCTTCCACCCATGACTCTGGTCGTGGCGTATCGCGATCGTCCCAGTAGCGGTTGAGAAGGGTACCATCCTGAAGTTTTACAACGCGTTTTTCCTGTTGTCCGGCTTGCAGGTTTTCAACACCGTCCATCCAGTAAGCATATTCTTTTTGCATTTGCGGCAGGTATTGCTTCAATGCGACATCACCGTCATGCTGCGCCAGTAACTCTACCATCAGGGCAAAGAAGGGCGGTTGCGAGCGGCTTAAATAGTAACTGCGGTTGCCGTTGGGAATATGACCGTAAGTGTCTATTTCATGAGCAAAATTGGCCACCATATCCGCAACTTTATCCCAGTGGTCGCTTTCGGCAAGCCCTAACATGGTGAAGTAACTGTCCCAGTAATATACCTCGCGAAAACGTCCGCCCGGCACGACATAAGGTTCCGGCAGCGGTAACAGAGAATCCCATTTTTCGGTGTTTTCGGTAGAACGCGTTAATACAGGCCAAAGTCCGTCAATATGTTCGCGCAGCGACTGCCCTTCTGGCGGAACATATTTCTCTCCCTCTTTCGGCAGAGTGAAATTGACGTTAACGAAATGGCGCAGATCAAAGCCGCTCTGGTTTTGCTGCATTCGATAATCTGCAAGGATCATTAGCGGATCGCTGTTCGGCACGGCATCAGCAAAGGTCTTTTGGTCCGGAAAAAGTTTGGCGTTTTGCACATCGTTAAACAGCGGCCCTAACAAAATATCAGGCGGCTGTGGCGTTACTGGCGTTTCTTCTGCCTGCACCGCTAGCGCAGCGAAACACAACAAAACGCAGGCGGGAATTAACGCTATTTTTTGCGGGCGAGGAGGGGCGGTGGCTTTCATCAATCATTCTCCTTGGGCGAAACCGAACAAAACGGTATTCAAGTATCAGAAAACCTTAGTTCAGGATCGCACTAACTGCATGATCGAAATCTCATTCTGCGAACTGTCAGGCATTTTAGAAAAGGGAATTAAAGGGATAAATAACGGCGAAATAGAGTGATTAAATAAAGTCTGTTTATTAGCCAGCCAGCGACGTTGGGTTCGCGATTAGCGCAGAAAAAATCATCATGATTTGGTAAAAAATATAACAGGTAGTTAAAAAACATCCGTGCAGAGTAAATAGCCGGATGGCATCAGAACGATGCCGTCCGAACGGTGGTTTAACCCTGACGGTTGAAACGTTGCGTTTTAACGTCCAGCGTTAGCGTTTCTTCTGGTTGTATCGCATACAGTTTCTCACCCTGCTGGCAAATCCAGCCAATCCCCAGTTCACGGGCGATTAGGGCGCTGTGGGATACCGGACTTCCGGCGCTAAGGCAGATCCCTTTTACAACCGCCGGATCCAGTTGCAGAACCGTGGACGGATAAATGTTCTCCGCCAGTAGAATAGTTGGCGAGTTAAACTGCGGGAGTTCTTCTTTCGTTTGGGTCAGGTGGACCAGGGTGCGATGCAGAAGATCGTCCACATCAATATAGCGAGCCTGTAGATATTCATCATCCAGCTGCTGGTATTGCTGGCTTAGTTCTTTAAGAACGTGCTGCCAGGCATATTCTGCTGTGCAATGCTCATGCTGAAGAAATTCGTTTGCCGCCGCCAGCAGTTCTGGATCATCTAACAGTGTATGGTGACCAGAAAAGATTGCTGCAATATCGTCAAGCCCGCTCGCTTCTGCTTTCGCTGTTAACGTCATCAGATCTAATAACGTGAAGTCAATGGCCTGGCGTAATCGTTCTTGTTCTTCATCCACGGTCAGGGTTGATTTTGCCTGTACCGTACATAAAACCGGTTGATAATAAAAGGCTTTACCCGAAACAGGCGGAACGGGACGCAGAGTAGGTGGAGCAACTTCCTCCGTTTCACCAAAGTTATCTTCAGCCAGCTGACGGAAAGCAACCAGCGCCTCTTCAGCTTCTGGCCCTTTCGCAATCAGGCGCAGCGTATCGTTATAGCGGACTTGTAGTAGCGCGATCTGGTTAATACTCTCCGGTGTGACGCATTTGCCGTTTTTCTCCAGCAACATATCGGCATTAAATGTCGATAAGGTATAAACCAGCCGGGAGGCCGGACGTACATGCAGGCCGTTACGGTTTTTTATGACCACCGACAGAGAACGGGCTTCTTCATCGTACGGAGGACATGTGTCAGCGATTTCGGTGTCGGAGGACGGTAAACCCAGTTGTTCACGTTTGGCTTCCAGCGCATGCATGGCGTCATAGATAACTTTGTCGATATCTGCTCCCGAGGCCGCGCTGACTGTTGCTGCCAGTGTACCTTCGACTAACGGTGCCGCACACAAACGTACTTTTGCGGCGATCTCGGGGGCCAGCAACTCCAGTGCAGTTTCAGCACTTAATAATGCGCTACCCATATCCATCATCACCAGCACATGGTCGGCATCGGCAACGGACTCGATGGCCTCCATCACTTTGACGGCATCGGTACCAATGGGATTTTGGGGATCGTCAATTCCCGCGGCAATGGCGATTTTACAGCTATCACTCATTAACATCTGACGGGCTAATTCACCGACACCTTCTCCCAGTCGGCTGCTATGTGAAACTATGACCAGGTTTACCATCACCATTTCCTTACTCTTTTGCGGCTAACGCCAGCATTTGTATCATAAACATCACCGAGGTCGCGCCGGGATCCTGGTGACCAATACTGCGTTCACCGAGATAACTGGCACGGCCTTTGCGGGCTTGCATCGTAATCGTACTTTGTGCAGCGGATTCGGCGACGCTACCGGCAGCTTCGAGCGCCGCCGGAATAGAGAGATTTTGCTCGCTGGACTGACGTAACGATTCCACCACCGGCACCCACACATCACACATAGTTTTATCGCCAGGTTCGGCTTTCCCGCGACTGATTACGCCGTCTACACCATCGCGGAACATCTGATACAGTTCTTCCAGCGTCAGGCTTTGCCGTGCCTGTGTCGCCTGTGCGGCGCGGATAAAGAAGGTACCGAACAGCGGACCACTGGCACCACCGACGCTGGAAAGCAGCGTCATCCCGGTATTCTTGAGAATGAAACCGATATCTTTATCTGCGATAGCAGGGAGTTTTTCTACCACCTTGCTAAAGCCACGGTTCATATTTAGCCCGTGGTCAGCGTCGCCAATTTCGCGATCCAGTCCGGTAAGATACTCGCTCTCGGTGCTGAAAATATCGCCACAACGAGTGAGCCAGTTAACAATTTGAGTTCTGCTCAGTGACATGGTTATCTCCTTATTTACCCCAGTTAAGCGCCGGGGTGTGGACCGGGGCGTCCCATAACGCCAGCGTTTCGTCATCAACTTTCAGTAAGGTGATTGAGAAACCGGTCATATCCAGTGAGGTGCAGTACGCGCCAATTAAATTACGCTCGATAGTCAATCCCGCTTGCTGGCAACGTGTGGTCAGGCGGTTATAGACGCCGTACAGCTCAGAAAGCGGAGTTGCGCCAAGATTGTTAACCAGCGCAATCACTCGATCGCCAGACTGGAGCGGTTGTTTGGTTTGTGATTCTTCCTGCCAGCTGCCTTGTTGATAATCCCAGAAACGCAAAGTGCGATGGTATGAGCCATTTTCCAGCAGGGTGTCGAACATTTCATCGACGGTTTGATCAAGGGAAGAGAAGGGACGGCGGTCAATACCTGGCTCACCATGAATGCCGACGCCAAACTCCATCTCATTATCTGCCAGCGTAAAAGAAGGTTTTCCCGCGGCAGGAACGGTACAGGCACCGAGAGCGATACCAATAGAATGGCCCTGATTGTTCAACTTACGCCCCAGTTGTGCACAAGCCTCCAGCGAGTCGCCACGCTCTGCCGCTGCGCCTACGATTTTTTCGATTAATACGGTGTTGGCAACGCCGCGCCGCCCAGCGGTATAAAGACTGTCTTTTACTGCAACGTCGTCATCAATGACCACGGTGGTCACTTTTACGCCGCTATCGTGCAGTAATTCTGTTGCTGTTTCGAAGTTAAGAATATCGCCGGTGTAATTTTTGATAATCAGCAGTACACCTTCGCCGCCATCAATTTGCATGGCGCATTCAAAAATTTTATCGGGCGTCGGTGAGGTGAATATTTCGCCCGGACAGGCTCCCGAAAGCATCCCTTGACCGATATAACCGCAGTGCATCGGTTCGTGTCCGCTGCCGCCGCCCGACAGCAGGGCGACTTTTCCTGCAACGGGGGCATCAGCTCGGGTGACATACACCGGATCCTGATGCAGTGTCAGCGATGAATGCGCTTTCGCCAGACCCGCCAGTTGTTCGTCCAGAACGTCTTGCACATCATTGATCAATTTTTTCATTATCTTGCTCCAGCAATTACGGTAGGGCATGGATGATGTTCAACGACACGGCGACCACTGACTGCCGATAAATCCATTGTGCATCAGGTAAGGGAAAAGAAAATTAGCCCAAATTATGTTTCATGGTGAAACATATGTTTTAATGAATGTTCCATATTGAAACTTTTACGCGTTTTAATACTAAAAATTGCGAGCCGGAACACCTTTTGTCACAAAGGATGCGGGATATGAGTGGCGCTTTTAACAACGATGAACGGGGCATATCTCCCTTAATTGCAGCCTCCTGGGAGCGATGCAATAAACTGATGAAACGGGAGACATGGAGCGTACCGCACCAGGCCCAGGGCGTGACATTTGCTTCTATCTATCGGCGTAAGAAAGCGATGCTGACGCTCGGGCAGGCTGCGCTGGAAGATGCCTGGGAATATATGGAATCGCGGGCGTGCGGACTGTTCATCCTTGATGAAACCGCCTGCATCCTTAGTCGTTTTGGTGATCCACAAACGCTGCACCAGCTTAGTGTCCTGGGATTCAATGACGGCACGTATTGCGCAGAGGGAATTATTGGTACCTGTGCGCTATCGTTAGCGGCTATCTCTGGTCAGGCCGTGAAAACGATGGCCGATCAACATTTCAAACAGGCACTCTGGAACTGGGCCTTTTGTGCAACACCGTTGTTTGACAGCAAGGGCCGATTGACGGGAACAATAGCGCTGGCGTGTCCGGTTGAGCAAACTACCGCAGCTGATTTGCCGTTGACGTTGGCAATCGCACGCGAGGTCGGAAATTTACTGCTGACCGACAATTTACTGGCTGAAACAAACCGACATTTAAACCAGCTTAACGCCTTACTGGAAAGTATGGACGATGGCGTGATTAGCTGGGACGAGCAGGGTAATTTGCAATTTATCAATGCCCAGGCGGCGCGAGTCTTGCGCCTTGACGCGACGGCAAGTCAGGGAAGGGCGATCACTGAACTCTTAACGTTACCCGCTGTATTGCAACAAGCAATAAAACAGGCACATCCGCTCAAACACGTAGAAGCAACCTTTGAAAGTCAGCACCAGTTTATTGATGCGGTGATAACCCTTAAACCGATAATAGAAACGCAGGGAACCAGCTTTATTTTGTTGCTCCATCCCGTGGAACAGATGCGGCAGTTGATGACCAGTCAATTGGGAAAAGTCAGCCATACCTTCGCTCATATGCCACAGGACGATCCGCAAACTCGCCGCTTGATTCATTTTGGCCGCCAGGCGGCGCGTAGTAGCTTTCCTGTTTTGCTTTGTGGCGAAGAGGGCGTAGGCAAGGCACTGCTAAGTCAGGCAATTCATAATGAAAGTGAGCGTGCAGCAGGTCCCTACATCGCCGTCAATTGTGAGTTATATGGTGATGCGGCGCTGGCGGAAGAATTTATTGGCGGCGATCGCACGGACAATGAAAATGGTCGTCTGAGTCGACTGGAACTGGCGCACGGCGGCACGCTGTTTCTTGAAAAGATTGAATATCTGGCGGTGGAGTTACAGTCTGCTTTGCTTCAGGTTATCAAGCAGGGTGTTATCACGCGACTGGATGCGCGGCGTTTAATACCAATTGATGTCAAAGTGATTGCCACAACGACCGCGGACCTGGCAATGCTGGTGGAACAAAATCGCTTTAGTCGCCAGCTGTATTACGCGCTGCATGCATTTGAAATTACCATCCCGCCTCTGCGTATGCGGCGTGGCAGCATTCCGGCGCTGGTGAATAACAAATTACGCAGTCTTGAAAAACGCTTCTCTACGCGTCTGAAAATTGATGACGATGCCCTCGCTCGCCTGGTTTCTTGTGCATGGCCAGGCAACGATTTTGAACTTTACAGCGTCATCGAGAATCTTGCTCTGAGTAGTGATAACGGGCGCATTCGCGTCAGTGATTTGCCTGAACATCTGTTTACCGAGCAGGCGACAGATGATGTCAGCGCCACTCGCCTTTCCACCAGTCTGTCATTTGCGGAAGTTGAAAAAGAGGCAATTATTAACGCAGCCCAGGTCACAGGCGGTCGCATTCAGGAAATGTCGGCTTTACTTGGAATCGGCCGCACTACGCTGTGGCGGAAAATGAAGCAACATGGCATTGATGCAGGGCAGTTTAAGCGCCGGGTATGAAAGACAGAGACGATTTCTGATACATCTGAGTGATCTGTATTTCATTCCGGCGCACGCTAACAATTTTCAGCATCGTTTAAGGGCTTGTCTATCCCGCACTTAAAAGCTGAAGCGATATCCTCCGTTGACTTGCTTCTGATCAAAGAGGTTACCCTGCGTGTAATCCGCTTCGAGATAGAATGTGTGCTGTTTGTTATACTGTGCACTGACTCCCACGCCGTTATTCCAGCCATTACCTTTGAAACTGTACTTCTCCCGGGAGTTGTTCAACAGATATTCGGTATCCCCTGAAAACTCGCGGATAGCGCCAGTCTTCACATAGACATTCAGCTGGCTGTTGCCTGCGGTGATGTCATATCCCAGTATCATGCTGGCACGCCCCAGCAGCGATTCGTAGTGATTCAGATGTATATTGAGACCATTACTCGCCTTCATAGCCATCCCATTCTGGTGGCTGTATGTGAGCTGGGTTTGCGGCTCTATATAGAACCCATAACCAGTAGGGGTCAGGTTGAACCTCTGCCCGGCTTCCAGGGAGATGCTCAATCCATTCGCAGTGCCGTTGGCGTTAACGCCGTTGTTCTGACTGTCCAGTACGTGGAAACTATTTTTCTGGTGCGATGCTTTTACAACGAGATCGCTGTAAAAACCGTTGTGTGCCATGTAACTGGCGTACATTCCCATGTAGTCTGAACGTGCGGTACCGTCGCCTCCGCTATAGTCCGGCGATGCATGTGTTGAGCCAATATACAGACCGACATACAACGGCATTTCATCAGAGAGACGTTTATCCCCACCAAACTGGATACCGCTGTAACCCATGTCAAAGCCGCTCAGTTTGCCACTGGCAAAGGAGTCCAGGCTTCCCCCATAACTGCGCAACCAGATATTACCGTCTTTACCCTGATTTCGCAGGTCACCCATCCGTTGCATCAGCGTACGGTTTTCAACATAGTTCAATAAGTAACCGACATTGAGATAATTGCCGCCAGCATCTGCGGTCGTGGTGGGTTTAGGCGTGGGAGCGGGGGCAGGCGTAGGATCGGGGTTGACTATGGGGGGCTGAGCGGGAGCTGGTGTGGGCTCTGGATTAGGAGTCGGCTCCGGAATTGTCCCGGAAGCATAAAGCTCCCAGTTAGTGCCATTTTTACGCACATCATACAGATATCCCCCCAACTCAACCTGAGAAGACGCGCTGAACGAGGCCGCGCCGTCAGTGGTTTTTACCACTGTCAGAACTTCATTTCCCGTTGTGGCCTCGCTGCCCTGGTTACGGATAGCCAATACGTGATTACCAGCACTACTCCCGCAGATATTCAATAAATCTCCTTTATTATTAACGCCATTACCCTCGCCAACAACATCAGCACGCATAATAAAGGTACTGTTACCGCTAAGGTTCTCTACGTTTAATGTGGTAAATGTGCCGGCAGTTGACGCGTGGCTGGCAAAATCGACAGTTGAATGGCTCAGCGCCAGCGTGTCGAGATTAGAATTACTTGTTACTTTCCAGACGCTGTTATTCATTGCAACGTCCAGTTTCCCGCCATTGACATTATCGCTGAGGGAAGAACCTGTCCAAACCGACCCAGGGTGCATATCCAGATTGATTAGCCCACCTTTAGAAAGAACGCTACCGTTGATAAGCATACGACCCGAGGCGTTGATGCGGCTGGCGGCATAACCATCGTCATGTTGCGTTGCGATGGCCATCTGGTCGGGTGTACTCATATCAATGACCAGATCGCTCGTGAGATCGATCTGGCTGTTGGTCATGGCATAAATCCCCCTGGCTCCTGCCGCGCCGGTGATAGCCAAACTGTCTCCGGTTATTCTACCGCCGCTGAGCGCCCACAAACCCAGCGCCAGACTGCCATTACGATCAACCGTAATATTGGTATTTTGCATGTTGATAACAGCCGTTGCCGTCTGGGCTGAGGCACCATAAGAACCGCTGGAAAAGATGCTGTTTCGTTGCGCTGCCGTGCCAGAAAAATTGATTGTCGCGTCTGAACCACTGGTTACGAGGCCACCGCCCTGCGCGGAAGAAATATGGCTATCAGCACCGATAGTGGTTGTACCACCACGAACTTCGACGCCATTGGCAGCGGCTCCAGTTACATCAACAGTGAGTGCATTCGCGCTCACCTGGCCAAAGCTCCAGAGGCCGTGTGCATTATCGCCATTGGTTTTAATGGTACTGTTTGTTCCGAGATCGACAACAGAGTTTTTCTGTACGTTTATCCCCATGGCGCTGTAGCCCTGAACATCGATTGTCAGGTCTGTCGCCGTAAAACGCGCAGCACCATTGGCGTTATTGCCGTTGAGACCACCGATATAAACACCTGTACTTCCATCGGTCTTGATTTTACTTCCGCTTCCAAGATCGACACTGGTGCCATAGTCATTGATGGTTAGGCCTATACCGTTCGAGTTTTCAATGGTGAATTGAGTGGCTGTTAGTGTTGAGCTATGTCCAATAATGATGCCGTCATCGTTACTCTTAATGGTGCTGCCTGTGCCTAAGTCAGCATGGGTATAGTCACCAATTAAATTAATGCCGATGGCAGAGGTTTGACCAACAACATCTACTGTAAGTCGGTTAGCTGTCAGGGAGCTGTTCTTGCCCTGAATAATGATTCCCTTTGCATATCCAGAGGCGTCGTTGACATTGACGGTGACATCATTACCCAGGTTGATATTGCCAGGCGTGTTTCCTGCTGGGGTCATTACACCATAGAGGTTTCCTGATGGATCGGCGGTATCTCCTGTAATTCTGTCACCATCACTAATAGTAATATTGGTGCCATTTTGACTTCCTAAATCAGCAGCTATCAGCAGGGGGGAAAAGATAATTGCATTCAAACCAATAGCGCCATATTTTATCAGTTGAATGGAGGGCGAACGGATTTTTAATTCAGCGAGACGATCGGCTTTGGTATTCCCATTGTGTTGTTTGATGCCCATACCACTCCTATATAGTACCCAGGCTATGGGTCTATGGATTTTGTCACTTTGTTTAAGTCAATGAATAATATCCTCTTATCATCATGATATTTGTATGGTGCAATCATGATGAGCTGCTCTGAGAATAATTCTCTATTACCGGGCAAAATCAGGAACACAGGAATTAATATATATTTAACATCCCCCTTACAAAGGTGAGTTTAGATCGAGTTATTCCCTAAGTTGTCGTTACTTATTCCAATTCGTTACTATGAATATGACAAAAACATTACAACAAACAGCGGTTAAATAATTTGGTGAATATTTTTGGTAATAATCCTAATTAGTTATGGGGTTTTCGCTTGATGTATCTGCATAACAAAAACAATATGAGCCATTTTTGCATTACTAATAAGAAAAAGCAAAAAACATCGATATTCATTTTTGATCAATGGATTTTCTGGCATATCGTTATTATCGTGATACTGGTTATCATTTTCATCTTGCCAGGATCGCACGTAATCACGTTATTCGGGGGCTTTATCTGCTGGATATTGCCCTTCAGGCAAGTCCTTTTCTCGCCAGCATATTGGAGCGTGATCAATATTGATCAGCTGTAAAAGGTGTCTGATGTGCAGTGGAACACAAACTTACGTGATCTCATTGCTAATGAGATATCCCTCATCTGAACACTTATGTCTTTAATTATTCTCGTGGTTCACTATAGGCAATAAGCACAAAAGTGTAGGATGTTATAAGAATGGTTAGGACTCGGTGAAATGAAAAATCCACGCAATTGCGTGGATTTTATATACTTTTGCGCTCTTCATGAGATTTAGCGAAACCTCATGAGACAACAAATTAATTAGACGTTGAACAGGAAGTTCATTACATCGCCATCTTTAACGATGTAATCTTTACCTTCTGCACGCATTTTGCCTGCTTCTTTCGCGCCTTGTTCACCTTTGTAAGTGATGAAATCTTCGAACGAAATAGTTTGTGCGCGGATAAAGCCTTTTTCAAAATCAGTATGGATTTTGCCAGCGGCCTGCGGCGCGGTTGCACCAACCGGAATGGTCCATGCACGCACTTCTTTCACCCCAGCAGTGAAGTAAGTTTGCAGGTTCAGCAGCTTATAACCGGCACGGATCACGCGGTTCAGGCCCGGCTCTTCCAGCCCAAGCTCCTGCATAAACTCGTCACGTTCTTCGTCGTCCAGTTCGGCAATGTCTGCTTCAACAGCAGCACAAACCGGAACCACAACAGAACCTTCTTTCGCCGCGATTTCACGCACCTGGTCAAGATACGGGTTGTTTTCAAAACCGTCTTCGTTGACGTTGGCGATGTACATTGTTGGTTTCAGCGTCAGGAAGCTCAGGTAACGAATAGCCGCTTTCTCTTCAGCGCTTAAATCCAGCGCGCGCAGCATACCTGCGTTTTCCAGCTGTGGCAGGCATTTTTCCAGTACCGCCAGCTCGGCTTTCGCGTCTTTATCGCCGCCTTTGGCTTTCTTCTGTACGCGATGAATCGCACGTTCGCAGGTGTCGAGGTCTGCCAGCGCCAGTTCTGTGTTGATAACTTCAATATCATCCGCCGGGTTAACTTTGCCGGAAACGTGAATGATGTTGTCGTTTTCAAAGCAGCGAACAACGTGACCGATCGCTTCGGTTTCACGGATGTTGGTCAGGAACTGGTTACCCAGACCTTCGCCTTTCGATGCGCCTTTTACCAGACCGGCGATATCGACAAATTCCATGGTCGTGGGAAGCGTACGCTGCGGTTTTACGATTTCAGCCAGTTGATCCAGGCGAGGGTCAGGCATTGGTACGACGCCTGTGTTCGGCTCGATGGTGCAGAATGGAAAGTTGGCCGCTTCAATACCGGCTTTGGTCAGCGCGTTGAACAGGGTAGATTTCCCGACGTTGGGCAAACCGACGATACCGCATTTGAATCCCATGATTTAAATCACCTTAATATCTTAATAATCAACCTGTTATTGCTAACAGATTGCAGAAATGGAAATAACTTTGCCTATTATACACGGCACTCGGCAAAAATGCCGCAGACAACGACTTATTGCGCTTTAAAGGCGTGCAATCGGTTCGTTGCTTTGATCAAGCCCTCTGTAAACCACATTTCAGTACAACGTGCCGCTTCGTCGATGGCTTCATCAATTAACTTCTGTTCACTAACAGGCGGTTTGCCTAACACAAAACCGACAACTTTATTTTTATCGCCCGGATGACCGATTCCGATGCGTAAACGGTGAAAGTTAGGGTTATTACCCAATTTACTGATGATGTCTTTCAGTCCATTGTGACCACCATGGCCACCGCCCAACTTAAATTTGGCGACGCCAGGTGGCAGATCCAGTTCGTCGTGGGCAACCAGAATTTCGTCCGGATTAATGCGGAAAAAACTGGCCATCGCCGCAACGGCTTTGCCGCTGAGATTCATAAATGTAGTCGGGACTAACAGGCGGACATCTTCGCCTCCAAGGGTGACTCGCGAAGTATAACCAAAGAATTTAGCCTCTTCGCGCAGCGGAGCGCGCAAACGCTCAGCCAGTAAGTCAACGAACCAGGCGCCAGCATTATGTCGCGTTGCGGCGTATTCAGCGCCGGGGTTCGCCAGACCGACAATCAATTTAATCGTCACGTTTTTTTGTCCTGAGTGAGTACATAACTGGCGCGTAGTTTACTGGTTGCGGCCCCGCTTGACAAAAAACTGCGTATCAAATGCAGATAACGCAATAATTGCCTAAGTGGACTATTAGAAAGTCAAGGTGTTCAGGCGTTTATTTGTAAAGTTTTGTTGAAATAAGGGTTGTAATTGTGATCACGCCCGCACATAACCCACAGGGTGTTGTCTATACTTTACACATAAGGAAGAGGGGTATTCCCTGTTACAACCCAGAAAGTTCCGGAGGTGACATATGAAACGCAAAAACGCTTCGTTACTCGGTAACGTGCTCATGGGGTTGGGTCTGGTGGTGATGGTAGTTGGTGTGGGGTATTCAATCCTCAACCAGTTACCACAGTTTAATATGCCCCAGTATTTCGCACATGGTGCAGTGCTAAGTATTTTCGTCGGTGCCATTCTCTGGCTGGCGGGTGCCCGTGTTGGCGGGCATGAACAGGTGTGCGACCGTTACTGGTGGGTTCGCCACTATGACAAACGTTGCCGCCGTAGCGATAATCGCCGTCATAGCTAACAAATAATGCAGTTTGCTGACCAGTCAGTTTGCGCTGACTGGTCAATTTCGTACTTATAAATCCGCCATCGCCGCGCGACGATTCGGGAAGAAAGCAAGGCGGCCCGGGATCGGTTGAATGCCTGCGCGAGCCATAGTGCGCAGCGGCTGGAATTCCACGTTACACACGCGCAGTTCACATCCTTCGGGCAGACGCTTCACAAAACGCTGGAACGCATCAAGGCCACCAGCATCAAGCACCGGAACGGCATCCCACTTCAGAATGACAATCCGCTTGCCTTCAAGACGTGACTCCAGGTCCGTGAACAGGCCTTCAGCCGCAGCAAAGAACAGCGGGCCAATAACGCGCAGAACCAGGACATCGTCTGGAACGTCTACGACTACTGGGGCCAGGCGAGTCATACGCGCGATACGACGCATAAACAGCAGCGATGCCAACACGATCCCCACACTGATGGCAATAACCATATCAAACAGCACAGTCAATGACATACACAGTAGCATGACGATGATGTCATCTTTCGGCGCATGACGCAGCAAGTCGACCACTTTGTGCGCTTCACTCATGTTCCACGCTACCATCAACAGCAGGGCCGCCATGGCGGAAAGCGGCAGCCAGGAGAGCAGCGGTGCCAGTACCAGCAGGGCAAGAATAACCAGAATAGAGTGGATCACCGCCGAGATAGGGGAAGTAGCCCCGGCACGGACGTTAGCGGCAGAACGCGCGATGGCAGCTGTAGCGGTAATACCACCAAAGAATGGGGCGATGATATTCCCCAGTCCCTGACCAACCAGTTCACTGTTCGCTTTGTGTTTCGTTCCTGTCATACCATCCAGTACCACGGCGCAGAGCAGTGATTCAATTGCCCCTAACATCGCCATCGAAAATGCTGCCGGAAGCAGAGTGCGAATGGAGTCCCAGGTGAGGGTAAATTCGGAATTGGGCAGGTCCCACGGCAGTACCAGTTGCGGCAGCAGTTGCGGAATACCGTTACCCTGAGAACCATCGGCCAGAACGTAGTGGAATTGCGAACCGATGGTAGCAACATGTCCGCCGAGCAGGTTAACAATCCCCATCACCGCGCAACCAGCCAGCAAGGCCGGAAGGTGACCGGGTAAACGAATGCCCAGACGCGGCCAGAAAACCAGAATGCCAAGCGTCACAATGCCAATGGCAGCATCACCCACATTAATGGTCGGCAACGCCATAAATAATGCGCCGACTTTTTGTAGATAATGTTCCGGGACATGGGCCATTTGCAGACCGAGAAAATCTTTAATCTGCATGGTACCGATGGTGATCCCGATACCGGAAGTAAAACCTAAGGTAACGGAAACCGGAATATATTCAATCAAGCGTCCAAAACGTGCCAGCCCCATCAGGATCAAAAAGACACCTGACATGAGTGTCGCGACCAGCAGTCCTGCCAGTCCAAACTGTTGCGAAACGGGATAGAGAATTACCACAAATGCCGCAGTCGGACCGGAAACGCTAAAGCGTGACCCACCCGTCAGAGCAATGACAATCCCCGCAACAGCTGCGGTATATAAACCGTACTGGGGTGCCACACCACTACCAATAGCCAACGCCATCGCCAGCGGGATAGCAATAATCCCGACGGTTATCCCGGCAATCAGGTCACGGGTAAACCGTGCGGCAGTATATTTTTCTTTCCAGCAAGCGTCGATCAGAGCGCGGAAAGGCATCACATGTGAGGAAAATATTTTGTTCACAATAATGTTTCATCCGTGAGCGCATCATCTGTCAACTAAATGGCAGGTGAAGGAGGCATAGGTCATACAAATGGATATTACAGACAAAAAAACCCGCCGCAGCGGGTCTTTGAGCCGGGTTCGATTAGTGTTCGAACATGGCAGAGATCGATTCTTCGTTGCTGATACGACGAATCGCTTCGGCCAGCATACCTGACAGGGTCAGAGTACGCACGTTCGGCAGTGATTTGATTTCATCGCTCAGCGGAATGGTATCGCAGACAACGACTTCATCAATTACAGAGTTACGCAGGTTGTTCGCCGCGTTGCCAGAGAAGATCGGGTGAGTCGCGTACGCAAATACACGTTTAGCACCACGTTCTTTCAGCGCTTCAGCAGCTTTACACAGCGTACCGCCAGTGTCGATCATATCATCGACCAGTACGCAGTCACGACCTGCAACGTCACCGATGATATGCATCACCTGGGAAACGTTCGCACGCGGACGACGTTTGTCGATGATTGCCATATCGGTATCGTTCAGCAGCTTAGCGATAGCGCGGGCACGCACAACGCCGCCGATGTCCGGAGAAACCACAATTGGGTTATCCAGATTCAGCTGCAGCATGTCTTCCAGCAGGATCGGGCTACCAAATACGTTATCAACCGGAACGTCGAAGAAACCCTGAATCTGTTCAGCGTGCAGATCCACTGTCAGCACACGGTCAACACCGACGCTGGAGAGGAAGTCTGCAACCACTTTCGCAGTGATTGGTACACGAGCGGAACGGACGCGACGGTCCTGGCGCGCATAGCCAAAGTAGGGGATAACAGCGGTGATACGACCTGCGGAAGCACGACGCAGGGCATCAACCATAACGACTAATTCCATCAGGTTGTCGTTAGTAGGGGCACAAGTGGACTGGATGATGAAAATATCACCACCGCGTACATTTTCGTTGATTTGTACACTGACTTCGCCGTCGCTAAAGCGACCTACAGCGGCGTCGCCGAGTGAAGTGTACAGGCGGTTGGCAATACGTTGTGCTAGTTCCGGGGTGGCGTTACCAGCAAAAAGCTTCATATCAGGCACGAGAAGAACCTCAGGCATGCGTCCATTGGTGGAAAGAATCTGCCGAAAACTGTGCGGGCCAGGCATGATTCTTTCCAGGCGGTGTATTAAAGAGCGCGATGCAACGTCTGGAACAAGGTGACGTTGTCACCGAAACTCAGCTTGCCCGGCTTAAAGCATGGCTCTGTGCAATGGGGAAAGATTAACGCCTTTCGCCACAAAGCCATTGAGCCATTCCGGGGCTTGCTCTAGCACCTGGCGGGCTTCAGACTCTGTATCAAATTCAGCAAAGACACAGGCCCCTGTCCCAGTCAGGCGCGACGGGGCGTATTCTAACAGCCAGGAAAGCACCGCATCAACCTCGCGAAAACGTTTTCTTGCGATAACCTCGCAATCATTGCTGAATTCACATTTTAGCAACGTTTCTATTGACCTTTTTGGCGTATTGCGCGGGAGTTCAGGATCTTTAAAAATCACCGGAGTCGGAATACTTACACCAGGGTGCGCCACCAAGTACCACTTCTCTGGCGGATCCACCGGCGTTAGTATTTCACCAACGCCTTCGGCAAACGCGGCATGCCCCCGAACAAAGACAGGAACATCTGCGCCCAGCGTCAGCCCCATTTCCGCCAGTTCATCAATGCTTAGCCCGCATTGCCAGAGATGGTTTAATGCCACCAGCACCGTCGCGGCATTGGATGAACCACCACCCAGACCGCCGCCCATCGGCAAACGCTTGTCAATACTGATTTCTGCACCGCTTCCCGTAGGAAGACGCCCGCTGGCGGCTGCTGTTTTCATCAGCAACCGTGCTGCGCGAACGATCAGGTTATCTTCATGTTCCACGCCTTCAACGGGTGTTAACAGACGAATATCCCCATCGTCACGAAGCTCAATGCTGATGGTGTCGCCGTAATCCAGGAACTGAAACAGCGTTTGCAGCGTGTGGTAACCGTCCGCACGCTGACCGGTAATGTATAAAAACAGATTAAGTTTTGCCGGAGAGGGCCACTGTGTCCGCATTATTTCACTATCCAGTTATCCATTTTTAACTTGATGCGCTGACCACCATCGGTGAGTTCCATATTGGCTGGCATCGCAGGTTGCGTTTTGGTGTCATAACCACCGTAAACAACTTTCCAGTTTTTGCCGTTTTGGCTGTAGGTGATTTCGCTGAGGCGATATTGATCGTCCAGTTTGTAGTCGGTTGCATCACCCGGTAAACCTAAAATCCACTGACGCAAACTGTTGAGCGGAATCGGCATTCCGGTCAATTTGCCAATCATCTCTTCAGCGTCATCGGCGGTATAACGCTGACCTTTATTGTCGACTAACTGCACGTCACCCGGTTGAGCATTCAGCTCCAGTTCCGTGCTGCCCAATGGGTTAGTCAGCAGCAGACGGTAGCGCTCCTGGCCAGTTTGCTGCCAGAAGAAACGGGCGTACACTTTTTGTTGGTCAGAAATATAAGCGAACGCGCCGCGAGTTTGATACTGATTAAGATTGCGCACGTCTTGCTGATGCTGACGCCATTGTGGCGAATCCGGGCTTTTGCCAGGACCTTTGGGCGTGGTAACGGAACAGGCAGTGAGCACAAGAGCAGCCAGCGGTAGCAGGCGGATAAGACGAAAATCGGGCAGGGGCATAGTGATGACAAGTCCTTGAGATACGTTGCAGTTATAACCCTTAATGCTAGCGTTACCGCCCGCTATCGTCTATGTTCAAGTTGTCTTAATTGCCAGAATCTAACGGCTTTCGGCAATTACTCCAAAAGGGGGCGCTCTCTTTTATTGATCTTACGCATCCTGTATGATGCAAGCAGACTAACCCTATCAACGTTGGTATTATTTCCCGCAGACATGACCCTTTTAGCACTCGGTATCAACCATAAAACGGCACCTGTATCGCTGCGAGAACGTGTATCGTTTTCGCCGGATAAGCTCGATCAGGCGCTTGACAGCCTGCTTGCGCAGCCGATGGTGCAGGGCGGCGTGGTGCTGTCGACGTGCAATCGCACGGAACTTTATCTTAGCGTTGAAGAGCAGGATAACCTGCAAGAGGCGTTAATCCGCTGGCTTTGCGATTATCACAATCTTAATGAAGAAGACCTGCGTAAAAGCCTCTACTGGCATCAGGATAACGACGCGGTTAGCCATTTAATGCGTGTTGCCAGCGGCCTGGATTCACTGGTTCTGGGGGAGCCGCAGATCCTCGGTCAGGTAAAAAAAGCCTTTGCTGATTCGCAAAAAGGTCATATGAAGGCCAGCGAACTGGAACGCATGTTCCAGAAATCTTTCTCTGTAGCGAAACGCGTTCGCACTGAAACCGATATCGGTGCCAGCGCTGTGTCTGTCGCTTTTGCGGCTTGCACGCTGGCGCGGCAGATCTTTGAATCGCTCTCTACGGTAACAGTATTGCTGGTTGGCGCGGGGGAGACTATCGAGCTGGTGGCGCGTCATCTACGTGAACACAAAGTACAGAAGATGATTATCGCCAACCGTACTCGCGAACGCGCCCAAATTCTGGCAGATGAAGTCGGCGCAGAAGTGATTGCCTTGAGCGATATTGACGAACGTCTGCGCGAAGCCGATATCATCATTAGTTCTACCGCCAGTCCGTTGCCGATTATCGGTAAAGGCATGGTGGAGCGCGCATTAAAAAGCCGTCGCAACCAACCGATGCTGTTGGTAGATATTGCCGTTCCGCGCGATGTTGAGCCGGAAGTTGGCAAACTGGCGAATGCTTACCTTTATAGTGTTGACGATCTGCAAAGCATTATTTCGCATAACCTGGCGCAACGTAAAGCTGCCGCAGTTGAGGCGGAAACTATTGTCGCTCAGGAAACCAGCGAATTTATGGCGTGGCTGCGTGCACAAAGCGCCAGCGAAACCATTCGCGAGTATCGCAGCCAGGCAGAGCAAGTTCGCGATGAGTTAACCGCCAAAGCGTTAGCAGCCCTTGAGCAGGGCGGCGACGCGCAAGCCATTATGCAGGATCTGGCATGGAAACTGACTAACCGCCTGATCCATGCGCCAACGAAATCACTTCAACAGGCTGCCCGTGACGGGGATAACGAACGCCTGAATATTCTGCGCGACAGCCTCGGGCTGGAGTAGCAGTACATCATTTTCTTTTTTACAGGGTGCATTTACGCCTATGAAGCCTTCTATCGTTGCCAAACTGGAAGCCCTGCATGAACGCCATGAAGAAGTTCAGGCGTTGCTGGGTGACGCGCAAACTATCGCCGACCAGGAACGTTTTCGCGCATTATCACGCGAATATGCGCAGTTAAGTGATGTTTCGCGCTGTTTTACCGACTGGCAACAGGTTCAGGAAGATATCGAAACCGCACAGATGATGCTCGACGATCCTGAAATGCGTGAAATGGCGCAGGATGAACTGCGCGAAGCTAAAGAAAAAAGCGAGCAACTGGAACAGCAATTACAGGTTCTCTTGCTGCCAAAAGATCCTGATGACGAACGTAACGCCTTCCTTGAAGTGCGTGCCGGAACTGGTGGTGATGAAGCGGCACTGTTCGCTGGCGATCTGTTCCGAATGTACAGCCGTTATGCCGAAGCCCGCCGCTGGCGTGTAGAAATCATGAGCGCCAGCGAGGGTGAACATGGTGGCTATAAAGAGATCATCGCCAAAATTAGCGGTGATGGTGTATATGGTCGTTTGAAATTCGAATCTGGCGGTCATCGCGTGCAGCGTGTGCCTGCTACGGAATCGCAGGGTCGAATTCATACTTCTGCTTGTACCGTTGCGGTAATGCCAGAACTGCCTGACGCAGAACTGCCGGACATCAACCCAGCAGATTTGCGCATTGATACTTTCCGCTCGTCAGGGGCGGGGGGTCAGCACGTTAACACCACCGATTCGGCAATTCGTATTACTCACTTGCCGACCGGGATTGTTGTTGAATGTCAGGACGAACGTTCACAACATAAAAACAAAGCTAAAGCACTTTCTGTACTTGGTGCTCGCATCCACGCTGCAGAAATGGCAAAACGGCAACAGGCCGAAGCGTCTACCCGTCGTAACCTGCTGGGGAGTGGCGATCGCAGCGATCGTAACCGTACTTACAATTTCCCGCAGGGGCGCGTTACCGATCACCGCATCAACCTGACGCTCTACCGTCTGGATGAAGTGATGGAAGGTAAGCTGGATATGCTAATTGAACCGATTATCCAGGAACATCAGGCCGACCAACTGGCGGCGTTGTCCGAGCAGGAATAATGGAATATCAACACTGGTTACGTGAAGCAATAAGCCAACTTCAGGCGAGCGAAAGCCCGCGGCGTGATGCTGAAATCCTGCTGGAGCATGTTACCGGCAAAGGGCGTACTTTTATTCTCGCCTTTGGTGAAACGCAGCTGACTGACGAACAATGTCAGCAACTTGATGCGCTACTGACGCGTCGTCGCGATGGTGAACCTATTGCTCATTTAACCGGGGTGCGAGAATTCTGGTCGCTGCCGTTATTTGTTTCGCCAGCGACCTTAATTCCGCGCCCGGATACGGAGTGTCTGGTGGAGCAGGCACTGGCGCGGTTGCCTGAACAGCCTTGCCGTATTCTCGATCTCGGGACGGGTACCGGGGCGATTGCGCTGGCGCTGGCTAGCGAGCGCCCGGACTGTGAAATTACCGCTGTAGATCGTATGCCAGATGCTGTCTCTCTGGCACAACGTAATGCCCAGCATCTGGCGATCAAAAATATCCATATTCTGCAAAGCGACTGGTTTAGCGCGCTAGCCGGGCAGCAGTTTGCGATGATTGTCAGTAATCCGCCGTATATTGACGAGCAGGACCCACATCTTCAACAAGGCGATGTCCGCTTTGAGCCGCTCACTGCGCTGGTTGCGGCAGACAGTGGAATGGCAGACATCGTGCATATCATCGAACAGTCGCGTAACGCGCTGGTATCCGGCGGCTTTCTGCTTCTGGAACATGGCTGGCAGCAGGGCGAAGCGGTGCGACAGGCATTTATCCACGCGGGATATCATGACGTCGAAACCTGTCGGGACTATGGTGATAACGAGCGCGTAACGCTCGGCCGCTATTATCAATGACAAGTTTTTCTACACTGCTTAGCGTTCATCTCATTAGCATTGCGCTTTCTGTAGGGCTATTAACCTTACGTTTCTGGCTACGTTATCAGAAGCATCCACAGGCATTTGCTCGTTGGACGCGCATTGTGCCGCCGGTTGTCGATACGGTGTTATTGTTAAGCGGCATTGCGTTGATGGCTAAAGCGCACATCCTGCCATTTTCCGGGCAGGCACAGTGGCTGACTGAAAAGCTGTTTGGAGTTATCATTTATATCGTTTTGGGTTTTATTGCACTCGATTATCGTCGTATGCACAGTCAGCAGGCGCGCATTATTGCCTTCCCGCTGGCGTTGGTGGTGCTGTACATCATCATTAAACTCGCCACCACAAAAGTACCGTTACTGGGGTAAGTCATGAGATCGTTAGCTGATTTCGAATTTAATAAAGCGCCATTGTGCGAAGGCATGATCCTGGCTTGCGAAGCAATCCGCCGCGATTTTCCCTCGCAAGATGTTTATGACGAACTGGAGCGTCTCGTTACTCTGGCGAAGGAAGAAATCAGCCAGCTTCTGCCTTTAGAAGAGCAGCTGGAAAAACTGATCGCGCTGTTTTACGGCGACTGGGGATTTAAAGCCTCACGCGGCGTTTATCGTCTTTCCGATGCATTATGGCTGGACCAGGTGTTAAAGAATCGACAGGGCAGTGCCGTATCATTAGGTGCCGTTTTATTATGGGTCGCGAATCGTCTCGATTTGCTGCTGCTGCCGGTGATTTTCCCTACGCAGCTGATATTGCGCATTGAATGTCCGGATGGCGAAATTTGGCTGATTAATCCTTTTAACGGTGAATCGTTAAGCGAACATATGCTGGACGTATGGTTAAAGGGAAATATCAGCCCGTCGGCGGAACTGTTTTATGAAGACCTTGATGAAACTGATAACATTGAGGTAATCCGCAAATTGCTGGATACACTCAAAGCTTCGTTGATGGAAGAAAATCAGATGGAGCTGGCGCTACGTACCAGCGAAGCATTATTACAATTTAACCCGGAAGATCCCTATGAAATTCGCGATCGCGGGTTGATTTATGCGCAACTGGATTGCGAACACGTTGCGTTGAACGATTTAAGTTATTTCGTTGAACAGTGTCCGGAAGACCCGATCAGCGAAATGATCCGTGCGCAAATAAATAACATCGCGCATAAACATATTGTGCTGCATTAATTAATCGACATTTTACTCAAGATTAAGGCGATCCTATGAAACAAAAAGTGGTTAGCATTGGCGACATCAACGTAGCAAATGATCTGCCGTTCGTGCTGTTTGGCGGTATGAACGTGCTGGAATCTCGCGATCTGGCGATGCGCATTTGCGAGCACTACGTAACCGTGACCCAGAAACTGGGTATCCCTTACGTGTTCAAAGCCTCTTTTGACAAAGCCAACCGCTCCTCCATCCACTCTTATCGTGGACCAGGTCTGGAAGAAGGGATGAAAATCTTCCAGGAGTTGAAGCAGACTTTTGGCGTGAAAATTATCACCGACGTTCACGAACCAAGCCAGGCTCAGCCCGTTGCTGATGTTGTGGATGTGATTCAGTTGCCGGCGTTTCTTGCTCGCCAGACTGACCTGGTTGAAGCCATGGCGAAAACCGGTGCGGTAATTAACGTCAAGAAACCGCAGTTTGTCAGCCCAGGCCAAATGGGTAATATCGTTGATAAATTCAAAGAAGGCGGCAACGAAAAAGTGATTCTTTGCGATCGCGGTGCTAACTTCGGCTATGACAACCTGGTTGTTGATATGCTGGGCTTCAGCATCATGAAGAAAGTGTCTGGTAATTCACCGGTGATTTTCGACGTGACCCACGCACTGCAATGCCGCGATCCGTTTGGCGCAGCTTCCGGCGGTCGTCGTGCTCAGGTGGCTGAGCTGGCACGTGCCGGTATGGCGGTAGGTCTGGCGGGGCTGTTTATTGAAGCGCATCCGGATCCGGAACATGCGAAATGTGATGGTCCATCCGCGCTGCCGCTGGCTAAACTGGAACCGTTCCTCAAGCAGATGAAAGCGATTGATGACCTGGTGAAAGGTTTCGAAGAACTGGATACCAGCAAGTAATCTTTTTTGCCTGAAAACTAAAGCCTTAGCGTTCTGCGTTAAGGCTTTTTTCATGGGGCCGGATACAAAAAAGGCCGCAGGCTGTTACCCCTGCGGCCGGTTTCGGGCGCATATTGCCATCACGGCAGCCTGACGCCCGTTTTTACCTTACTTCCGGTTACGCCACCAGCTGACAATCGCTGCGGTAATAATTCCCGCCAGGATCGGTGCTGCCAGGTCGTGCCAGAAAGTCATGGCAAACTGCGCGAGCGTCATATAGCCGCCTTGTTGTAATGACAACATTTTGCGGCTATTCTTGAAGTGTCTGGTTTCAAGATTAGCCCCCGTTCTGTTGTCAGGTTGTACCTCTCAACGTGCGGGGGTTTTCTCTTTCCAGCAACCAATGCCACCAGGGATAGAGCCCCCGCAACATTGCGCCTCACCGGATAACTCCGGCTTGGTGTGGATACTACGTCTCAATTCATCTTCACTTCATCCCTGAAATGTTTGCAATGAAGAGTGCATTCCGGTTTTTCAACAGCTGTTACAGTCGTTTCATGAGTGCTCTGGATGATGCTTCCAGCTCGGGTTGCCAATATTTACTTGCAGAAGAGATAAAGACAAAAAGGGCCGCAGGCTGTTACCCCTGCGGCCGGTTTCGGGCGCATATTGCCATCACGGCAGCCTGACGCCCGTTTTCACCTTACTTCCGGTTACGCCACCAGCTGACAATCACTGCGGTAATAATCCCCGCCAGGATCGGTGCCGCCAGGTCGTGCCAGAAAATCATGGCAAACTGCGCGAGCGTCATATAGCCGCCTTGTTGTAATGACAACATTTTGCGGCTATTCTTGAATTGTTGATGGTTCAAGATTAGCCCCCGTTCTGTTGTCAGGTTTTACCTCTCAACGTGCGGGGGTTTTCTCTTTCCAGCAACCAATGCCACCAGGGATAAAGCCCCCGCAACATTGCGCCTCACCGGATAACGCCGGCTTGGTGTGGATATTACGTCTCAATTCATCTTCACTTCATCCCTGAAATGTTTGCAATAAAGAGTACATTCCGGCTTTTCAACAGCTGTTGCAGTGGTTTCGTGCAGGTTGTGGTACAGGCTCGCAATTCTGATTAACGACCTGTTCAGGTAGTATGAAGAAATACAATAAGCAGGAATTTATATTATCTCCCCCGATTTCTGTCATCGGAGGAGATATAACTGTCAGGCAAATATCGTCATCAAATAGGCGGCAAACAGTGCCAGATGCGCTGCGCCATTGAGCACGTTAGTACGTCCGGTGGAGAAGGAGATATGGCACAGCACTAAAGAGGCCACCATCACCACCATTTCTGGCGCACCAAGTGCAAACTGCAATTCGTTACCCGTCATAAAGGCAATTAGCGTGACGACAGGTACGGTAAGCGAAATGGTTGCTAACACTGAACCAAAGAACAGATTCATCGCGCGCTGGACCTGGTTGTTCAACACTGCTTTTAACGCACCTAAACCTTCCGGCGACAGAATCAACAGAGCCACCAGGAAGCCAGTAAAGGCGACAGGGGCATTCATGCTGTCGAGCAATGTCTCCAGCGGGCTGGCGTTCATTTTGGTGACTGCAATAACGGCAATCAGATGGATAATCAACCAGATAGCATGCCACAGGCTGCTATGGGCAGACGGTTTACCGTGGTGCGGGTCGTCATCATCACTGTCATCTTCGTGCTCGTAGACAAATAAACTTTGATGCGTTTTGGTCTGGATCAGCAAAAATACACCATACATTGCCGCAGAAATTAATGCTACCAGTAACGCCTGACCGGTTGAAAAATTCGCCGCAGGCAGAGCCATTGGAAATACCAGTACGATTATCGCCAGGGGGAACAGCGCAATTAAATACTGCTTGATACCAAACAGATTCATATATTGGGTGGCAAACTTACGACCGCCCAACAATAATGAAAAGCCAACCAGCCCACCGGTAACAATCATAATGATTGAATAGAGCGTATCACGCATTAGCGTTGGCGCGGCGTCGCCGGTTGCCATTAAAGCTGAAATCAAACTGACTTCAAGAATAACCACTGAAAGGCTAAGAATAAGCGAACCGTAAGGTTCTCCCAGGCGATGGGCTAATACGTCCGCATGACGGACAACACTAAAGGCGCTACTTAAAATACCAATAAGAGCAAGAAGATTGATGGCAATGACCACTGGTAGTGTCTGGCTGCTTCCCCACAGGAACAGCACTACCAGCGCCAGAACCGGGAAAATAAGCGAAGTCTCCTTGTGGCGGGTTTTTACCGCCTCTTGAGCATTTGACATTATGGTTATCCCTTTGCAGATGAATTTATCGAAAATGTAAAAAATAGGTAGGAAAAATAACAGAAAGTGTCTGGATATCGGTAACATTTTACGAAATTTTACCCCGCTGTCGATTTTTTACTCATCGGGCCATAAAAATAAGCAATGCGTTTAGACAATGTTTGTTTTAGCGTTTCTTAAGAAGAGTCTGACATGAAAATTCTTATGTTTGGGCAAGAGTGGATATTGTTGACCACACTTAATGTTCAACTTTGTAAAAGGAGTCAACGATGCCGTATAAAACGAAAAGCGATCTGCCGGAAAGCGTAAAGCACGTGCTTCCGTCTCATGCCCAGGATATCTATAAAGAAGCGTTTAACAGCGCATGGGATCAATATAAAGATAAAGAAGATCGGCGTGATGACGCCAGTCGCGAAGAAACCGCGCATAAAGTGGCCTGGGCTGCTGTGAAGCATGAATATGCCAAAGGGGATGATGATAAATGGCATAAAAAATCGTAAAACCGGTAGCTTAGTTAAAGCTATTCGTGCGGTGTTGCCTTGCAAGTGGTCCGTGGATTGCATATTGTCCCGTTAGTGGTTTCAAAATGAGCAGTAAAAATGTCCGGAAGACACCAAAAAGTTGTCGCAGGGAAGTATGCAGTGGCGGAGGTGTAAGGTGATAACGCGTGATTTCTTGATGAATGCCGATTGTAAAACGGCATTTGGTGCCATTGAAGAATCACTCTTATGGTCAGCAGAGCAACGGGCGGCTTCGCTGGCGGCGACGCTGGCTTGTCGACCTGATGAGGGACCGGTGTGGATCTTCGGTTATGGATCGTTGATGTGGAATCCGGCACTGGAGTTTACCGAGTCGTGCACCGGTACACTGGTTGGATGGCATCGCGCGTTTTGCCTGCGCCTGACCGCCGGGCGCGGGACTGCGCACCAGCCGGGACGGATGCTTGCACTGAAAGAGGGCGGACGCACCACAGGCGTCGCCTATCGACTGCCAGAAGAGACGCTGGAGCAGGAACTAACACTGTTGTGGAAGCGCGAGATGATTACCGGCTGTTATCTGCCAACCTGGTGTCAGCTTGATCTTGATGATGGACGCACAGTAAACGCCATTGTGTTTATTATGGACCCGCGACATCCAGAATATGAATCTGACACTCGCGCTCAGGTCATCGCGCCGTTGATTGCGGCGGCGAGCGGTCCACTGGGAACCAACGCACAATACCTGTTTTCACTGGAACAGGAGCTTATCAAACTGGGAATGCAGGACGATGGGCTGAATGATTTGCTGGTATCGGTAAAAACACTGCTGGCGGAGAATTATCCGGATGGTGTGTTACGGCCGGGATTCGCCTGAGTAAACTTCCCTCATAGTGGGGCGTCAGACGCCCCCTCAAACATTAAAATGTGAGCACTTTATCGGCTGACAGCGTCCATTGCGCCAGTTCCACAAGAGTACCGATTTCCACCCCATCAATCAGAGGAAGTGTACTAATCCCGCGCCCGTCGGTACAGGTTTTGCACAATTTCACCGGTACATTCTGAGCGGTAAGGATCTCCAGCATTTGCTGAATGTTGTAGCCTTCCCCTGGTTTTTGCCCGCGCAACCCGGCTGTGACCGCATCAGACATCAGGAACAGACGCAGATCCAGGTTGCTCTCCTGCTCTCGTAGCGCAATGGCCAGCCGTAAGCTGTTAAACAAGGATTCGCTCCCGTAAGGTGCGCCATTAGCAACGATCACGATTTTTTGCATTATTTACTCCTGTATTCAGGGAATTAGACACTGATCTTCTATCTTACTGCTTCTGCACCGTCTGACCAATCAGTCACATTTTTAAGGATTTTCCGGAAAGCGCGAGAAAATACGACAAAAATTGCCTGTAATCGTTATTCTTTAAGGCTATGGTTGTTCATTTTTACTGGAAGTTACCGACGTTTTGAGCCGTTTCGTTTCTCGCATTACCCCGTTTTATTTACTCTTGCTTATAGCAGGCGGTACAGCTAACGCACAATCTACCTTCGAACAAAAAGCGGCAAATCCCTTTGATAATAACAATGATGGTCTGCCGGATTTAGGCATGGCACCTGAAAATCATGATGGGGAAAAACACTTTGCTGAAATTGTGAAAGATTTCGGCGTAACCAGTATGAATGATAACGGGCTGGATACTGGCGAGCAGGCAAAAGCTTTCGCATTGGGAAAAGTCCGCGACGCGCTTAGTCAACAGGTTAATCAGCACGTAGAGTCCTGGCTATCACCGTGGGGAAATGCCAGTGTTGACGTCAAAGTGGATAACGAAGGACATTTCACCGGCAGTCGTGGAAGCTGGTTTGTGCCGTTACAAGATAATGATCGTTATCTCACCTGGAGCCAGCTTGCTCTTACTCAGCAGGATGATGGGTTGGTGAGCAATGTGGGCGTTGGGCAACGCTGGGCGCGCGGCAACTGGCTGGTGGGTTATAACACTTTTTATGACAACTTGCTGGACGAAAATCTTCAGCGAGCGGGCTTTGGTGCCGAAGCGTGGGGCGAATATTTGCGACTATCGGCAAACTTTTATCAGCCGTTTGCTGCATGGCATGAACAGACAGCCACGCAGGAACAACGGATGGCGCGCGGGTACGACCTGACAGCCCGGATGCGCATGCCGTTCTATCAACACCTCAATACCAGTGTCAGCGTAGAACAGTATTTTGGTGATCGTGTTGATTTGTTTAACTCTGGTACGGGTTATCACAATCCCGTCGCATTGAGTCTGGGATTAAATTACACCCCTGTGCCCTTAGTCACTGTGACGGCCCAGCATAAACAGGGTGAAAGTGGCGAGAATCAAAATAACCTCGGGCTGAATCTTAACTACCGCTTTGGTGTACCGCTCAAAAAACAACTTTCTGCGGGCGAGGTTGCCGAAAGTCAGTCGTTACGTGGTAGTCGCTATGACAATCCGCAGCGAAATAATCTACCGACTCTTGAGTACCGACAGCGAAAAACGTTAACGGTGTTTCTGGCGACACCTCCGTGGGATCTAAAACCTGGCGAAACAGTGCCGCTGAAATTACAAATCCGCAGTCGTTACGGTATTCGGCAACTGATTTGGCAGGGCGATACGCAGATATTAAGTTTGACGCCGGGCGCACAAGCCAATAGCGCGGAGGGCTGGACGCTGATCATGCCTGACTGGCAAAACGGGGAAGGGGCAAGCAATCGCTGGCGATTGTCTGTAGTGGTGGAAGATAACCAGGGGCAGCGTGTCTCCTCCAATGAGATCACGCTAACGCTTGTCGAACCGTTCGACGCATTGTCAAACGACGAACTGCGCTGGGAACCGTAATCAGAAAATGCGCTCCTGATGCACCCATACTGCTGCTTCCACGCGAGACTTGAGCTTCATTTTCTTCAGCATGTGCTTGACGTGCACTTTTACTGTGCTTTCGGTGATGTCCAGGCGGCGGGCAATCATCTTGTTCGGCAAACCCTGGGCAATCAGCTTGAGAATATCGCGCTCGCGTGGAGTTAACTGATTAACATCGCGTTCAGTAGTGGCACGGTTAGCGCGCAAGCTGGCGGCCAGAACAGGCGTTAATGCTTCGCTTAATACCATTTCGCCAGCAGCAGCCTGATGCAATGCTTTCAGCAGATCTTCCGGTTCCATATCTTTTAACAGATAGCCATCCGCGCCGCGTTTCAGTGCGGTGACCACATCTTCTTCATGGTTAGAGACGCTGAATACCACAATGCGCCCGGAGAGGGACTTTTCGCGCAGTTTATCCAGCGTTTCCAGACCGTTCATGCCGGGCATATTGAGATCTAACAAGATCAAATCGGGATCAAGAGACTCCGCCAGTTCAATACCCTGTTCGCCATTACTCGCTTCGCCAACCACGGTGATATCTGGTGCCATACTGATAAGCTGTTTTACGCCAGTTCGCAGCATCGGGTGATCGTCGATCAGCAGGATAGTAGCCGGTTCCTGATTACTCATGGGTATCTCCTTGGACGTCTGTGAAAGTTTTTTCGGGAATAAAGGTGACCACCACTTCGGTGCCACCTGATTCACGACGGCGGACGCGGCAATCGCCTCGTAAACTTTGCGCACGGTCGCGCATTATTATCATGCCGTAGTGATTGCTGCGGATGGCATTTTCAGGCACGCCGCAGCCGTTATCCTGGACGGTCAGTTTGACCTGATTATCGTTTTGCGCCACTGTCACCACGACCTCACTCGCTTGCGAATGTTTGAGGGCGTTACTTAATGCCTCACGGGCAATTTGCAACAGATGGATTGCCTGATGCGAAGGTACCAGACGAGGCGGCAATTGATAATCCAGCTTCACCGGGAAGCCAAATTTGGCGCTGTACTCTTCGCAACTCGCTTCCAGTGCCGGACGTAATCCAGGCTCAGTGAGCTGCAAACGGAATGTGGTGAGCAATTCACGCAACTGCGCCCAGGACGCATTCAGTTCGTTACGGATCTGACTTAACAGTTCGCGGCTGCTTTCTGGCAGCGCATCGCCCTGCATCTGTAAACAACTCACCTGCATCTTCATGCAAGAGAGAGATTGGGCAATAGAATCATGCAGTTCGCGCGCAATGGTGGCACGCTCTTCCATCACAATCAACTGTTGCTGACGTTCCTGATGGCGATCCAACGCCAACGTGGCGGTGAGTTGTTCAACCAGGGTATCCACCAGTTGCTGTTGATCATGGCTAAGATGACGCCCCTGCGGTAGGGTCGCCAGCAAAATACCGTACTGCGTATGAGTGTCAGCCAGTCGCCACTTCAGGGTTGTGCCGCGATCGCCAACGGGGAGTACACCGCGCGGGCAGAGCTGACAGCCTTTATCATCGCAAGTCATATCCGACTGGCAGGTAAATTCCTGGTGATTATCTTCATCGTCAGTGTCATACACCCGCAGTTCGATATCACGTAGCAGGGTTAAATTCTGTAAGCCGTTGAGTACAGGTGACAGGCGTTCACACAGCGGGGCGCGGGAATGCAAACGGCGGTTGGCCTGCCATAAAAAAGAGAGGATCTGATTTTTATGTTCCAGCCCGGCGGTTTTCTCCTGAACCCGCTGCTCAAGTACGGCGTAACTTTCCGCCAGTTCTGCAGACATATTGTTCAACGCAGTTCCAAGCATAGCCATTTCGTTGCGCCCGCTGATGTTCGCGCGTTGGGTAAAATCGCGATGGCTGACGGCACTCGCCATTGCCAACAACTGCCGCCACGGTTGTAGCAGTCGCGCCCGCAACCAGATAATAGTGAACACCAGTAAAAGTGCCATAAATACCGCCATTACCCGATGGACCAGCACCACTGTCTCAATGCGCATTTCCGTGGTGCGGTCAAAACCAGATACCAGTTGATCAAGCCCGGCAACAAACTGGCTGACATCCGCTGACACCGTTTTGCGGTTTTGTGCACGCAGCAGCGCAGGGATCAGTTCATTACGCCAGTAATCTTGTAAACCCTGTAGTTGCGCCAGTTGTCCGTCTCGTTCTGCTGCTCGGGTTAACTCGGCGCTAAATGCCGTTTGTTCCATCTCTTTAATTAAGGGCTTGTCTTTCTCGCTTAATGGCACTGCCGCCAACAGACGGTAACTTTGCATGCGCAGCGATCCCGCTTTGTTGATCGCATGGGCGCTGCCCTGAACGCCTTGTACCAGCCAGCCAGAAACCGCCATCCCCGCCAGTCCAATAGCAGTAGAAAGCAACACAATAAGCGCAACCTGATTAACCAGGGTGAGCGGAGAGAGACAACGTTTAAGCATGTAAACCTCTTCCTTCAGGCTTTAAATGAGCAATAACCTTAATGAATGTGACGATACATTCTGGAATGGCAGTATTCTCGGCTATTGGCTGAGGTATACCCATACCCGGAAAGAGTTACTCCTTATTTGCCGCGTGGTTAGTCGCTTTACATCGGTAAGGGTAGGGATTTTACAGCACCGTGAAAAATCTCATAATTTTTATGAAATCACTGTACTCACTATGGGTAATGATAAATATCAATGATAGATAAAGTTATCTTATCGTTTGATTTACATCAAATTGCCTTTAGCTACAGACACTAAGGTGGCAGACATCGAAACGAGTATCAGAGGTGTCTATGAGTCACTCATCCGCCCCCGAAAGGGCTACTGGAGCTGTCATTACAGATTGGCGACCGGAAGATCCTGCGTTCTGGCAACAACGCGGTCAACGTATTGCCAGCCGCAACCTGTGGATTTCCGTTCCCTGTCTGCTGCTGGCGTTTTGCGTATGGATGTTATTCAGTGCTGTTGCGGTGAACTTACCGAAAGTCGGTTTTAATTTTACGACCGATCAGCTATTTATGTTGACGGCGCTGCCATCGGTTTCTGGCGCGTTGTTACGTGTTCCATACTCCTTTATGGTTCCTATCTTCGGTGGTCGTCGCTGGACGGCGTTCAGCACCGGTATTCTGATTATTCCTTGCGTCTGGCTGGGTTTTGCCGTGCAGGATACCTCCACGCCTTATAGCGTCTTCATCATCATCTCTCTGCTGTGCGGCTTTGCTGGCGCGAACTTCGCATCCAGTATGGCAAACATCAGCTTCTTCTTTCCGAAACAGAAGCAGGGTGGCGCGCTGGGTCTGAATGGTGGTCTGGGCAACATGGGCGTCAGCGTCATGCAGTTGGTTGCTCCGCTGGTGGTATCACTGTCGATTTTCGCAGTATTTGGTAGCCAGGGTGTCAAACAGCCGGATGGGACTGAGCTGTATCTGGCGAATGCGTCCTGGGTATGGGTGCCGTTCCTTGCCATCTTCACCATTGCGGCGTGGTTTGGCATGAACGATCTTGCTACCTCGAAAGCCTCCATCAAGGAGCAGTTGCCGGTACTCAAACGGGGTCATCTGTGGATTATGAGCCTGCTGTATCTGGCAACCTTCGGCTCCTTCATCGGCTTCTCCGCGGGCTTTGCGATGCTGTCAAAAACGCAGTTCCCGGATGTTCAGATTCTGCAATACGCTTTCTTCGGGCCGTTTATTGGTGCGCTGGCGCGTTCTGCAGGTGGTGCATTATCTGACCGTCTGGGCGGAACTCGTGTCACACTGGTGAACTTTATCCTGATGGCGATTTTCAGTGGCCTGCTGTTCCTGACCTTACCGACTGACGGACAGGGCGGAAGCTTCATGGCGTTCTTCGCAGTCTTCCTGGCGCTGTTCCTGACCGCTGGGCTGGGTAGTGGTTCCACTTTCCAGATGATTTCCGTGATCTTCCGTAAACTGACAATGGATCGCGTGAAAGCAGAAGGGGGTTCTGACGAACGTGCGATGCGTGAAGCGGCAACCGACACGGCGGCGGCGCTGGGTTTCATCTCTGCGATTGGCGCGATTGGTGGCTTCTTTATCCCGAAAGCGTTCGGTAGCTCGCTGGCATTAACGGGTTCGCCAGTCGGCGCAATGAAAGTATTTTTGATTTTCTATATCGCCTGCGTAGTGATTACCTGGGCGGTATATGGTCGGCATTCTAAAAAATAAATCTTAATATTTGATTATCCTTTGCGCGGCATGATGTCGCGCTTTTTTTATGCATCATTTAGTTACAACATACTAATGTTATATGGCTTATTTTGCCGGATTTCATTAAGAGCCATTAATATGTTACCCATGGGGAATACTCCTTAATACCCATCTGCATAAAATTCTTAATAGTTTAAATAACTACAGGTATAAAATGCCTTAATTTACAGTCTTTTATGCTGTAACTGTTAATTATCCTAAAGGGGTATCTTAGGAATTTACTTTATTTTTCATCCCCATCACTCTTGATCGTTATCAATTCCCACGCTGTTTCAGAGCGTTACCTTGCCCTTAAACATTAGCAATGTCGATTTATCAGAGAGCCGACAGGCTCCCACAGGAGAAAACCGATGAGTAAATTCCTGGACCGGTTTCGCTACTTCAAACAGAAGGGCGAAACCTTTGCCGATGGGCATGGCCAGCTTCTCAATACCAACCGTGACTGGGAGGATGGATATCGCCAGCGTTGGCAGCATGACAAAATCGTCCGCTCTACCCATGGGGTAAACTGCACCGGCTCCTGCAGCTGGAAAATCTACGTTAAAAACGGTCTGGTGACTTGGGAAACCCAGCAGACTGACTATCCGCGTACTCGCCCGGATCTGCCAAACCATGAACCTCGCGGCTGCCCGCGCGGTGCCAGCTACTCCTGGTATCTCTATAGCGCCAACCGTCTGAAATATCCGATGATGCGCAAACGCCTGATGAAAATGTGGCGTGAAGCGAAGGCGCAGCATAGCGATCCGGTTGAGGCATGGGCTTCTATCATTGAAGACGCCGATAAAGCGAAAAGCTTTAAACAAGCGCGTGGACGTGGTGGTTTTGTTCGTTCTTCCTGGCAGGAAGTGAACGAACTGATCGCCGCCTCTAACGTTTACACCATCAAAAACTACGGCCCGGACCGCGTCGCTGGCTTCTCGCCAATTCCGGCAATGTCGATGGTTTCTTACGCATCGGGTGCTCGCTATCTTTCGCTGATTGGCGGTACTTGCTTAAGCTTCTACGACTGGTACTGCGACCTGCCTCCTGCATCTCCACAAACCTGGGGTGAGCAGACTGACGTACCGGAATCCGCTGACTGGTACAACTCCAGCTACATCATCGCCTGGGGCTCTAACGTGCCGCAGACGCGTACCCCGGATGCTCACTTCTTTACTGAAGTGCGCTACAAAGGCACCAAAACCGTTGCCGTCACGCCGGACTACGCTGAAATCGCCAAACTGTGCGATCTGTGGCTGGCACCGAAGCAGGGCACCGACGCAGCAATGGCGCTGGCGATGGGCCACGTGATGCTGCGTGAATTCCACCTCGACAACCCAAGCCAGTATTTCACCGACTATGTGCGTCGTTATACCGACATGCCAATGCTGGTGATGCTGGAAGAGCGCGACGGTTACTACGCTGCGGGTCGTATGCTGCGCGCTGCTGATCTGGTGGATGCGCTGGGCCAGGAAAACAATCCGGAATGGAAAACAGTCGCCTTTAATACCAATGGCGAAATGGTTGCGCCGAACGGTTCTATTGGCTTCCGCTGGGGCGAGAAGGGCAAATGGAATCTGGAGCAGCGCGACGGCAAAACTGGCGAAGAAACCGAGCTGCAACTGAGCCTGCTGGGTAGCCAGGATGAGATCGCTGAAGTGGGCTTCCCATACTTTGGTGGCGACGGCACGGAACACTTCAACAAAGTGGAACTGGAAAACGTGCTGCTGCACAAGCTGCCGGTGAAACGCTTGCAACTGGCTGATGGCAGCACCGCACTGGTGACCACCGTTTATGATCTGACGCTGGCAAACTATGGTCTGGAACGTGGCCTGAACGACGTTAACTGTGCAACCAGCTATGACGATGTGAAAGCTTACACCCCTGCGTGGGCCGAGCAGATTACCGGCGTTTCTCGCAGCCAGATTATTCGCATCGCCCGTGAATTTGCCGATAACGCTGACAAGACGCACGGTCGTTCGATGATTATCGTCGGTGCGGGGCTGAACCACTGGTATCACCTCGATATGAACTATCGTGGTCTGATCAACATGCTGATTTTCTGCGGCTGTGTAGGTCAGAGCGGTGGCGGCTGGGCGCACTATGTAGGTCAGGAAAAACTGCGTCCGCAAACCGGCTGGCAGCCGCTGGCGTTTGCTCTTGACTGGCAGCGTCCGGCGCGTCACATGAACAGCACCTCTTATTTCTATAACCACTCCAGCCAGTGGCGTTATGAAACCGTGACCGCAGAAGAGTTGTTGTCGCCGATGGCGGATAAATCCCGTTATACCGGACATCTGATCGACTTTAACGTCCGTGCAGAACGTATGGGCTGGCTGCCGTCTGCGCCGCAGTTAGGCACTAACCCGCTAACTATCGCTAGCGAAGCGGAAAAAGCGGGCATGAATCCGGTGGATTACACCGTGAAATCCCTGAAAGAGGGTTCTATCCGTTTTGCGGCAGAACAACCAGAAAACGGTAAAAACCACCCGCGTAACCTGTTCATCTGGCGTTCTAACCTGCTCGGTTCTTCCGGTAAAGGTCATGAGTTTATGCTCAAGTACCTGCTGGGGACGGAGCACGGTATCCAGGGTAAAGACCTGGGTCAGCAGGGCGGCGTGAAGCCGGAAGAAGTGGACTGGCAGGACAACGGCCTGGAAGGCAAGCTGGATCTGGTGGTGACGCTGGACTTCCGTCTGTCGAGCACCTGTCTCTATTCCGACATCATTTTGCCGACGGCGACCTGGTACGAAAAAGACGACATGAATACTTCGGATATGCATCCGTTTATTCACCCGCTGTCTGCGGCGGTCGATCCGGCCTGGGAAGCGAAAAGCGACTGGGAAATCTACAAAGCCATCGCGAAGAAATTCTCCGAAGTGTGCGTTGGTCATCTGGGCAAAGAAACCGACATCGTTACGCTGCCGATCCAGCACGACTCTGCCGCTGAACTGGCGCAGCCGCTGGATGTGAAAGACTGGAAAAAAGGCGAATGCGACCTGATCCCAGGTAAAACTGCACCGCACATTATGGTCGTAGAGCGCGATTATCCGGCAACTTACGAACGCTTTACCTCTATCGGTCCGCTGATGGAGAAAATCGGTAACGGCGGTAAAGGGATTGCCTGGAACACCCAGAGCGAGATGGATCTGCTGCGTAAGCTCAACTACACCAAAGCGGAAGGTCCGGCAAAAGGCCAGCCGATGCTGAACACCGCAATTGATGCGGCAGAGATGATCCTGACGCTGGCACCGGAAACCAATGGTCAGGTAGCCGTGAAAGCCTGGGCTGCCCTGAGCGAGTTTACCGGTCGTGACCATACGCATCTGGCGCTGAATAAAGAAGACGAGAAGATCCGCTTTCGTGACATTCAGGCGCAGCCGCGCAAAATCATCTCCAGCCCGACCTGGTCTGGCCTTGAAGATGAACATGTTTCTTACAACGCCGGTTACACCAACGTTCACGAGCTGATCCCGTGGCGTACGCTCTCTGGCCGTCAGCAGCTGTATCAGGATCATCAGTGGATGCGTGATTTCGGTGAAAGCCTGCTGGTTTATCGTCCGCCGATCGACACCCGTTCGGTGAAAGAAGTGATGGGTCAGAAATCTAACGGTAATCCGGAAAAAGCGCTCAACTTCCTGACACCGCACCAGAAATGGGGTATCCACTCCACCTACAGCGACAACCTGCTGATGCTGACTTTAGGTCGCGGTGGTCCGGTAGTCTGGTTGAGTGAAGCCGATGCCAAAGAGCTGGGTATCGCCGATAACGACTGGATTGAAGTCTTCAACAGCAACGGTGCACTGACTGCCCGTGCGGTTGTCAGCCAGCGTGTTCCGGCAGGGATGACCATGATGTACCACGCGCAGGAACGTATCGTTAACCTGCCTGGTTCAGAAATCACCAGTCAGCGCGGCGGTATTCATAACTCGGTCACCCGTATCACGCCGAAACCGACGCATATGATCGGCGGCTATGCCCATCTGGCATACGGCTTTAACTACTACGGCACTGTAGGTTCTAACCGCGATGAATTTGTTGTAGTGCGTAAGATGAAGAACATTGACTGGTTAGATGGCGAAGGCAATGACCAGGTACAGGAGAGCGTAAAATGAAAATTCGTTCACAAGTCGGCATGGTGCTGAATCTGGATAAGTGCATCGGTTGCCACACCTGTTCAGTGACCTGTAAAAACGTCTGGACCAGCCGTGAAGGCGTGGAATACGCGTGGTTCAACAACGTGGAAACCAAGCCGGGCCAGGGCTTCCCGACAGACTGGGAAAACCAGGAGAAATACAAAGGCGGCTGGATCCGTAAAATCAACGGCAAACTGCAACCGCGCATGGGTAACCGCGCCATGCTGCTGGGTAAAATCTTCGCTAACCCGCATCTGCCGGGGATCGACGATTATTACGAGCCGTTCGATTTTGACTATCAGAACCTGCATACCGCGCCGGAAGGCAGCAAATCGCAGCCGATTGCCCGTCCACGTTCGCTGATTACCGGCGAACGGATGGCGAAAATCGAAAAAGGACCGAACTGGGAAGATGACCTGGGCGGCGAGTTTGACAAACTGGCGAAAGACAAGAACTTCGACAACATCCAGAAGGCGATGTATAGCCAGTTCGAAAACACCTTCATGATGTATTTGCCACGCCTGTGCGAACACTGCCTGAACCCGGCATGTGTGGCGACCTGCCCGAGCGGTGCGATTTACAAGCGTGAAGAAGATGGCATCGTCCTGATCGACCAGGACAAATGCCGCGGCTGGCGTATGTGCATCACCGGATGCCCGTACAAAAAAATCTACTTCAACTGGAAGAGCGGTAAGTCTGAGAAGTGCATCTTCTGCTATCCGCGTATTGAAGCGGGTCAGCCGACGGTGTGCTCTGAAACCTGTGTCGGTCGTATCCGTTATCTTGGCGTGCTGTTGTACGATGCCGACGCGATTGAACGTGCGGCCAGCACCGAGAACGAGAAAGATCTCTACCAGCGTCAGCTGGACGTGTTCCTCGATCCGAACGATCCGAAAGTCATCGAGCAGGCGATTAAGGACGGTATTCCGCTGAGCGTTATTGAAGCCGCACAGCAGTCGCCGGTTTATAAAATGGCGATGGAATGGAAACTGGCGCTGCCGCTGCATCCGGAATATCGCACACTGCCGATGGTCTGGTACGTGCCGCCTCTATCGCCGATTCAGTCTGCGGCAGATGCGGGCGAGCTGGGCAGCAACGGTATTTTGCCAGACGTCGAAAGCCTGCGTATCCCGGTACAGTATCTGGCGAATCTGCTGACCGCCGGTGATACCAAACCGGTACTGCGCGCGCTGAAACGTATGCTGGCGATGCGTCATTACAAACGTGCTGAAACCGTTGACGGTAAAGTTGATACCCGTGCGCTGGAAGAGGTCGGTCTGACCGAAGCTCAGGCACAGGAGATGTACCGTTATCTGGCAATTGCCAACTACGAAGATCGCTTTGTGGTGCCGAGCAGTCACCGTGAACTGGCGCGGGAAGCCTTCCCGGAGAAAAATGGCTGTGGCTTTACCTTTGGTGACGGCTGCCACGGTTCAGATACCAAATTCAATCTGTTCAACAGCCGCCGTATCGATGCCATCGACGTGACCAGTAAAACGGAGCCGCACCCATGATCGAACTTGTGATTGTATCGCGTCTCCTTGAATATCCGGATGCTGCCTTATGGCAGCATCAACAAGAGATGTTTGAGGCGATTGCTGCGTCGGAAAATCTGTCGAAAGAGGATGCCCATGCGCTGGGCATTTTCCTGCGCGATTTAACAGCGCTGGATCCGCTGGATGCTCAGGCCCAGTACAGCGAACTGTTCGACCGTGGTCGCGCCACGTCGTTGCTGCTGTTTGAGCATGTTCACGGTGAATCCCGCGATCGCGGCCAGGCAATGGTTGACTTGTTGGCACAGTATGAGCAGCACGGTTTGCAATTGAACAGCCGCGAATTACCGGATCATCTGCCGCTGTATCTGGAGTACCTGGCGCAGTTGCCGCAAAGCGAAGCCGTGGAAGGTTTGAAAGACATCGCGCCGATCCTGGCGTTGCTGAGCGCACGTCTGCAACAGCGTGAAAGCCGTTATGCCGTGCTGTTTGATCTGCTGCTGAAACTGGCGAATACCGCTATCGACAGCGACAAAGTGGCGGAAAAAATTGCCGACGAAGCGCGCGACGATACGCCACAGGCGCTGGATGCTGTCTGGGAAGAAGAGCAGGTTAAGTTCTTTGCTGACAAAGGTTGCGGTGATTCAGCAATCACTGCTCATCAGCGTCGCTTTGCCGGTGCCGTCGCGCCGCACTATCTGAATATCACCACCGGAGGACAGCACTAATGCAATTCCTGAATATGTTCTTCTTTGATATCTACCCGTACATAGCCGGGGCCGTCTTCCTGATTGGTAGCTGGCTGCGCTATGACTACGGGCAGTACACCTGGCGCGCGGCATCCAGCCAGATGCTGGATCGCAAAGGGATGAACCTGGCGTCGAACCTGTTCCATATCGGTATTCTGGGGATTTTTGTCGGCCACTTCTTCGGTATGCTGACGCCGCACTGGATGTATGAAGCCTGGCTGCCGATTGAAGTGAAACAGAAAATGGCGATGTTTGCTGGGGGTGCCAGCGGCGTGCTGTGTCTGATTGGCGGCGTGCTGTTGCTAAAACGCCGCCTGTTCAGCCCGCGCGTGCGTGCAACGACTACCGGAGCGGACATCCTGATCCTGTCGCTGCTCGTTATCCAGTGCGCACTGGGCCTGCTGACTATTCCATTCTCCGCCCAGCATATGGACGGTAGCGAGATGATGAAACTGGTTGGCTGGGCGCAGTCGGTGGTGACCTTCCATGGTGGCGCTTCTCAACATCTTGATGGTGTGGCGTTTATCTTCCGTCTGCACCTGGTGCTGGGGATGACGTTATTCCTGCTGTTCCCGTTCTCGCGTCTGGTGCACATCTGGAGCGTACCGGTGGAGTATCTGACACGGAAATATCAGTTGGTGCGTGCTCGCCACTAAGTGAATTTTAGTTCACACAGACCCTGCTTCGGCGGGGTTTTTTTATGGGTACGGTGCGGGGTGAGTTGTCGGATGCGCTTCGCTTATCCGACCTACAGGGGAGGATATTGTAGGTCCGGTAAACCGTGGTGCCATCGGGCAAAATTAGCTCGGAGTAACAGGTTTTGATTATTTCAGGAAGCGATGGTGGTGGGGGAAGGATTACTCAGCGCTGCGCGCTTCGCCCTTCGGGTCGTTGCCTGCGGCAACGCTCTCTCGCTGGCGCTCGGGTCGAACCTTGGTCGAAGTTTCCCATCCTTCCCCGCATGGGCAGAATATTTAATTGTGGATTTGTTGGGGATTTCAGGAACTTTTGAAAGTGATGGTGGTGGGGGAAGGATTACTCAGCGCTGCGCGCTTCGCCCTACGGGTCGTTGCCTGCGGCAACGCTCTCTCGCTGGCGCTCGAGTCGAACCTTAGTCGAAGCTTCTCATCCTTCCCCGCATGGGCAGAATATTCAGTTACGGATTCGTTGGAGAATACAGGGGTTTTTGAAAGTGATGGTGGTGGGGGAAGGATTCGAACCTTCGAAGTCGATGACGGCAGATTTACAGTCTGCTCCCTTTGGCCGCTCGGGAACCCCACCACGGGGTAATGCTTTTTACTGGCCTGCTCCCTTGTGGGGAAGCGGGGCGCATCATATCAAATGACACGCCGCTGTAAAGGGTTACGTTGAGAAAAATGAACTGGTTGCGTAATTTTCATCCGTAACGGATTAAAGGCAACCAGTTCTATTTTGCTGGCGATTAAAGAATAATCGTCCGGTTACCGTAAACAAATACACGCTGCGCCAGCACTTTGTAAAGCGCGCGGCTTAAGACGTTTTTCTCGACATCACGACCTGCACGCATCATATCTTCAGCCGTGTATGTATGATCGACATGAATAACGTCCTGCATGATGATTGGGCCTTCATCCAGATTGTCATTCACATAGTGAGCGGTTGCACCAATAATCTTCACGCCACGCTCATAGGCCTGGTGATAGGGACGTGCACCGATAAACGCTGGCAGGAATGAATGGTGAATATTGATAATTTTATTCGGGAAGCGTGCTACGAACTCTGGCGTTAATACCCGCATATACTTCGCCAGCACCACGTAGTCAGGCTGATAAGCATCAATGGCATCCGCCATCTTTTGATCGTGCTCGTTGCGACTTAATCCTTCATGACTTACCAGCTCAAACGGAATATCAAAACGCTCAACCAGAGAACGTAAAGTATCGTGGTTACCAATAACTGCCGCGATTTCGACATCCAGGCCGCCGTAATTGGCTTTCATCAACAAATCGCCAAGGCAATGCGCCTCTTTAGTGACCAGAATCACTATCCGGCGACGACCGGCAGGATTCAGCTCACGTACGGAGCCTTCTGGCAATGCGCTGTCGAGATCCGCCAGCAGGGTGGAATCATTAAAAATTCCTTCCAGTTCCGTGCGCATAAAAAAGCGCCCGGTACGGTGATCAACAAATTCATTGTTCTGCACGATATTTAACTCGTGCTTGTAGCAAATATTAGTAATACGGGCGATCAGACCTTTTTGGTCCGGACAAATAGTACGCAGAACTTTACGTTGGAGTGAATGCATTGCTGGAAAAACCTTGTTGAGAGTGTTTGCTTAACCGTACCGTCAACCATTATTGGCCGCAGCACTTTTTAAATTTTTTACCTGAACCACAAGGGCAGGGATCGTTGCGGCCAAACTGCGGACGTGTACCGTCAATATAGTACCATTGACCGTTTTCTTTCAAAAATCGCGAACGTTCAATTATTGCACCTGTTTTGCCACCTTCGGTAAATCGAGCAACAAAACTGACAAATCCGATATTGTCGCCGTCCTGCCAACAATGTTCAAATACGGTCAATCCCAACCATTCAGTATGCGCAAATCCGGCAATCAATTCGGCACGTAACGCCGCCGCTCCACAAGATGGATGCCAGGTCTTTATTAAATAATCTGCGTCTTGCATCACAAAAGCGCAGTAACGCGAACGCATGAGATGTTCTGGATCAGGTGCAACCTTTTCACCAGACACATAAGGGTGGCAACATAGGCTATACTCGACAGCACTACCACAGGGACAAAGCTGAGACACAAATAATCTCCCTGGAAACAATAACGGCGTATTAACCGCCTGAGTAGCACTATGTTAACCGAGCAGTAGCGATGTTGCTACGATTGCATTCCAGGGGAATCTTGCGGGAATAATGAGAAAGATAAAAATAGGGCTGGCGCTGGGATCTGGCGCGGCGAGAGGTTGGTCGCATATTGGCGTTATTAATGCGCTAAAAAAAGTGGGTATTGAAATTGATATCGTTGCAGGATGCTCAATTGGTTCGCTGGTGGGCGCGGCCTATGCATGCGATCGATTATCTGCGCTGGAAGATTGGGTAACCTCTTTCAGTTATTGGGATGTTTTACGCCTGATGGATCTCTCCTGGCAGCGCGGTGGGTTACTGCGCGGCGAGCGTGTCTTCAATCAATATCGCGAAATAATGCCGGAAACAGAGATCGAAAATTGTTCCCGTCGCTTCGCGGCTGTTGCCACCAATTTAAGTACTGGGCGCGAATTATGGTTTACTGAAGGCGATCTCCATCTTGCTATTCGTGCATCATGCAGTATTCCAGGACTAATGGCACCCGTTGCGCATAACGGCTACTGGCTGGTTGATGGGGCAGTAGTTAACCCAATTCCTATTTCGCTCACGCGTGCATTGGGTGCTGATATTGTGATAGCGGTCGACCTGCAGCACGATGCTCATTTGATGCAACAAGATCTGCTCTCCTTTAATGTCAGTGAAGAAAATAGCGAGAATGGTGATTCTCTGCCGTGGCATGCGCGTCTGAAAGAAAGGTTGGGCAGCATAACGACACGTCGGGCGGTGACAGCGCCAACGGCAACAGAGATTATGACCACTTCTATCCAGGTGCTGGAGAACCGCCTTAAAAGGAACCGCATGGCAGGTGATCCGCCCGATATTCTGATTCAACCTGTTTGCCCGCAAATATCTACGCTTGATTTCCATCGCGCGCACGCTGCCATTGCGGCTGGGCAGCTGGCAGTGGAAAAGAAAATGGACGAACTTTTGCCGTTGGTACGCACCAACATTTGACCAGAATTTTTATCTACACTTAAGTTAATTCTGACAGGCGCAGGTGGCAATAGCATGCCACTATTGAGTAAAGCCAGTCAGGGGAGAGAACATGACGCAGCCATTGGTCGGAAAACAGATTCTCATTGTTGAAGATGAGCAGGTATTTCGCTCGCTTCTGGATTCGTGGTTTTCCTCATTGGGAGCGACAACGGTACTGGCGGCTGATGGGGTGGATGCCCTTGAGTTGCTGGGAGGTTTCACTCCAGACCTGATGATATGTGATATCGCGATGCCACGAATGAACGGGCTTAAACTGCTGGAACATATACGCAACAGAGGTGACCAGACACCGGTTCTGGTGATATCTGCCACTGAAAATATGGCAGATATTGCCAAAGCGTTACGTCTGGGCGTTGAAGATGTTTTGCTGAAACCAGTTAAAGATCTGAATCGCTTGCGCGAGATGGTTTTTGCCTGTCTCTATCCCAGCATGTTTAATTCCCGCGTTGAGGAAGAGGAGAGGCTTTTTCGCGACTGGGATGCAATGGTTGATAACCCTGCCGCAGCGGCGAAATTATTACAGGAATTGCAACCGCCGGTTCAGCAGGTGATTTCCCATTGCCGGGTTAATTATCGTCAATTGGTTGCCGCGGACAAACCCGGCCTGGTGCTTGATATTGCCGCACTTTCGGAAAACGATCTTGCATTTTATTGCCTTGATGTCACCAGAGCTGGACATAATGGCGTACTTGCTGCCTTGTTATTACGCGCATTGTTTAACGGATTATTACAGGAACAGCTTGCACATCAAAATCAACGGTTGCCAGAGTTGGGCGCGTTATTGAAGCAGGTAAACCATTTACTCCGTCAGGCCAATCTGCCGGGGCAGTTTCCGCTATTAGTTGGCTATTATCATCGCGAACTGAAAAATCTCATTCTGGTTTCTGCGGGTCTGAATGCGACGTTAAATACTGGCGAACACCAGGTGCAAATCAGTAATGGTGTTCCGTTAGGCACTTTAGGTAACGCTTATTTGAATCAATTGAGCCAGCGATGCGATGCCTGGCAATGCCAAATATGGGGAACCGGTGGTCGGCTTCGCTTGATGTTGTCTGCAGAATGAGCAAACGATAACGCGGGCTAAATTTGCATTACCTGCTAATGTCGGCTGGTGGTACTATCGTCGCCATTCGTATAAGTAATTGTCTTAATTATGCTAACTCGCCTCCTTTTCAGAACTTAGCCCCTTCGGGGTGCTGATATACTGGGATGCGATACAGAAATATGAACACGTTCAAAACACGAACAGTCCAGGAGAATTTAAATGGCTGCCATTAATACGAAAGTCAAAAAAGCCGTTATCCCCGTTGCGGGATTAGGAACCAGGATGTTGCCGGCGACGAAAGCCATCCCGAAAGAGATGCTGCCACTTGTCGATAAGCCATTAATTCAATACGTCGTGAATGAATGTATTGCGGCTGGCATTACTGAAATTGTGCTGGTTACTCACTCATCTAAAAACTCTATTGAAAACCACTTTGATACCAGTTTTGAACTGGAAGCAATGCTGGAAAAACGTGTAAAACGTCAACTTCTTGATGAAGTGCAGTCTATTTGTCCGCCGCACGTGACTATTATGCAAGTTCGTCAGGGGCTGGCGAAAGGCCTGGGACACGCGGTATTGTGTGCTCACCCGGTAGTGGGTGATGAACCTGTGGCTGTTATTTTGCCTGACGTTATTCTGGATGAATATGAATCCGATTTGTCACAGGATAACCTGGCAGAGATGATCCGCCGCTTTGATGAAACGGGTCATAGCCAGATCATGGTTGAACCGGTTGCTGATGTGACCGCATATGGCGTTGTGGATTGCAAAGGCGTTGAATTAGCGCCGGGTGAAAGCGTACCGATGGTTGGCGTGGTTGAAAAACCAAAAGCGGATGTTGCGCCGTCTAATCTCGCTATTGTGGGTCGTTACGTTCTTAGCGCGGATATTTGGCCGTTGCTGGCAAAAACCCCTCCGGGTGCTGGTGATGAAATTCAGCTCACCGACGCAATTGATATGCTGATCGAAAAAGAAACGGTGGAAGCCTATCATATGAAAGGGAAGAGCCATGACTGCGGTAATAAATTAGGTTACATGCAGGCCTTCGTTGAATACGGTATTCGTCATAACACCCTTGGCACGGAATTTAAAGCCTGGCTTGAAGAAGAGATGGGCATTAAGAAGTAACTTCCGTATCGGTGTTATCCACGAAACGGCGTTGAGCAATCGACGCCGTTTTTTTATAGCTTATTCTTATTAAATTGTCTTAAACCGGACAATAAAAAATCCCGCCAATGGCGGGATTTTAAGCAAGTGTCATCTACAAAAGATTATTGCTTGATCAGGAAATCGTCGAGGGATTTACCTTGCTCATCCATTGCTTTTTTGATTACAGCTGGAGTACGACCCTGGCCAGTCCAGGTTTTAGTTTCGCCGTTTTCGTCAACGTAGCTGTATTTTGCCGGACGCTGAGCGCGTTTAGCTTTGGTGCCAGATTTAACGGCAGCAAGGCTATTCAGCAGTTCGTTCGGGTCAATACCGTCAGCGATCAGCATTTCGCGATATTGTTGCAGTTTACGAGTGCGCTCTTCAACTTCAGCAGCAGCCGCGCTTTCTTCTTCGCGACGTTCGTTAACAACAACTTCTAATTTTTCCAGCATTTCTTCCAGCGTTTCAAGTGTACATTCTCTTGCCTGCGCACGAAGAGTACGGATGTTGTTCAGAATTTTAAGTGCTTCGCTCATTGTAGTAATCTCAAACTTATATTGGGGTGGTTTGTTGAGGTAATAATAGAGCCTTAAATTCAGTTGTGCAATAGCCAGGAATGTAAGGAATTCAAAATTGTTCTTTATTTTGTGCCGCCAATAAATATCTTTTCATAAAATTAGCCAGAAAAGACGCGGCATATAGCCCTATTTGCGCCGATGATTTCGCAGCACGTGAGGTTAAAACTTCCTGATTCATGTCACATTTTATGGGGAGATTATCGTAGGCTGACGACCTTTCAGTCTTCTGTATTAGTCGTGTTTACGAGAATTCCCTATTAAGCGAATGATGAAAAGTAGAACAGTCGCAATAAGAGCAGGGACTTAGTATTGCACTATCTCCAGGAGGTCAACAGAGGGCTATTACTTGCGCAACAGGTTAAAGATTGTGAATAGTTACCAGCAGTCATTTACCCGCTTATAACAAGCGAGGCAGTTGTAATGATAGCTCAGAAGGATTATGCAAGGCTTCGTAAGGGAGAACGCATATACCACTTCTATGCATACTGTTGAGCTGAAAAACTGACGAATTATGATAAACTCCAGCCAACTTTAATTCATATCATTGAGGGCCTGTGGCTGATGGCACAGCTATATTTCTACTATTCCGCAATGAATGCGGGTAAGTCTACAGCATTGTTGCAATCTTCATACAATTACCAGGAACGCGGCATGCGCACTGTCGTATATACGGCAGAAATTGATGATCGCTTTGGTGCCGGGAAAGTCAGCTCGCGTATAGGTTTGTCATCGCCTGCAAAATTATTTAACCAAAATTCATCATTATTTGATGAGATTCGTGCGGAACATGAACAGCAGGCAATTCATTGCGTACTGGTTGATGAATGCCAGTTTTTAACCAGACAACAAGTATATGAATTATCGGAGGTTGTAGATCAACTCGATATACCCGTACTTTGTTATGGTTTACGTACCGATTTTCGAGGTGAATTATTTATTGGCAGCCAATACTTACTGGCATGGTCCGACAAACTGGTTGAATTAAAAACCATCTGTTTTTGTGGCCGTAAAGCAAGCATGGTGCTGCGTCTTGATCAAGCAGGCAGACCTTATAACGAAGGTGAGCAGGTGGTTATTGGTGGTAATGAACGCTACGTTTCTGTATGCCGCAAACACTATAAAGAGGCGTTAGAAGTCGGCTCATTAACGGCTATTCAGGAAAGGCATCGCCACGATTAATAAGAATTTCTTTACTGACAGGGTGAGCAGGGCGCTTTTATCCTGTCAGTTCATTTTACGCACTTCATCCGGTGTATATACCCTTCTCGACAGTTCTTTAACGCCACTATACCCCTCACAGATCGCTTTTACAGTGACGTTGACTTGTGACCTGTAAAGTACAATATCGCTGTGTGTAGGCGTTATACATCGCCGTAAATATGATGAAGGCAAATGCTGTCGGTTTATGGGAAAGTTGCTTTGGGTAAAACAAAAAAACGGCCCCAGAAGGGACCGTTTATGTTGCCAGACAGCGCTACTTATTAAGCGGATTTCTTCGCTTTTTTCTCAGCTTTAGCCGGAGCGGCTTCTTTTTTCGCTGCAGTTTCACCTTCTACATAATCACGACCGTAGTAGGTATCCAGCAGAATCTGTTTCAGCTCGGAGATCAGTGGGTAACGCGGGTTAGCGCCGGTGCACTGGTCATCGAATGCATCTTCAGACAGTTTATCCACATTCGCCAGGAAGTCTGCTTCCTGAACGCCAGCTTCACGGATAGATTTCGGAATACCCAGTTCAGCTTTCAGCGTTTCCAGCCATGCCAGCAGTTTCTCGATCTTAGCAGCAGTACGGTCGCCCGGTGCGCTCAGACCCAGGTGGTCAGCAATTTCAGCATAACGACGGCGAGCCTGCGGACGGTCATACTGGCTGAATGCAGTCTGCTTGGTCGGGTTGTCATTCGCGTTGTAGCGAATAACGTTACAAATCAGCAGGGCGTTTGCCAGACCGTGCGGAATATGGAACTGGGAACCCAGTTTGTGCGCCATTGAGTGACATACACCCAGGAAGGCGTTCGCAAACGCGATACCCGCGATAGTTGCTGCACTGTGAACACGTTCACGCGCTACCGGATTTTTAGATCCTTCGTGGTAGGACGCTGGCAGATATTCTTTCAGCAGTTTCAGTGCCTGCAGTGCCTGACCATCAGAGAACTCAGATGCCAGTACAGAAACATAAGCTTCCATGGCGTGAGTTACTGCGTCCAGACCACCGAAAGCACACAGGGACTTCGGCATGTCCATAACCAGGTTGGCATCGACAATCGCCATATCCGGGGTCAGCGCATAGTCTGCCAGCGGATATTTCTGACCAGTAGCGTCGTCAGTTACAACCGCAAACGGAGTGACTTCAGAACCTGTACCAGAAGTGGTGGTGACAGCGATCATTTTCGCTTTCACGCCCATTTTCGGGAACTTGTAGATACGTTTACGGATATCCATAAAGCGCAGCGCCAGTTCTTCGAAGTGAGTTTCCGGATGTTCGTACATGACCCACATGATCTTCGCGGCGTCCATCGGGGAACCACCACCCAGCGCGATAATCACGTCTGGTTTGAAGGAGTTTGCCAGTTCTGCACCTTTACGAACGATGCTCAGGGTCGGGTCAGCTTCTACTTCGAAGAAGACTTCAGTTTCAACGCCTGCTGCTTTCAGTACGGAAGTGATCTGATCAGCATAACCATTGTTGAACAGGAAGCGGTCAGTCACGATGAGCGCACGTTTGTGGCCATCAGTAATCACTTCATCCAGCGCGATTGGCAGAGAGCCACGGCGGAAGTAGATAGATTTCGGAAGTTTGTGCCACAACATGTTTTCAGCTCGCTTAGCAACGGTTTTCTTGTTGATCAGGTGTTTCGGACCAACGTTTTCAGAGATGGAGTTACCACCCCAGGAACCACAACCCAGAGTCAGGGAAGGTGCGAGTTTGAAGTTATACAGGTCACCGATACCACCCTGAGACGCCGGGGTGTTGATCAGAATACGGGCCGTTTTCATTTTCTGACCGAAGTAGGCAACGCGAGCCGGTTGGTTATCCTGGTCAGTGTACAGGCAAGAGGTATGACCGATGCCGCCCATAGCAACCAGTTTCTCTGCTTTTTCTACCGCGTCTTCGAAATCTTTAGCACGGTACATTGCCAGAGTCGGGGACAGTTTTTCATGTGCGAACGGTTCGCTTTCATCAACAACGGTCACTTCACCGATCAGAATCTTGGTATTTTCTGGTACAGAGAAGCCTGCCAGTTCAGCAATTTTATAGGCTGGCTGACCAACGATAGCCGCGTTCAGCGCACCGTTTTTCAGGATAACATCCTGAACAGCTTTCAGCTCTTTACCCTGCAACAGATAGCCGCCGTGGGTTGCGAAACGTTCACGTACTGCGTCATAAACAGAGTCAACAACAACAACAGACTGTTCAGAAGCACAGATTACGCCGTTGTCGAAGGTTTTGGACATCAGTACAGATGCAACTGCACGTTTGATATCAGCAGTTTCATCGATAACAACTGGCGTGTTACCCGCGCCTACGCCGATAGCTGGTTTACCGGAGCTGTATGCGGCTTTAACCATGCCCGGACCACCGGTCGCGAGGATCAGGTTGATGTCTGGGTGGTGCATCAGTGCGTTAGACAGTTCAACCGAAGGTTGATCGATCCAGCCGATCAGATCTTTCGGAGCACCGGCAGCGATAGCAGCCTGCAGAACGATATCAGCTGCTTTGTTGGTTGCATCTTTTGCACGCGGGTGCGGGGAGAAGATAATGGCGTTACGGGTCTTCAGGCTGATCAGCGATTTGAAGATAGCAGTTGAAGTCGGGTTAGTGGTCGGAACGATACCGCAAATAATACCGATTGGTTCAGCGATAGTGATGGTACCAAAAGTGTCGTCTTCAGACAGAACACCACAGGTTTTTTCATCTTTATAGGCGTTGTAGATATATTCAGAAGCAAAGTGGTTTTTGATTACTTTATCTTCGACGATACCCATGCCGGATTCGGCAACGGCCATTTTCGCGAGTGGGATTCGAGCATCTGCAGCTGCCAGGGCGGCGGCGCGGAAGATTTTGTCTACTTGCTCTTGAGTGAAACTGGCATATTCACGCTGGGCTTTTTTTACACGCTCTACGAGTGCGTTAAGTTCAGCGACATTAGTAACAGCCATAATGCTCTCCTGATAATGTTAAACTTTTTTAGTAAATCATCTGCTCGAATACGAGAGTATAGTCAGTGCGGTGATGATTTGCTTAACCGATGAAAATCAAAAGCTTACTCGCGCTCACACTCACTGTGATTTACTAAAAGAGTTTAAACATTAGAGCTATTTATCTCTAATGCGTCACTTCCAGGTGGCGTAAGCAAGATTACTCACTTCTGGGTACTGATTACGTGATCCAAATCAAATTTTTGCGAAGCTGACACCTTTCAGCATCGCTTTTCGCCATTATAGCTAACAGTTAATAAATTGTAGTATGGTTTGTTGGTTACATTAGCATGTTTTGTACAACTAGATAACAATAACGAATGATAGCAATTTTAAGTAGTTAGGAGGTGAAAAATGCGGTTAAAAGGCGTATTGTCAGCGCGTCTTTTTAACCTTTTTATGGCTAACATTATCCGGCTTTTGCTTCGGAGCTAACCGTGATTCAGACCCTTTTTGATTTTCCCGTTTACTTCAAATTTTTCATCGGGTTATTTGCGCTGGTCAACCCGGTTGGGATTATTCCCGTCTTTATCAGCATGACCAGTTATCAGACAGCGGCAGCGCGAAACAAAACGAACCTTACAGCCAACTTGTCTGTGGCCATTATCTTGTGGATCTCGCTTTTTCTCGGCGACACGATTCTACAGCTTTTTGGTATATCAATTGATTCGTTCCGTATCGCCGGTGGCATCCTGGTGGTGACGATTGCGATGTCGATGATCAGCGGCAAGCTCGGCGAGGATAAACAGAACAAGCAAGAAAAATCAGAAACCGCGGTACGTGAAAGCATTGGTGTAGTGCCATTGGCGTTGCCGTTGATGGCGGGGCCAGGGGCGATTAGTTCCACCATCGTCTGGGGTACGCGTTATCACAGTATTAGCTATCTATTTGGTTTCTTTGTGGCTATTGCATTGTTTGCTTTATGCTGCTGGGGATTGTTCCGCATGGCACCGTGGCTGGTACGGGTTTTACGCCAGACCGGCATCAACGTGATTACGCGTATTATGGGGCTATTGCTGATGGCGTTGGGGATTGAATTTATCGTTACTGGTATTAAGGGGATTTTCCCCGGCCTGCTTAATTAATTCCTTTCAAATGAAACGGAGCTGACATGCTCCGTTTTTTCGTCATTATTTTTACTTTGTTCCCGCGCAGTTATCAAAAGCAAAAGGAATAGGTAAGAATATTCCTCTGAAATTACAGTTATTTATAAGGATTTCCTTAACTGCTTCGCCTCACCATCATGTTATTTTCGCCACATCATAATCCTGGGCTTGCTGAAGAATAATTGAAATGATATTAGTAATTCCACTGCCTTTGGTAGAGGAAAGTGCTAAATAATAATCATTTGTTAAATTATTGTGTATTTCACGACTTAATCTATAGCCAGAAAAGATAGACATGCTTAACAGTTCTCTATTTGATTGAATTGAAAGATGTTTGTTAAATCATGGACGCGCGCTGTAGATTCTGACATTGTCAATAAAAGAGAATTGCTTAACAATTTTGCAAAATGTATTGGCGAGTAAGAAGCGCATTTGGTACTTTCCGACCAACCGCCAGGCGATTTTTATTGGTAATGAGAATAATTAACAATTAAAGAGCGTCGCAAAAGAATAATGTGTCTCGACAGGGGAGACACAGTACGAATCGACATAAGGTGATCGTCTGAATCACCAGAATAAATAAAGTCGGTGATAGCAATCCGTAACGATAAAGTAACCTGACAGCAGAAAGTCTCCGAGCCTGTGCAGGGTCCCAATCCGGGATTACACATGCTGGTTAATACCAGTAATTATAATGAGGGAGTCCAAAAAACAATGACCAACATCACCAAGAGAAGTTTAGTAGCAGCTGGCGTTCTGGCTGCGCTTATGGCAGGGAATGTCGCGCTGGCAGCTGATGTACCCGCAGGCGTCACACTGGCGGAAAAACAAACGCTGGTACGTAACAATGGTTCAGAAGTTCAGTCATTAGATCCGCATAAAATTGAAGGTGTTCCGGAGTCTAATATCAGCCGAGACCTGTTTGAAGGCTTACTGGTCAGCGATCTTGACGGTCATCCGGCACCTGGCGTCGCTGAATCCTGGGATAATAAAGACGCGAAAGTCTGGACCTTCCATTTGCGTAAAGATGCGAAATGGTCTGATGGCACACCAGTCACAGCACAAGACTTTGTGTATAGCTGGCAACGTTCTGTTGATCCAAACACCGCTTCTCCGTATGCCAGTTATCTGCAATATGGGCATATCGCCGGTATTGATGAAATTCTTGAAGGGAAAAAACCGATTACCGATCTCGGCGTGAAAGCTATTGATGATCACACATTAGAAGTCACCTTAAGTGAACCTGTTCCGTACTTCTATAAATTACTTGTTCACCCATCAACTTCACCGGTGCCAAAAGCCGCTATCGAGAAATTCGGCGAAAAATGGACCCAGCCTGGTAATATCATCACCAACGGTGCCTATACCTTAAAAGATTGGGTCGTAAACGAACGAATCGTTCTTGAACGCAGCCCAACCTACTGGAACAACGCGAAAACCGTTATTAACCAGGTAACCTATTTGCCTATTGCTTCTGAAGTTACCGATGTCAACCGCTACCGTAGTGGTGAAATCGACATGACTTATAACAACATGCCGATCGAATTGTTCCAGAAGCTGAAAAAAGAGATCCCGGACGAAGTTCACGTTGATCCATACCTGTGCACTTATTATTACGAAATTAACAACCAGAAACCGCCATTCAACGATGTACGTGTGCGTACCGCACTGAAACTGGGTATGGACCGCGATATCATTGTTAATAAAGTGAAAGCGCAGGGCGACATGCCCGCCTATGGTTACACTCCACCGTATACTGATGGCGCAAAATTGACTCAGCCGGAATGGTTTGGCTGGAGCCAGGAAAAACGTAACGAAGAAGCGAAAAAACTGCTGGCTGAAGCGGGTTATACCGCAGACAAACCGTTGACCATCAACCTGTTGTATAACACCTCCGATCTCCATAAAAAGCTGGCGATTGCTGCCTCTTCATTGTGGAAGAAAAACATTGGTGTAAACGTCAAACTGGTTAACCAGGAGTGGAAAACGTTCCTCGACACCCGTCACCAGGGCACTTTTGATGTGGCCCGTGCAGGCTGGTGTGCAGACTACAACGAACCAACTTCCTTCCTGAACACCATGCTGTCGAACAGCTCGATGAATACCGCGCATTATAAGAGCCCGGCCTTTGACAGCATTATGGCGGAAACGCTGAAAGCGACTGACGAGGCGCAGCGCACAGCTCTGTACACTAAAGCAGAACAACAGCTGGATAAGGATTCGGCCATTGTTCCTGTTTATTACTACGTGAATGCGCGTCTGGTGAAACCGTGGGTTGGTGGCTATACCGGCAAAGATCCGCTGGATAATACCTACACCCGGAATATGTACATTGTGAAGCACTAATGGCAATACGTGGGGCAGGAGTGTCCTGCTCCACGGTGTCTGATTTTTATCGCATTACAGAAGGCACAGGCCAGAAGGTAGGGCAATGTTAAAATTTATTCTACGTCGCTGTCTGGAAGCGATTCCGACGCTATTTATTCTTATTACTATTTCGTTCTTCATGATGCGCCTCGCGCCGGGAAGCCCTTTTACCGGCGAACGTACTTTACCGCCAGAAGTGATGGCCAATATCGAAGCGAAATATCATCTTAATGATCCGATCATGACTCAGTATTTCAGTTACCTGAAACAACTGGCGCATGGCGATTTCGGTCCGTCTTTTAAATATAAAGATTATTCGGTCAATGACCTGGTAGCCTCCAGCTTTCCGGTTTCAGCAAAACTGGGAGCCGCTGCATTTTTCCTTGCGGTAGTACTGGGCGTTAGTGCTGGCGTTATTGCTGCATTAAAACAAAACACCAAATGGGACTATACAGTGATGGGGCTGGCAATGACCGGGGTGGTTATCCCCAGTTTTGTGGTTGCGCCATTATTAGTCATGATATTTGCGATCATTTTGCATTGGCTACCGGGCGGTGGCTGGAATGGCGGGACGCTTAAATTCATGATACTGCCAATGGTGGCGTTGTCACTCGCCTATATCGCCAGTATCGCGCGTATTACCCGTGGCTCTATGATTGAGGTTTTACACTCCAACTTTATTCGTACCGCCAGGGCGAAAGGGTTACCTATGCGGCGGATCATTTTACGCCACGCACTAAAACCTGCTCTGTTACCCGTGCTCTCCTATATGGGCCCTGCATTTGTCGGCATTATTACCGGTTCTATGGTCATCGAAACCATTTATGGTTTACCGGGGATTGGGCAATTGTTCGTTAATGGCGCATTGAATCGTGACTATTCCTTAGTGTTAAGTCTGACCATTCTGGTTGGCGCGTTAACCATTTTGTTTAATGCCATTGTCGATGTGCTATATGCGGTTATCGACCCGAAAATCCGTTACTGATACTGGAGCTCGCGATGATGTTAAGTAAGAAAAACAGCGAGACGCTGGAAAATTTCAGTGAAAAGCTGGAGGTCGAAGGGCGCAGCTTGTGGCAGGACGCACGTCGACGTTTTATGCATAACCGTGCGGCGGTTGCCAGTCTGATAGTGCTGGTGCTAATCGCGTTATTTGTAATCCTGGCACCGATGCTTTCGCAGTTTGCCTATGACGATACTGACTGGGCGATGATGTCCAGCGCCCCAGATATGGAGTCCGGTCACTACTTTGGTACTGACTCATCCGGTCGCGACCTGCTTGTGCGTGTTGCGATTGGCGGGCGTATCTCACTCATGGTCGGTGTTGCTGCGGCACTGGTGGCAGTGGTCGTGGGGACACTTTATGGTTCGCTTTCCGGTTATCTGGGCGGTAAAGTGGATTCGGTAATGATGCGTCTGCTGGAAATCCTCAACTCCTTCCCATTCATGTTCTTCGTCATTTTGCTGGTGACCTTTTTCGGTCAAAACATCCTGCTGATTTTCGTGGCGATTGGCATGGTTTCCTGGCTGGATATGGCTCGTATTGTGCGTGGGCAAACCCTGAGTCTGAAGCGTAAAGAGTTTATTGAGGCGGCACAAGTTGGCGGTGTATCGACGCCGGGCATTGTTATTCGCCACATTGTACCGAACGTACTCGGTGTGGTGGTGGTCTACGCATCGCTACTGGTGCCCAGCATGATCCTCTTTGAATCTTTCCTTAGCTTCCTGGGGTTGGGGACGCAAGAGCCGTTAAGCAGCTGGGGCGCATTGCTGAGTGATGGCGCGAACTCGATGGAAGTCTCTCCATGGTTACTGTTGTTCCCAGCGGGATTCCTCGTGGTGACGCTATTTTGTTTCAACTTTATCGGCGATGGCTTGCGTGATGCCCTCGACCCGAAAGATCGTTAAGGAGTGCAGCCATGAGCGTAATTGAAACTGCAACTGTGCCGCTCGCACAACAACAGGCTGACGCACTGCTGAACGTGAAAGATTTGCGTGTCACCTTTAGTACCCCGGATGGCGACGTCACGGCGGTCAATGATTTGAATTTTTCTCTACGTGCCGGAGAAACGCTGGGCATTGTAGGTGAGTCTGGTTCGGGTAAATCGCAAACTGCATTTGCGTTGATGGGCCTGCTGGCTGCCAACGGACGTATTGGCGGATCGGCAACCTTCAATGGGCGTGAAATCCTCAATTTGCCAGAGCGTGAACTCAATAAACTGCGTGCTGAACAAATCTCAATGATTTTTCAGGATCCGATGACTTCGTTGAATTCCTATATGCGCGTCGGTGAGCAGTTGATGGAAGTGCTGATGTTGCATAAGAACATGAGCAAAGCTGAGGCGTTTGAAGAGTCGGTGCGGATGCTCGATGCGGTAAAAATGCCGGAAGCACGTAAACGCATGAAAATGTACCCGCATGAATTTTCTGGTGGCATGCGTCAGCGAGTCATGATTGCGATGGCATTGCTATGTCGACCTAAGCTACTGATTGCTGATGAACCCACTACTGCGCTGGACGTCACCGTACAGGCGCAGATCATGACGCTATTGAATGAACTGAAGCGGGAATTTAATACCGCCATCATTATGATCACCCACGATCTTGGCGTGGTGGCAGGGATCTGCGACAAAGTGCTGGTAATGTACGCCGGGCGCACGATGGAATATGGCAACGCGCGCGATGTCTTTTATCAACCCGTTCATCCTTATTCTATCGGTTTACTCAACGCGGTGCCGCGTCTCGATGCGGAAGGTGAAACAATGTTGACCATCCCGGGTAATCCGCCAAACCTGTTGCGATTACCGAAAGGTTGCCCGTTCCAGCCACGTTGTCCGCATGCGATGGAAATTTGTAGTAGCGCACCGCCGCTGGAAGAGTTTACGCCTGGCCGTCTGCGTGCTTGCTTTAAACCGGTGGAGGAACTGTTATGAATGCTGTAACCGAAGGAAGAAAAGTCCTCCTCGAAATCGCCGATCTGAAAGTGCACTTTGAAATCAAAGATGGCAAACAGTGGTTCTGGCAACCGCCGAAAACGCTCAAAGCCGTAGATGGTGTAACTCTTCGCCTGTATGAAGGGGAAACATTAGGTGTGGTAGGGGAGTCGGGATGCGGTAAGTCCACCTTTGCTCGCGCCATCATTGGCCTGGTTAAAGCGACCGACGGTCATGTTGCCTGGTTAGGTAAAGAGTTGCTGGGCATGAAGCCCGATGAATGGCGTGCCGTTCGCAGTGATATTCAGATGATTTTCCAGGATCCATTGGCATCGCTTAACCCGCGTATGACCATCGGCGAGATCATCGCTGAACCACTGCGTACTTATCATCCGAAAATGTCACGCCAGGAAGTTCGCGAGCGCGTGAAGGCGATGATGCTGAAAGTCGGGTTATTGCCTAACCTGATTAACCGCTATCCGCATGAGTTCTCTGGTGGGCAGTGCCAGCGTATCGGGATTGCTCGTGCTCTTATTCTTGAACCGAAGCTGATTATCTGTGATGAGCCGGTGTCGGCGCTGGACGTGTCAATTCAGGCGCAGGTGGTCAACCTGCTCCAGCAGCTGCAACGCGAGATGGGATTGTCATTAATTTTTATCGCTCACGACCTGGCCGTGGTAAAACACATTTCCGATCGTGTGCTGGTGATGTATCTCGGCCATGCGGTAGAACTGGGGACCTATGATGAGGTCTACCACAATCCGCTACATCCTTACACCAGGGCATTGATGTCGGCAGTCCCCATACCTGATCCGGATCTGGAGAAGAACAAAACTATCCAGTTACTGGAAGGGGAATTACCGTCGCCGATCAACCCGCCTTCCGGTTGTGTTTTCCGTACCCGTTGCCCGATAGCCGGTCCAGAGTGTGCCAAAACACGTCCTGTGCTGGAGGGGAGTTTCAGACACGCCGTGTCTTGCCTGAAAGTCGATCCGCTTTAAACAAAATAAGGGCTGACAGTTGTCAGCCCTTTTTCACGCCGAAAGCGATTATTTATTCCCGCCAGATGATATGGCACAGTTTGTGATCTTTTTCGCGGCATAACAGAATGCGGGCGAAAACATCGTTGATTTCACCATCTTCACTGTCCGCCAGACCAATCACCACTTCGGCAAAAAAGTCTGGGTTCAAATCGAAATCAACATGTTCCTGCCAGTCTTCTGCCGGATCGAATAACTCCGCGCCGCCGCGCTCTTCAAACTGAAGATTGAACAGCAGAACATCAGCTGGATCGAGATTGTCGGCAGCCAGTTCGAGAAAAATATCGTAGGCCTGCTCAAGCGTTTCATCTTCAGTCAGGCGATTGTTTAGATCCATATCCATAGTCACTACCTGTTTAACCTCTGTTGGCGACGTTTTACAGCAACGGGCTGAAGAAGTAAAACAGTCGCTCGGCGACACGTTGCCATAATGGGCGTTTTAGCCATAAACGGGCATCGAGCAGACGAGAACGCGAAATATAATCGTCCTGAACGGCGGCGAGGTCAGCACCAAACCCTTTATCGTCGATTGCCAGGGTAATCTCGAAATTCAGCCACAGACTACGCATATCAAGGTTAACGGTACCAACCAGACTTAATTCGCCATCGACCAGCACGCTCTTGGTATGCAATAACCCGCCTTCAAACTGATAAATTTTAACACCAGCAGCCAGCAGTTCCGTAAAGAACGCGCGACTGGCCCAGCCAACCAGCATTGAATCATTTTTTCGCGGAAGGATAATACTGACATCCACCCCGCGCTGCGCCGCCGTGCAAATCGCATGAAGTAAATCATCGCTGGGCACAAAGTAGGGCGTTGTCATGATCAAATATTCACGTGCCGAATAAGCCGCAGTCAGTAATGCCTGGTGAATGAGATCTTCCGGAAAGCCGGGGCCAGAAGCAATTGTGTGAATGGTGTGACCGCTGGCCTGCTCAAACGGCATAATATTGACATCTGGTGGTGGCGGCAGAATACGTTTCCCGGTTTCAATCTCCCAGTCGCAGGAATATATAATCCCCATCGCGGTGGCGATCGGACCTTCCATACGCGCCATCAGATCAATCCATTGCCCTACACCCGCATCCTGTTTGAAGTAGCGAGGGTCGACCATATTCATGCTGCCGGTGTACGCGATGTAATTATCGATCATGATCATCTTGCGATGTTGGCGCAGATCCATACGGCGTAAAAACACACGCATCAGATTGACCTTTAAGGCTTCGACCACTTCAATGCCGGCATTACGCATTAGCTCTGGCCACGGGCTGCGGAAAAAAGCCACACTGCCGGCGGAGTCAAGCATCAATCGGCAATGAATGCCGCGTCGCGCAGCGGCCATTAATGATTCAGCCACCTGGTCCGCCATGCCGCCGGGCTGCCAGATATAAAACACCATCTCGATATTATGGCGAGCGAGCTGGATGTCGCGGATTAACGCCTGCATCACATCATCTGACTCGGTCATCAGTTGTAGCTGATTCCCTTTAACCCCAGCGATACCCTGACGACGTTCACAGAGCTTGAATAATGGCGCTGCGACACTGCTGTTTTCTTCGGCGAAGATATGCTTACAGGCTTTAAGGTCGTTAAGCCATTTTGCGGTGGAAGGCCACATCGCTCTGGCGCGCTCAGCGCGGCGTTTGCCTAAATGGAGCTCGCCAACGGCAAGATAGGCAATAATTCCGACTAAGGGCAGAATGTAAATGATCAACAGCCAGGCCATCGCGGAGGGAACTGCGCGTCGTTTCATTAGAATGCGTAAAGTTACGCCTGCAATGAGCAACCAGTATCCCAGAATGGCCAACCAACTCACCAACGTATAAACGGTTGTCATAGATTAGAAATCCTTTTGAAAGCGCATTGTTATGAGTTTACGCATATGGATTCATCTGGCAAATAAAAACGCGGGAAAAGCACTGGTCAGCGTCGGGGTCGGGGGTATAATGACCATTCTGTTATTGCATAGAGTAGTTAACATGAAGCGGAGTAGAACGGAAGTGGGGCGCTGGCGCATGCAGCGTCAGGCTAGCCGACGTAAATCGCGTTGGCTTGAGGGGCAGTCGCGCCGAAATATGCGTATCCACAGCATCAGGAAGTGCATTCTAAACAAACAGCGTAACTCGTTATTGTTTGCGATCTACAATATCTAAATGTTCTGGGCACCATTGCGGTGCCCAATAAGTTTGCCCTTTCGTCTTCAAACTCTATTTTTGCGCCGATTCTTTATTGTCAGCTTTCGTTTCTTGTTCATCGTTATCGCTGAAAATACCATGACCGGAGTTCAACAACATTGAAACGAGCATATCATTATTAATCTCTTCACCATTTAAAACTCGTGCCAGAATTTCGCTGCCAAACAGTTGCGGCGAGAGAATGATATCCGGATGTACCATCTTAATCTTATTCAGGTTTTTGCTATCACTGACGGCGAGAACTGTTTTGACATCACTGCTCATATCTTTTGCCGAGAGTACAACAAACGCGTTATCAGCATCGTTATCACTCAGCGCCAGAATGGCCCGGCATCGATCGATTCCTGCTTTCTTTAATACCGAACTGTCATTGCTGTCACCGGGGATAACATCAGCATTATCGCCTAAGCGTTGCTCAAGTTGCTTAATATCATCTTCAGGCAAGTTGCTGATAACCGTTACATTTTGTCCGCGTTGATTCAGTTGCAGAATCGTATTGATGGCGAGAATCGAATGCCCGCAAACAATAAAATGATCTTTACGATGCATTGTATGATTGTTTCCTTTTACAAGTTTGTTGAATCCCCCGCGGATAAGCGGACCAAAAATTGAAGTCATGGAGGTGGCAAAAACGGTAATGCCGGAAATAATGACCGAAATAGTGAACAATCGTGCTGATTCAGAAACAGGGACAATATCGCCATAGCCGACGGTTGACATGGTTTCTATCGAAAAATAGAACGCGGTCATCAAACTTTCTATTCGCGGATTAAAACCTTCGCTTAAATAAAGCGCACCGTAGGTGGAGTAAAACAGTAACGTCGTGAAACTAATAAATGCGAAAATTGTCCCGGCTGCGGCGCTACTGTGGGAGAAGTCTTTGCGCAGTATCAGCAAAAACACCAGCGTAAAAATGCAAAATCCAATACTAAATTTCAGCCAGGGATAAAAATGCAGGGTGTAAATTAGCGCTATCAACAACAAAATGATACTGATTGCCCATGCGAGCTTTGCCCGGAACAGTAAGCCAATGGAGTTCAGGACAAGAAAGACGCCGAGCATAAAGAGTGGGGCATTTGCCAGCAAGGAGAGATCTAACTCTGAAAAGGCTTTGATATGGAAAATATCAAGCAAATTGACCGACATACCATAGATTGTTTTAAAAATAAGCAATCCATTTAAAAAGACGGCCAGCGCGAGAATGTCGTGCCGTAGGGTCACCCATAAATTTGTTGCTGTTTGTTTGAATGTAGTCCAGTGACTCACTGATACCTCTGTAACCACAATTTTGTTTAATTATCTCAACGTGCACATTTTCTGAACATATATGCAGCACGTGAATGTGTTAAACAATAGTAGATGACTTTATCTGAAGTAATCAAAGGTTTTGAGTGAGCAACTCTGCGTCAGGAAAGGGCATTTTTCCTGAATATGCTCACATCATATAAAGAAATACAGATAAAGTTATTATCTGCTTGTGGGGGTGAATGCACTGACCGACCTATAAGGAAAGGCCAAACTAGAACACGGTTGCTAAAACCGTGCCCTTAAATATTGAATCTCTATTCAGAACACTTTCTTAAATGGTTTCACTGAAACGTGTTCATAGACTCCTGCCGCTACGTACGGGTCAGCATCGGCCCAGGCCTGAGCTGCTTCCAGCGATTCAAATTCAGCAATAACGGTTGAGCCAGTAAATCCCGCAGCCCCTGGATCGTTACTGTCTACTGCTGGCATTGGACCGGCGGTCAACAATCGACCTTCATCATGCAGTAACTGTAAACGTGCTAAATGTGCCGGACGAACGGAAAGGCGTTTTTCGAGGCTATCAGCTTTGTCTTGAGCGTAAATAACATACAACACGGGCACAACTCCTTGTTCGGGAAAGTTGTAAAGTACGTTATTTGAAAGGGCGAAGATCTGCAACGGAAAGATGATGTCTTTGTTAAGACCATGCATAAAGTAAGGTCAATTACGCCAAAAATGACATTTTCACTGATCCTGATCGTCTTGCCTTATTGAATATGATTGCTATTTGCATTTAAAATCGAGGCCTGGTTTTTCTACTGAAATGATTATGACTTCAATGACCCTTGATTTACCTCGCCGCTTCCCCTGGCCGACGTTACTTTCGGTCTGCATTCATGGTGCTGTTGTGGCGGGTCTGCTCTATACCTCGGTACATCAGGTTATTGAACTACCTGCGCCTGCGCAGCCGATTTCTGTCACGATGGTTGCGCCTGCGGATCTCGAACCGCCACAAGCTGTTCAGCCGCCACCGGCGCCGGTGGTAGAGCCAGAACCGGAACCTGAGCCGATCCCTGAACCGCCAAAAGAAGCACCGGTGGTCATTGAAAAGCCTAAGCCGAAACCTAAGCCAAAACCGAAGCCGGTGAAAAAGGTACAGGAGCAGCCAAAACGCGATGTCAAACCCGTAGAGTCGCGTCCGGCATCACCGTTTGAAAATACGGCACCCGCGCGCCCGACATCAAGTACGGCGACGGCTGCAACCAGCAAGCCGGTTACAAGTGTGGCTTCAGGACCACGCGCATTAAGTCGCAATCAGCCGCAGTATCCGGCACGAGCACAGGCATTGCGCATTGAAGGGCAGGTTAAAGTTAAATTTGATGTCACGCCGGATGGTCGCGTGGATAACGTGCAAATCCTCTCAGCCAAGCCTGCGAACATGTTTGAGCGTGAGGTGAAAAATGCGATGCGCAGATGGCGTTATGAGCCGGGTAAGCCAGGCAGTGGGATTGTGGTGAATATCCTGTTTAAAATTAACGGCACCACCGAAATCCAGTAAGCAGAAAGTCAAAAGCCTCCGACCGGAGGCTTTTGACTATTACTCAACAGGTAAGGCGCGAGGTTTTCCTTCAGGATCAACCGCGACATACTTAAATAATGCTTCTGTCGCTTTATAGCGTTGCCCGATGGGTTCAGACGCGACTTTTTTCACCCACACTTCAATATTAATGCTGACCGATGTCGTCCCTTTCTGGACACAGCGTGCATAGCAGCACACCACATCGCCGACCGCAACCGGTCGTAAGAAAGTCATTCCTTCAACCCGCACGGTCACTACGCGACCGTGCGCAATTTCTTTCGCCAGAATAGCGCCGCCAATATCCATTTGTGACATTAACCAACCACCAAAGATGTCACCATTGGCATTGGTATCGGCGGGCATGGCTAAAGTACGTAAAACAAGATCGCCCTGAGGGACGTTATGTGTTGTAGACATGGTAAAACCGACTTAAAAGGAAAATCACAGGCGCGATGCTACTATGATTTTCCTGAGGAGAACAGAGGAGATACAGTGCCAGCCCCGAAGGACTGGCAGTCTGGTTAGGATTTATCTTCCTGCGGCATGTGGCGGTAGATATAGATACCGCTTAACAATGTGAAGATTAAGGTAAGAGCGGTCAGGCCAAACACTTTAAAGTTGACCCAAATATTTTGCGGCAGCCAGAATGCGATGTAGATGTTTGCCAGACCGCAAAGGATAAAGAAAACAGCCCAGGCCAGATTTAGCTTCGACCATACCGGTTGCGGCAGCGTGAGTTCTTTACCCAGCATCCGCTGAATTAGCGGCTTTTTCATCACCCATTGGCTGACTAACAGGGCACCTGCAAACAGGGCATAAATGACAGTAACCTTCCATTTAATAAACTCATCATTGTGGAAGAACAGCGTCAAGCCACCGAAGACGACCACCAGAACAAAAGTGATCAGGGCCATCTTCTCAACCTTACGAAAGCGAACCCAGCTATATATAAGCACAATCGCCGTGGCGACGATCAGCGCCGCAGTAGCCGCATAGATGTCATAAATCTTGTAAAACGCGAAAAAGACAACCAGCGGTAAAAAATCAAGAAACTGCTTCATTTTACGATTCCGTAATCAAATGCTTAAGGTTATTGGCGAATCAACATATACAGGCGGAACAGATAGATGAGCAGTACGGCTGAAATCATGTTGCTCAAAGTGTTCGCCAGTACGGCACCAATTTCCGGGGTTAATGCGGCAAAAGAAGAGGCAAAAAGTAGCAATAGTGTTTTTGCCAGCAACCAGCTCAGTACCGCGGGTGCCACCAGACGCATATTCGCCCATGTCAGCCGCATACTGCTACGCATCGAGGCAAAAATGCCCATTTTGTCCTGTACCAACATCACCGGTGCCAGAGCCAGTAAAATGGCCATGATAATTCCCGGAACGACCACCAGCATGATGCCAATCTGTACTAAAAGGGTAGTCAGAAAAATCAGAATAAATAACTTTGGCAATATCGGCGCACTGGCACCAATAGCTCGAAGCGCACTGACTCTCTGACCCGCAGACACCAGCTGGATAATTAATATTACGCCTCCGGCGAGAATGGCGTTACCGATTAATCCTGAAAAAGTGGACGCCGCTGAAGCCTGCAGCAAAATTTGTTGCTGTTCAGGTGACATATTCTGAACCAGGTCGAACAACCCACTACTGCCGCTAACGGGCACGCCGTCATTGAGCTGAGCAAGCTGTGCATCACTGGGTGAGAAAACATGCCCTAACACCACTGTGATAAACGCACATAGCAACGATACCAACAGAATGGTCATAAATTGATTACGGAAGAAATTTCCGGTGTCACGGTATACGGACTGCGCCGTGATAGACATGCACTCTCCTTGAGTTTTATGCAGGTGTTAATTAGCGGGCAATTGTACCCTGGTTAAGCCTCGGGTGGCAGCATCAGGTCTTGTATGGAAAAGCATATCTTTGTAAAGCGGAGGTAATTGCTGGCCTTCAGGCGTGGGCAAACCGCTGCAAGTGGCGAGCGAGTTAATATTTGCGTAGCGAAAATATTTAAAAATTGATTTAAATCACATTAACCAGGATTTTCAGTGCAACTTCTAAATTAATCCAGATCAATAAATGGTGAATTATCATATGTAATGTGATCTATGTAGGATCATTTGTTACTCCAATGTGGGTATATTCGTCACGTTTTTATAACCATAACGACGGAGCGGATATGAAAAAGTTAACAGTGGCGGCTTTGGCAGTAACAACTCTTCTCTCTGGCAGTGCCTTTGCGCATGAAGCAGGCGAGTTTTTTATGCGTGCAGGTTCTGCAACCGTACGTCCAACAGAAGGTGCTGGTGGTACGTTAGGAAGTCTGGGTGGATTCAGCGTGACCAATAACACGCAACTGGGCCTGACGTTTACTTATATGGCGACCGATAACATTGGTGTGGAATTGCTGGCAGCGACGCCGTTCCGCCATAAAATCGGCACCCGGGCGACCGGCGATATTGCAACCGTTCATCATCTGCCGCCAACACTGATGGCGCAGTGGTATTTTGGTGATGCCAGCAGCAAATTCCGTCCTTACGTTGGGGCAGGTATTAACTACACCACCTTCTTTGATAATGGATTTAACGATCATGGCAAAGAGGCGGGGCTTTCCGATCTCAGTCTGAAAGATTCCTGGGGAGCTGCCGGGCAGGTGGGGGTTGATTATCTGATTAACCGTGACTGGTTGGTTAACATGTCAGTGTGGTACATGGATATCGATACCACCGCCAATTATAAATTTAATGGAACACCCGTGAAAGACGCGGTACGACTGGATCCGTGGGTGTTTATGTTCTCTGCCGGGTACCGCTTTTAATTTTCTCTGCAAAACCTCTGCAAAACTCTTCTGCAAAACTGGTCGTCAAATGACCAGTTTTTTCCACTCCTTACCACGTGCATCGTTGTAAATATCGGTCATTTTTTGATTCGAATGGCCCAGCAAAATTTGGGTGTCGATCCCTTGCTCCCTGAACAAACGCTCCGACAATGATCGCTGTTCATGGAAAGAGGGTGGGGTACCATTAGCGCACCAGTTGTAATCCACAGAATCCCGCGCTTTTTTAAATGCAACAGTTAACGTTGCTGGCTTAACCATCCCGCCGCGCTTGGCTGTCCCTTTCGCGTGATGATGGTGCAATAGCCACGGACTAAGAACGCAATCGCGACAGGATGACACCACATCATCCAGGGTGAGATTTAATTTATCGCAACGCAGAGCAAGAGGGATGGCAATCCGGGTTCCTGTTTTTTGCTGTTCGACATGAAGATAACCATCCCGGATATCCGAAAATTGCATTTTGCAAATATCTGAAAGGCGCTGGCCTGTCATCAGTGCCAGCAGCATGCCGCGCTGTAAAAAGTAACCATCCTTTTCCGCTGCGTTATAAATCATCATCCACTCATCAAAAGTCAGTCGCTGTCTTGATATCCGCACCTGCGGTTTTTTTGCCGATTCTGCAGGGTTAAAGCCTGGCGGAACATCGCCTGTTTGCTGAGCTTCCCGGAAAACATCGATCAGTACCTTCCTGAAAATTTGTCCCATTCTGTTATGTCCTCTGGCCTTGTACTCTTCCAGCACCGATACCACATCTTTTACGGTTATGGCATCTAACGGTCTGGTGCCAAAACGTTCACCAAATACCTTGAGAGGGGCCGCTTTTTGTTTCAGCGTGTTGAGTTTGATCTCTCCGTTCTCATATCTTTCCTGTTGAATTTTTCTGTAATTATTCAGAAAAATGGAAACGGTTGATGAACCTCCGGTATCACTAATAATCTTCTCCTGCAGACTGAGCATTTGCTCCATTTGTTGTCTGGCAAGACGGCTGTTCGCTTCTGCTGCAATGGTTTCCGCCAGTTTCTGGTCAATACTGCCGAGTCCATGATTTTTACCTGTGATGGGATGCCTGTAACGCCAGTAAACTTTGTTATTTCTTTTGTCAAAATACGGAGATAAACCCGGAACATCGGTTTTATATTTTCGCGGGCGCGCCATCTTCCAGTATCCTCTTCAAAGCAGGGTGATCTGTGGCGATCACCTCCGGCTTGTTTACCATTCCTACAAAGCGAGCGTGTGGATCCACCCGCCAGCGTCTTCCAACTTTTTTGGGGAGAGGAAATATCATTCCGGCTTTAGCGTATTTACTTAACGTACCCGGAGTAGGGACCGGTTCACCGAATTCCTCTTTTGCCCACTCAGTGAGCAGAATAAGTCTTGCCATGAGCGTCGTTCGCTAATCATGGTCGCCGCCACTATAGCTGGTGGACGACGACCGGGGTTGAACATTAAAAATCAGCCTGACTCGGGATCAGTTTTTGTATCGTAGCTGTAACGTATTTTGCCTGGTGACGGGCATCATCCAGCGCATTGTGGCGCACGCCTTCGAATGGAATAACGGTTCTGGCATCAAAGTCGATTGTTTTTCCCAGCTCAACGATTGTGCGTACATCGCGATCGTTGTAGTAGCGCCACGGGCAGGGGATGTTCAGACGTTCGTATGAGGTGCGCAAAATTGCGTTATCGAAAGTTGCACCATTACCCCATACCTGAACTAATTTTTCATCTGAGTATTCGTTGATGAACTCCCGAAACCGCGAAAGGGCATCCTTCAGTTTTACCTGGTCTGTTAAAATGGCAGCTCTGGCTTCACTGGACTGCTTCAGCCACCATTCGATGGTTCCACCGTCAGGAACAGCCCCTGTATTCATTGCGTCAGTCAGACTGATAACGATATAAAATACTGGCCCGATTTCCCCTGTTTGTGGGTCGAAGAAAACCGCACCAATAACCACGATGGGCGCATTGGTGTTGGTTCCCATTGTTTCAAGGTCGATCATCAGGTGGTACCACACTCTGCTGGTGGATGTGATAACGTGATGACCGTTCACCGCAATTAAGGAATCTGCCGTCTCGCCAGTTTCATTATCGCTGGCGTGGTCCTGAGCGCTGCCAGCATTCTCCTTGTGTGGATGTTCAGCGCCTTCCATTTCCTTCGGATCATTTTCCTGAACTTCAACCTGATTCTCTTCATCGAATGTTTCCTGGTATGTTGCGTCGCCCATCACCGCGCCACAATCAGGGCAGTTGCCGCCACCGCTCTGACCGCAGGCGGTGCAGACTTTTTCCGGTTCCTGTTGCGCTACTGGCTCAGGTTGTTTCGTTTCTGGCTCGTTTCGTAACGCATTTTGGCTGTTTTGTTCAGCTTTCTGGTCGTTCTGTTCCGTTTCTTGCTGGTTCTGATTCACTGAATCGCGGGTTTCAATCCCCTTCACCCATTTCGGATCATTCGGGTCGCTAATCCCTGCAACAAATTCTCCGCGAGAGGCAGCAAGCAGTTCATTAGCGTCAGGCTGGCTGATATTGGCTGCCTGCATAATTTTGTTTACTTCGTCAGCGGTAACTTTTACCGGCTCTGGTTGTGCGGTCGTGTCAGATGCACCAGTATTTTGTTGTGAGCCTGAGTATGTACCGTTTTTGCGGGCAAAATATTCTTCTTTCGTGATTTCAGTAGCCCCTGCAGCCAGCGCCTTATTCAGACCAGAAAGTTTGTTTGCACGACCATATTTTTCGCCATCCTTATCTGTGAAAAGGAAGTAGAACGGCCCCTCACGCTCTACAGATGGTTCAGTTTCCAGCGCGCTTTCATTTTTTTGGGTATCAGATACTTCAGTTTCCACTGCATCAGTTTGTGCTGCTGACGGCTGGAGAATATCAGCAGTGCTCTGGTCTGTTTCTTCATCCTCAAACACGCCCTTTGTCGCCAGGTATTCAGTGATGTATTTGTTCAGTGCTACGGGGTCTTTGTGAATGTCGATCGGACGCTCACGGACAAGGCCAAAAATCGTCTGACGGTTGTAGCGAACGGCATCGGGTTGTTTGCGCATTGATGCGGAAATGCGCTTCCAGTCTTCGCGATCCTTGTCGATAACTTCATTTTTTGCCCAGCGATGGATGCTGCCGTCAATGCTTCCGGCATCCACATCACCAGGCCAGAGAGCATAAGCCAGCTCTTCATCCAGTGTTTTCCATGTCTGCTTGTATTCGCGACGAATGGCGGCAGTGACAGGGTGGATTTTTCCTGTTGAGTTTTCAGTGTGCTGCCGGTTGACTCTGGCGCGGGCAAGATCAACAACAGACGTGTATTTTCCAGTCTCTTTGCGCTCCGCGTCCTGCCGTTTTTTCCAGTTACGTAATTCAGCCTGAATTTCGGGCCATTTGGCACCCGGCTTACATTTGTGTTTACCCCATCCGATAGCGAACAGTTTGCGTTCAGGATACATAGCGTTAATTTCTGGTGTTTTCATCAGTGCTTCAACGATATGCCCGTCGAATGTCGCCACGTCTTCCTGCAGTAACTCCTGTGCGCTAATCACCATATCAACGGTGATGTTTTCGCATGTACCGAACTTAACCAGGACCGCGTTCTGCACTTCAGGGGACAGCTTGTCAAAATTGACGTTCATCGGATCGGATTCTGGTTCGACCGGAACAAAGGAAGCGCCTTCCTCATCCCAGCGGTTTTCCAGCATATATTCGGTATCCCAGGAGTCGATGGCAGGGCGGGGCATGCCGGGTTTATCCTCGCAAACAAGAAATTTATAAGCGCAGTCCTGAGCAGCCGGATATTGTTCCAGGAATTGCCAGGTAAATTTGGCACGGGCGCGGCGTTCGTCACCGGCTTCAATGGCAGTGGCTACAGCCACTGCACCTTCTTCCTTTATTGCCTGTTCGTCCGGAATGGCGGCGCAAATAAAGACTTTACTCATTTTGTTTTAACCTCATTACAGATTTAAGGGTGAACAAATCCCTGCCATTGCTGGCATATAAAAATGAAACCGGATATTTATTACGGTGCTGGTTTAAGTCCTGCCGGGATTTCGTTATTGTCCATGTGAATAACTTTATCAACCGGATAACAGTTACTGGGAATTTTCTGTTCTGCTGCGGCAGCCATGCATTCTTTCATCGAACCGTAAATGTCAATAACCAGGTCAACAGGCTCGCCAGTGTTAAGAAAAACAGTCAGAGTGAGGGCAACAGCAGTATTCATTGCCAGTATCCTTTTTGCATCAGACGTAAACGGGCCAGCATTGAAACAATGCATATTTGATTTAATAGCTCCCGTTCGTGTTTTCTCTTATTAATGGCATCTTCAGTAAATACAGGGTTACTGATTTTGACACCAATTTCAAAACAACCTTCAGACGTATTAACGTTTGGTAATAACGTTTCCATTATCGCGTCCTCAACAATGAATTTTGTGATGCGGTGCCTGGTGCCTCCAGGTGACGTTAACCAGTTAACAATTAACGCCGGATACAGAGAACCCACCCATAAGAACCAATACGGAAGTCAACTGGCCTTTTTAACTGTTCCGCGTGCGCTGAGCCGCATTCACCGCATCACAAAATTCACTTTAAAAAGGGCGGACATCAGCCAGCAATGAAACTGATGCCGCCAAAAAAGGTAATCAATATGGGTTGTTGCAGCGGGGTTGTCACTCAGGCGTATGGTCAACCTGACAACCCGGTGCCACTAATGGGGTAAGGATAACCCCGCCATACTTACCGCCGCGCCATTTCGCGGAGTGCCACAACCGGAAGCGCACGGTCGAAGAAATCTAACGACAAGCCTTCTAAGGGAAAGACACCTCCGCCGTGCGCTTTCGCGTTATGCCCTGGCTTTTCAGGGATATATCCTTTCAGTAAACTGTCTGTGCCGGATGCTCACCCGTGTCCGGCGCACGCACTCCACCTGACCCGTGGAGAACTCCTTAATTACCAATCCTCAGGAGGGTGAAATTTATGACACAAGAAGAAAAAGTAATGTTTCTTATGCGCCTGGCTGTGGAAACCTTTAACGCCCATTGCCAGGTGTCCATTTCACCATCTCACGCCATTTCTCTTGCTACCGAGCAAATGGGGGAGATTGACGTCATTTACGATAAATTTGAAGCATTCCTGGATAAGAAGCTTATGGCAGAGAAGCGTCAATAATTCTCATTACCCATCGTAAATATACCGGAGTGGGCTTGATGTTGTGTATTTCAAGTTCGCTCTTCATTACTTCCAGCAGGTTTGAACTGATAATAAATAAATCAGATTCATCGTTATTATTTTTATCTGCATCCTCTTTTTTTGTTTTCAGCTCTTGCGGTGAATGTTCGAAAGAAACTTGCAGGGTATTATTTTTAGCATCCACAGAGCCTAAAGTATGTGCATATGGATGTGCTATTGTGCGCCCTCGCAGATTTGCATCATTTTCTAAATTCACTGAACGAAACAGGGCATCAACAAGGCTCTGTACAATGCAAAGGCAATCGAAGACTGTCGCCGTTTCTGTTTTGATTGATGAAAGAACATGGCCATTCACGCAAACAGAAATTACCCGTTTATTAACATCGCTTTCCTGCTTTTGATTATCAGAACCATATAGCCCAGAAAAAGCATTGCGCACATTACGAACCATATTATCGATGGTTTCTTTTTTGGTGTATGCCGGGTCAATTTTCACCAGACTATCACCGAGAGTCGTTGCAGCAATTGTCTGGATTTCTTTTGGTAAATCTTTAAATTCCATTATTAGCCTCGTTGGTTAGCTATTAACGTGGGTATGTAATCATTCTGGCAATGCTTAATGCCGCTGCTTTTTCCAGCCTGGTGATATCCTGCTCCAGAGCGGACAGATTTTCAGCTTGCTTAGCCCTGGCTTCATTGGCCCACTTCAGGTCCTGCGCTGCCGTAATTTTCTGGCGCATCCACTCATAAAGTTCATCATCGGTATAGTCTGGCGCGATGATGACGGGTTCTCGTTTCTGCATACTGATACCTCGCGGTGCTGCTTCGCTTATCAGCCGTTAGATTTTGCCGGACTGGAAAGCGTCTGTTTAAACTCACTGAAGCTGAGAGCTTCTTCGCCTTCGGCAAGGCCTTCGAAGTATTCTTCGTAAGCCTTTTCCATGATTGTGTCGAAATCCATATCACTCACCTGAGTTTCTTTCCAGCCAGCGACGGGCACCATTTTCGGTTTTAAACGTTTTGCTTTTGGTATACGTCGTCGCGGTGAATGTGCCGTCCTGGTTGGGAAACACGCCGTACACCAGGGATTCGTTGTTGCCAAGATCGATAGTATCCATGTTGACCTCATTTCCCCTTAACGCCGGGGTAGCGGAACAAAAACCTGCTGCATAGTTAAAGTTGAACCCTGCCGTCATGTTCTTACGCCTCGGGCTGGCTACTTAACCCCTGACCACTGCCTGGTAACTCGAAGTATTGCCCTGCATTCTGTGGGGCGGGGTGGGTTGGTATTTTTAGTTTAATAAACATTAAACTTAAGTCAAGTAAAAACTAAACCACGGGGCGTAACAAACACAACGCTTTTGATAAAGTCGTTGCGGTTGTTATGTTTCTATTGGTAGTGAAAGTTAGGGAAACTGGCGTCTTGCGTGGATCACGTTTACTACTTCAACGCTTGATGTTGTTACGCGGTATAGAATTATATAGTTAGGGTGGGCTACAATCTCACGCAAGCCAGGTACTCTGTCGCTTGGTGGGTATAAATACGGATGTTCGGATAACGGCAGCACACAACCCCTTAATCGCTGCCATAAGCGTTCAGCCGCATCTATGTCGAAACGAGCAATATAGCTAGTTATATCATCTAGATCGGTATCTGCGCTTTCAAGCCATAACACGGGTAACATTTTACTGCTTGCTCCGTTCCTTGCGCATTTTAGCAAAGCGTTCTGCCATTCTGCGCTCAACTTCGTCATGGGGAATTGCTGGGCGCGGATCTGCAAGGCTCGTTGCTACTTTCGCACGCAGCCATTCGTTGTAACTGTTTTCTTGTTCAATGGTTTCAAATTCAGAAACCATTGGTGAAAGGGCTCTATTCATGTTTCCTCCGGTTTTATAACTCAGGCGCGGCGGCATTTTTGCGCCGCAATCCATCTCGCTATGAGATCTTCCATTGATTCTTTTTTCTGCTTTAACTCGCTGATTATCTGGCGTTGCTCATCCTCAGGGAAGGCTGAAAAAATCTGCAATAATTCCAGTTGATTAGACGTTAACCCTGCATGTGGTGGAGAAACTTCCGGTTGTTCTGCGTATTCCGCATCCAGATACCCTTCTGGCATCCCGTATGTTTGCTCTATTCTTCTGGCAGCCTTTTCTCCAAACGAGGCCCTCCCACTCATTAGTTGAGATAGGTAGCTCTTCTCTTTGGGTGGCAGAGTTTTATCTTTAAACCACTCCTTGAGACGTAAACGGCGAATTTCTTTTTTTTGCATGTGGTAATTATCTTTAGTAATCACTAAACAAGCAAATACTTGACTTAATGGTTTATTAAACACTAAACTCGCAAAAAAACACTAAACCGAGGAAGGTATGACATTAAAAGAGTTTATTAAATCATTGAGGGTTGGTGATGCTAAGAAATTCGCGGCCAGACTTGGTGTATCGCCATCTTACTTATCGCAAATGGCGTCTGGACGAGCAGCTATATCTCCAACCCGCGCCCTTATGATCGAATCTGCGACGGAAGGCCAAGTAAGTAGGGCGGAGCTACGACCCCATGATTGGGAGCTTATTTGGCCTGAGTATGCGAGCGGCATTCGTTTGGGGCAAACACATGTAGTTCATGCTGAAGGTGATTGTAGTGCATGCTTATCTGATGGAGTTGATTCATGAAAATCAAGCATGAACACATCCGCATGGCGATGAATGCCTGGGCGCGTCCTGATGGCGAAAAAGTTCCAGCAGCTGGAATAACCCAGGCTTATTTTGAGTTGGGTATGACGTTTCCTGAACTGTATGACGATAGCCATCCGGAAGCCCTGGCTCGCAATACTCAGAAAATTTTCCGCTGGGTAGAGAAAGACACTCCTGATGCGGTTAAAAAAATTGAGGCACTGTTACCAGCGATCGAAAAAGCAATGCCACCTCTGCTGGTGGCCCGAATGCGCAGTCACAGTTCAGCCTATTTTCGGGAGCTGGTGGCGACGCGGGAACGACTGGTGAGAGACGCTGATGATTTTGTCGCAGTGGCGATCGCTGGTTTCAACCAGATGAATCGTGGTGGTCCGGCGGGAAATGCCGTGGTGATGCACTAAAAGCACGGTGTTCGGAGTTTTTTATGAGCAGCAAGCTTCATGGTCTTGTCTGGGAAGGGTGTGCCTTCACCGGCATGATCTTATCCAGGGTGGCAGTAATGGCTCGCCTTGCAGATTACAGCAATGACGAAGGTGTGTCATGGCCTGCAGTAGAGACCATTCGTCGTCAGATTGGGGCAAAGAGTGAATCAACGGTTAAAGCTGCGATAGCGGAACTGGAAAAGAACGGCTGGCTGACGAAGGAGGAACGTAAGGTCGGCGGGCGTAATGAAAGCAATATCTACCGTCTTAATGTGGAAAAACTCGAAGCAGCAGCAGCGGCGGCGCGTGAGGCATATAAACCGAAAAGAAAAATTAACCCGGTAAAAAATGACCCGTCAAATATTGACCCCTCAACGGTTGGCCCCTCAAATTTTGATGGATCAACCATTGATAAAAAACAGCCGGATAGGGGGGCGATGGTTGGCCCCGATCCGTCAGTATTAAAACCTGATCCGTCAGATAAAAGATCTTCTTGTCCGGAAGCTTCGCAACCGGACATGCAGACGGCTGAACAGGATTTTTTAAACCGACACCCTGACGCGGTTGTGTTCAGTGCGAAAAAACGCCAGTGGGGCAGCCAGGAGGATTTAGCGTGTGCGCAGTGGATCTGGGGACGAATCGTGAGTCTTTACGAGCAGGCTGCCAGCGATGATGGCGAAATCATGCGACCGAAAGAACCCAACTGGACTGCATGGGCCAATGATGTGCGCACAATGCGGATGCTGGATGGCAGAACTCACAGACAAATTTGCGAAATGTTTGGTCGGGTACAGCGGGATCCATTCTGGGTAAAAAACGTCATGAGCCCGTCAAAGCTTCGCGAAAAATGGGATGAGCTGGTTATTCGTCTGGGGCGTTCGCCTGTACAGCGTTGCGTGAATCACATTTCTGAACCGGACACCGAAATTCCGCCGGGATTCAGGGGGTAACGAAGCATGAAAAATATTGCGACAGGCGGTGTTCTTGAACGCATCCGTAAGCTGGCTCCGCAGCATGTAACCGCGCCATACCGAACAGTGGACGAGTGGCGCGAGTGGCAACTTGCAGAAGGCCAGAAGCGTTGCGAGGAGATCAACCGTCAGAATCGTCAGTTGCGGGTGGAAAAAATTCTGAATCGCTCCGGCATCCAGCCGTTGCACCGCAAGTGCTCGTTTGCGAATTACCAGGTGCAGAATGACGGCCAGCGATACGCGTTGAGCCAGGCGAAATCCATCGCCGATGAACTGATGACCGGATGCACAAATTTCGCATTCAGCGGAAAACCTGGTACCGGGAAAAACCACTTAGCGGCGGCTATCGGGAATCGCCTGCTGAAAGATGGCCAGACAGTGATTGTGGTTACCGTGGCTGATGTTATGAGTGCTCTACACGCCAGCTATGACGACGGGCAATCAGGCGAAAAATTTTTGCGGGAACTGTGCGAAGTGGATCTGCTGGTTCTTGATGAAATTGGCATTCAGCGCGAGACGAAAAACGAGCAGGTGGTACTGCACCAGATTGTTGATCGCCGGACAGCGTCGATGCGCAGCGTGGGAATGCTGACAAACCTGAACTATGAGGCCATGAAAACGCTGCTCGGCGAGCGGATTATGGATCGCATGACCATGAACGGCGGGCGATGGGTGAGTTTTAACTGGGAGAGCTGGCGTTCAAATGTCAGCTATTTGAGGGTTGTTAAGTAATTTCATGAGGGCTTATGGCAAAACCTTTTACACCCGAACAGCGGGAAGAGCTGAAGGCGCGAATTATCGGGTTGGTACGCAAAAATGGACGCATGACGATGTCGCAACTGGAGAGAGCGACGGGGGCTGGCTGGCATTCGGTCCGACGCTGCCTTGTGGATGTACTGGCTTGTGGTGATTTATACATGTCCGGGGAATACGGTGTTTTTGCATCAGAGCAGGCGTATCGTGAATGGCGTAAGACACCGGAGAAAACAACTGACCAGACACTGATTCGAAAGTTACCAGACGGAGAAATACGCCGCTACGACAGGCACCTGAACATAATCTGTCGCGAGTGCCGGAAGAGTGAGGTTATGCAGCGAGTGCTGGCGTTTTATCAGGGGAGTTTTCAGGAGGTGGTGCTGTGAGTGAAATTAGCTATCAGGCTTCAATTGCTGCTGGCATTCGCATCAAAGGAGAGGAGCATGGAAATAAAACCAGAAGATGAGTTAAGTAATATTGTTTTATTTCCGGTAAAAGAGGATGACCCACGTAATCAGGTTAATTTTCTTTATGAGCCATCGGAAAGACCATACTGCCATCACGCTTCTGTCCGGGTTGACGAAAAAGAGCGTCAGGTCCGCTGTAAAATCTGCGGTGCAGTTGTGGAGCCATTTGACTGGATGCTCTCTGTGGCGAAAAGAGAAACCAGACTGGCAGATGATGTAAGGCTATTGCGCCAGGAGGAACAGGAAAGACGGAAAAATATAGAAAAGTTAATTCAGATTGAGCGTAACGCGAAAGCGCGGATACGCAGGGTGACAAAATCCAGAACTGAATAATTAAATTTAGCGCTGTAAATAAAATTTTATCCTTAACCGGAGGGATTTCTACACCCTCAGAACATCAGGAGGCCGCCCGAAAGGGCGGTAAGAAATGACTACATTATTCAGAAAAGAATATCCGCGAAAAAGTAGAGCGACAGAATTTTTGTTTCTCATTCTGTTTATCGTGTTGATGATACCGATATCCCCGCTAATTTTTGTCTGGGTAATCGGGAAAATAATTGAGCCAGTTATTGAATTGTATAACGACGTGGTATGGGCGTCGTTCAACGCACTACACAATAAAATTAATCCGTATAAGGAAGGCTGATATGACCACTTTTACCAAAGAGCGACTGCTGACAATCAAGCAGTGGCGCGAAACATACGGACCGGGTAGCAACGTTGTACTGCCAGCAGAAGAAGCAGAAGAACTGGCACGGATTGCACTGGCATCGCTGGAAGCAGAGCCGGTGGCGTGGAAGGCAACCTTCATGCAAATTGACAATGAATATAATACGTTCACTGCTCTGTATTCTGACAAAGCAGAAGCCGAACGGTGGGTGCGACCGCATGAAATAGGTGACTTTCGGGCAGAAATAACACCGCTTTACGCAGCGCCGTCAGCGCCGGTAATTCCGGATGGTTGGATAAGCTGTAGTGAGCGGATGCCTGAAAAGAACCAGAACGTGCTTATTTCGGTGAATTTCGATAGCTCTCTGGTTGAACCGCTAATATGCTCCGCACGCTATACAGGAAGCACATTCCGGCGAGGAGAAGCAACGATTAAGCCGGGTAATGGTATTGAGCAGGCAACTCACTGGATGCCGCTACCGGAACCACCGCGGGAGGTGAATCAATGACCTGGCCTGAGGCATTCACAACGGTAGGAATTGCGATGGCGGTGGCGCTGGTGGTGTATTCGATTTGCCGCTGGGGATAAATCACCGTAAAAAAGATCCCGACACAAACATGAGCCGGGATCTTTGATTTACATGGCCTACGAACTCGCCAGTAAGAGAGAAGTCGGATAGTTTATTCTAATACCGGAATGATGTGGGTAAAAGTTTATAAGAAATCGGTTTCATAACTTTGCCCACCATGATAGATACCGACAATAAAGACTTTTCTGCCATCAACGGCAAAAGCAATAATCGTTCTGTGGCGGAAATGAGTTACCCGCATCCCCTGGCGAATATCATCGCGTTTATTGCCCCGATGCGGGAATGTAGAAAACCCATCAAGATAATCAAGAAGCGCATTGGCATAATTGTCAGCAATGACGTTCCCTGCTTTCTCCGTTATATATCTGTGCAGGTTGATTATTTGTTGTTCGGCCTCAGGAGTAATGATGACTTCATATGTCATGCAGATTACTTCTCGGATTGAATCGCGGCGCGAACCTGTGAAATGGAGCGTCCGTTGTTTGGATTTTCGCGGATAGAATCAAGAGAGGGGGCGGCTGAATGCGTTAACCACGCTTCGATTGCTTTATCGCGCTCATTCAGTGCGCGAAGCCCTTCACGAATGACCTCGCTTTCTGAAGCATAGGCACCGGAAGCCACACGGGCGCGCACCATGTCAGCCATCTCGTTAGTTAATGTAATGCTGAATTGTTGGGTTGTACGCATGGTAAACCTCACGGAGTAGGATAGAACACTATTCGATGATAGCACGCTGCCTGTTGACGACAACAGAAATCAGAGACAATATTGCCGCACGTCAGCCTGAACAACTGGCACCTGCTGCGCCAGCAGAGAAAACAGATGGCGCACAATACCAAATTACACAATTCTGATACCGTTCGTGCCAGCAGGCACGGGCGGCGTTCTCATGTATTCAAATATGACTGGTATCAGCACGATCCCTGCACTGAAGAACAGGCCGAATGGCTGATTCATAACTACCACAGACGTGGGTATGAGTTTAGGAAAGCCCTCAGCCTCGATTATCGTCACTGGATAATCTACGTCAGACTCCCTTATTCCGAACGCCCACCGCGTCCGTCCCGCACATTCCAGCAACGGATCTGGAGGTAACGTGCGGGTATTGCTTCGACCTGTTCCGGTACCGGAACTCGGGCTGGTGGTCCTTAAGCCTGGTCGTGAATCCATGCAGGTATTTCATAACCCTCGAGTGCTGGTGGAGCCGGAACCGAAAAGCATGCGCGGTCTGCCGTCCGGAGTTGTTCCTGCCATTCGCCAGCCGCTGGCGGAAGATAAATCTCTGCTGCCATTTTTCAGCGATGAGCGGGTGATTCGTGCTGCCGGCGGCGCAGGTGCATTGTCTGACTGGCTCCTGCGTCATGTCAAATCCTGCCAGTGGCCTCATGGTGATTACCATCACAGCGAAACCGTCATACATCGTTATGGTACCGGCGCGATGGTGTTGTGCTGGCACTGCGACAACCAGCTGCGTGACCAGACCTCCGAATCACTCGAGCAACTTGCTTATCAAAACCTGTCTGCATGGATGATTGACGTCATACGCCATGCAATGAATGGCACACAGGAGCGGGAATTATCGCTGGCTGAATTATCCTGGTGGGCGGTCTGCAATCAGGTGGCGGACGCGCTACCGGAGACAGTATTACGTCGTTCTCTGGGGTTACGTGCGGAAAAAATTCGCTCGGTGTACCGCGAAAGCGACATCATACCGGGAGAGCAGACCGCCACCAGCATACTGAAGCAGCGCACAAAAAATCTTGCGCCGTTGCCTCACGTCCACCAGCAACAAATCCCGTCACAGGAAAAGGCGGTGGTCAGCATTGCTGTTGATCCGGAGTCACCGGCTCAGTATCTCCAGCGCCAGAAACCACAACGGGAAGAGATGCCTGTATACACGCGTTGGGTAAAAACGCAGAAATGCATGACGTGCGGTAATCAGGCAGATGATCCGCATCACATCATTGGTCATGGACTTGGAGGGATGGGAACAAAGGCTGACGATTTGTTTGTTATTCCACTGTGCCGTAAATGTCATAACGAACTGCACGCCGGGGTAAAAGATTTTGAAGACAGACACGGCAGCCAGCTGTTGTTGCTGATTCGTTTTTTAATGCACGCGAGAAATTCAGGTGTCCTGAAGTGGAAAGCATAAATGACTGAAAGCATAGAATTTGTTTTGCCTTACCCGCCAACGGTGAACACCTACTGGCGACGTCGTGGCAGCACATATTTTGTATCAAAAGCCGGTGAGCGTTATCGCCGTGATGTGGCGCTCATTGTTCGCCAGCAGCGGCTGAAATTAAACCTGTCCGGAAGGCTGGCGATAAAGATCATTGCAGAGCCGCCGGATAAGCGCCGTCGTGACCTGGACAATATTCTGAAAGCACCACTGGATGCACTGACACATGCGGGGTTGCTTATCGACGACGAGCAGTTTGATGAAATCAATATTGTGCGCGGTCAGGTCGTTCCTGGTGGTCGGCTGGGGATAAAAATCACAGAGCTGGAGTGCGCATGAATAACCAGTATTTACAGTTTGTTCGTGAGCAGCTCATTATCGCCACCGCCGATTTGAGTGGGGCAACAAAAGGTCAGCTTGAAGCCTGGCAGGAGAATGCCATGTTCGATACAGGGCGTTACAGGCGTAAAAAAATCCGGTACCGCGATGAAGTGACTGGAAAAATGATAACGCGGGATAATCCACCAATCCCGGGAAAACAATCGCTGGCGAAGGGGACGTCAATTCCTCTGGTAAGTCAGGTTGAGTTTTCGACATCGTCATGGCGACGGGCAGTTCTGTCTCTTGAAGAACATCATAAAACCTGGTTGTTGTGGTGTTACAGCGGGAGTATTTGCTGGGAGTATCAGGTCACCATAACCCGCTGGGCATGGGAAGAGTTTAAGGCTCATTCTGGCAACAGGAAAATTGCAGAGAAAACACGGGAACGCCTGAAAAAATTAATCTGGCTGGCGGCGCAGGATGTCAGGGGATGGGTAACCGGGCATGAGAACTACCAGCGACAGGAACTTGCCAGGCTGTGTGGAATTAAACCTGACAACTGGAGCCATAATTATGCGAACTACTGGCGTGAGATGTGCGACATTTTTAAGAATCTTGATACAGAATCCTTGATTTGCACAGTGAAAATGAGAACGCAACAAAAAGCGACCTTTTCGCGACGAGATATTGCAAAAATCAATTAAAGCGCGTACATTTCGTGTAAATTTGATATTTTGCCGATTTTGTACGCGATGGCAAAGTAAGCAAGGCCCGCCGCTGAGCGGGTTTTTTTATGCCAGAAAAACGGTACAGGACGTTAAACGCGCTGGTGGTTGTGAATACTGGTCTTTCAGCTTGCTGGCTTTTTCGACAAGAGTTATTGGTATGTCACGTTAACCAGAAAAGGAAAAAGACATGCTAAAACAGCAGGATATGACCGAAACTGCCAGAGTGGTGTTTAATGAATTGAGCGTCACCGAACCGGCGACCGTCGGGGAAATTGCGCAGAATACTTACCTTTCACGCGAACGCTGCCAGTTAATACTGACCCAGCTTGTTATGGCGGGTCTGGCAGATTATCAGTTTGGTTGTTACAGACGCCTTCCGCAGTGAAGG
>NZ_VNXE01000075.1:0-350 GCF_009820115.1 Escherichia sp. HH41S
CAACCGTGACCAGATCAGCCGTATCAGTCACGGTATCCGGCTGCGCTGATACAACCTCATTTTCATGTCCGGTCAGCACATTTTCCGGGCTGAGAGGGGTATCCTGATCGGCAGTGTCGCCCGTGTCATCAAGCTCTTCTTCCAGCTCTGCCACACGGAGCGCCAGTTCTTCTTTCGTCCCCGTCAGGCTGATATCACGGTTCAGTTGTTCACCCAGCGAGCGGAGACGGGCAATCAGTTCATCTTTCGTCATGGACTCCTCCACAGAGAAACAATGGCCCCGAAGGGCCATGATTACGCCAGTTGAACGGACACGAACTCATCAGGATCAGCCAGCAGCATCAGCGGTG
>NZ_VNXE01000089.1:0-350 GCF_009820115.1 Escherichia sp. HH41S
CACCGCTGATGCTGCTGGCTGATCCTGATGAGTTCGTGTCCGTTCAACTGGCGTAATCATGGCCCTTCGGGGCCATTTTCTCTCTGTGGAGGAGTCCATGACGAAAGATGAACTGATTGTCCGTCTCCGGTCGCTGGGTGAGCAACTGAACCGTGATGTCAGCCTGACGGGGACGAAAGAAGAACTGGCACTCCGTGTGGCAGAGCTGGAAGAGGAGCTTGATGACACGGATGACGCTGCCGGTCAGGACACATCTGTCAGCCCGGAAAATGCGCTGACCGGACATGAAAATGAGGTTGTATCAGCGCAGCCGGATACCGTGACTGATACGGCTGATCTGGTCACGGTTG
>NZ_VNXE01000065.1:0-105989 GCF_009820115.1 Escherichia sp. HH41S
TCCGTCTATATCAGATGGGCGTCTAAGTTACCAATTCTCGTCTGATGGCTACATACGGCGGTCAGTTTACGCTTACAAATTAGCCTGTTCCGTTTCTATCTGATTGCGTTAAGACATCATGAAAAGGCCCCGTCATGCGGGGCATGAGTTGGTTGTGTTTACTGGATTTGCGGCAGCTCGATCATGAAGCTGGATTCGCCGACATTGCCGCTGGTGGCCGGGAAAATGGGGATCAGGACGCCATCCCCCTTCCCGAAGTCTATACTTATGTCTTTCGAATCCTCGGGTACGACAGTCACCCCATTCATACTGACCGCGAAAGCCGCATCTTTACGGACCGTCAGCGTGCCGGTCTGCACTCCTGTGATCAACGAACCATCTTTCTTCCGGATGCTATTGGTCCGCAGATACGCCAGCGGTTGGTTATCTGATGTCTTCAGTCCCATGCCCACGGCCAGCGTCTTGATGGTATTAAATTCAATCAGGTTGTTCGGTACATAGCGGAACCGGCTGGTCTTTGTGGTGGCGTTTCCAGCTTCATCCATAGCTACGACAGTCAACAGGTAGGAACTCGCGTCGTCTGTCGCGGGGAAGATACGCGGGTAGTTCAGTCCATATTTGTCGGTTCCCTGGCTGTACCAGCCTACGCTGACTTTATCTGACGTGGGTCCGCCGCTCAGCGTAATGTTCTTCAGAGAAGCTTTAGTCATGTCATCGCTCAGGGTGATCACCAAGTTTTCCAGGCCTTTGACAAGCGATCCGTCAGCTGGTTTTCCTTCAAAGATGATACCGACGACTGGCGGCGTCACGTCATGCAGGATGGTGCTCGATAGCTTCAGTTCAGCCGTGTTGTTGTAGGTGTCCGTCGCAGCACCCGTTGCAGTGTATTTCCCGGAAGGTAACTTACTGTAGTCAAACGTCACTTGCTTCAGCTGGTAGTTCAGGACTGCGACGCTTTTCGGCGACAGGGTTGTGACTTTATTACTGGTATCCTTCAATGAGAGGTTGAAAATGTTGGTGGCCCACATATAGGTGGTCCAGTCGTTAGTTACGTCGCTGTCAGTCACCAGCATAACGACTGTTTTATCCAGTGGGTTGGAAACAATACTGTTGATGACAGGAGGATTCATATCCCAGTAGGTATAGAAATGCGACTGAAGTCCACCAAGATTAGCGTAAGTACCGGTCCCTTTCATATGAATTTGGTACGGACTATAGCCTTTACCGCTCGTCTTACAGTAATCCATGCTGACTAGACAACTGCTCTCCCCCACTGCAACATTGCAGCTACCAAGACCTATGATAGTGGCGGTTTGCACATACGGGCGTGGTTCAACGTTAACACGGCCCATATCAACGCAATCCGGTCCAGTAAACCTGACAATGTCGGTCGGTGTCCAGGAATTGCCTTTTTTGAAATGAAACTGCCCGGATAAATAACGTGGAGCTTCCGGCACACCGCTGCCGAGAGTAAATTTCAGTGTACTATAATTGATATTATTGTTCAGACCAGCCTTGGTAAACCGCTCGTAGTAAACATAGGTCTCTGGGTAACTCACCGTGACTTCAGTATAAAAGTAGGTGCTGTCAGAATTAGTAATCTGATCGATCCAGCCAAAATCAGTCCCGTTAAAATTTGTTGAGTCCGATTTAAGGCGTTTGAACCGGAATTTTACCGGGTTTTCATAAATGGTCATGCCAGGAACATAATCTTCCCAGACGCCTGTTTTCGCATTCCGCACCTGATGTTGAATGTAGCTGGGGACGGTACGATCAATACCAGAACGGTGCGATGTCTCAGTCCAGTTACCAGCTTTGTCATAAACACGAAAACCCACGGTGTAATACGCCGGACTGACAGGTGCAACCGTGCTTCCCGCAGCCACTGCGGCCAGCGCCTGCACCCCCCCCGTCAGCGAATTCAACTGGGCATCAACAGAGCGACGGACGCCATTACTGTCGATAGCGAACCACTCAGCTTTATGCAGACCGGATCTCGCATCAGATACGTTTAATAACGAAATGGCTTGTGTTGCGGTTCTGTCGCCGAAAATATCCAGACTACCGTACTGGAAACCAGCTCTGATCCACTGCATCGGGTTAGGTAGAACGGGCGGCGTGGTATCAATGCTGAAGGCGTAGCTCGTTGATGCCACGACATTTGACTTATTGTCGAGGGTTTCAGATTTAAGAGCAAAAGTCCCTTCGCCAAGTACAGGAAGCTTTATGGATTTCCCGTAGTACTCACTGCCATCTGCGGCGGTGATCCTGTCGGCTACAGTCACAAGGTCAGTGACGCTCTGGAACATCTGCACATTATCTGATGAACGCGTCACGGTAACGCGCTCGTAGCGGTCGAGACCTGATATCAGGTTCAACGTAATTGCACTGCCCGGGTTTAGATATTCTCTGGACGGTTCAGCATTTACTTTCGTGCCGCGTGTATCAGTATACGAATAGTTGTACAGCTGTGCTTGGCCGTAAAGCGGGAACAGCAATGCTGCGTAAACGGCGGCGATCAACGGACGTGGGCTAAGTTTCATTTCGGATCTCCTGGTTGGCTAGGAAATTTTACCCGAATCGTTTTCATCGCTAGTACGTTAAGAGGGAGAAATGTTCAGTAAAACAACGCCAGTTTTTGCCATTTTTACAAGGGAAGAAGTCTGCTAATGCAGTTTTTAGAAAGGATCGGAACTAACTCACATTTCGATCAGGATGTACCATGACGTCTCAGAACATAGTTATCAACAGGATAGAGTAATAATAAAGATCAATAGAGGATCAATATCAGATTAAAAAGGAATAACGATCTTCGCAGCCCAGTGATATCGAGCCTCTCAGCGGATCGTCATCCACTGTACAGGGGGCGAAATACACTATGCCGGGTAATCCATCCACTGTACAGGGTGCATAATCCACTATACCGGGTGGATTCGATACACTATAGCGGGTAGGATGTAGATCTTATGCACAAAACGGATCTTTCTATATGTCCAGTAATAACAAGAAGTTATCTCTTGTCATTGAAGAGTCCCAAAAAGATTCCGGGGAAGTTATCCAACTTTTTCCCACGCTAAGACAGACCATTCAGCCGAAAGTTTTACTCCGTCTGGGGGTGTTTGTGCCGACACTGAAATCCACGGATAAGGGTGGTCGGAAGAATCACCGCATAGATGCCACTGAACCCCTTTCGAGATTATCCATTGTCGAGGGTGAAGGCTACAGCCAGATCCAAATTTATGGCCCACGGCTCGACATGGACTCTGACTTCAAATCATGGTGTGGGATCGTTTATGCATTGTCTAACCGTCCGCTCGACTCGGAAGGTCAGTTGGTGCTGAATTTCCCGGAGTTTGCGAAGTTCTGCGGTTTTGACACCAAGCGCATTGATAAACAACTTAGAGAGCGTTTTGATGCCTCATTGACGCGTATTGCCCGTACCAGTATCTCGTTCGTTAAGAAAAAACCAGGTACAGACGATCAGATAACGATAAACATGCACCTCGTGGAATCGACGTACTACGACAGTTCCACCGGGAAAATCGTCATCAAGCCAAATTCGAAGCTCAATACGCTATATCGCGTCGACGGTAAAACTCGACTCTACCTGAAGACATTGCAGAAACTGGCCCGTAAAGAGTCCGCACAGGCCCTGTATCTGTACCTGGCTGAGCTGCCAAGCACTTTCTACCGTATCGGGTTCGACCGTTTGCGTGAACGCCTGCAACTGTCATCACACCTCGGCAACCAGAATGCCACGGTGAAAAAGGCGCTGGGCCAGCTTAAGGAGATCGGTTTTCTGGAATACTCCATAGACAAAGAAAACGGCGATTACGTACTGAATATATTGAAGAGAAACATGAAGCCATGATCGCTGCCCGATAACACAGTTGTCTGTGCTACCCTGTACAGTGGATCTCCACTACACCGGGCGGTGTCAGCACTATTACCCTGATGCAGTCACCTTTCTTCTTCCTTTCCCTGGGCGACCTGTGTGTTTTTCTACCAAAAAAGTAATCTCTACCCGGTTCAGTGGATCTCCACTACACCGGGTGGTGTCAGCACTATTACCCTGATACAGTCACCTTTCTTCAGCCTTTCCCTGGGCGACCTGTGTGTTTTTCTACCAAAAATGTAATCTCTACCCGGTACAGTGGATCTCCACTACACCGGGTGGTGTCAGCACTATTACCCTGATGCAGTCACCTTTCCCTGGGCGACCTGTGTGTTTTTCTACCAAAAATGTAATCTATACCCGGTTCAGTGGATCTCCACTACACCGGGCGGTGCCAGCACTATTACCCTGATGCAGTCACCTTTCTTCTGCCTTCCCTGGGCGACCTGTGTGTTTTTCTACCAAAAATGTAATCTATACCCGGTACAGTGGATCTCCACTACACCGGGCGGTGCCAGCACTATTACCCTGATGCAGTCACCTTTCTTCTGCCTTTCCCTGGGCGACCTGTGTGTTTTTCTACCAAAAATGTAATCTCTACCCGGTTCAGTGGCTCCACTGAACCGGGTAGAGTGGATGAGAAGTGCCGCGAATCGGTTACGGGGAATGTGTTGGTACTGACTGTAAAGGTTTACCCGATATAGTGGATCGTGTCACTGGCGCCCTACCGGATAGCGTGATAGTACGGTTAGAAAACCGTACCCGGTACAGTAGATCGTGAATGGTGAATAGCCTGATAACGCAATTAAGCTGAAGTGAAAGCGTACCCAGTATAGTGGTGCCACCGAAACTGCATACCCGAAAGCAGAGAGGAGGATCAGCACCCGGTATAGTTTAACTCCATGCTGAACCGGTGTTTGCCGCTAGTGGCTTTGCCACCATCACCATGACTGGCACTGGCCGCAGGACTCGCGTGCTGGATGCTGGGTATCCTCTATGGCGGGTGAATGATGTGTTGATCCATTCTGACGGGTAGGTGTATGGACAGATCCGCAGTGAGCGGCAGACCCGTATCATTTGCGGTTTTACTGACAGGAGAGCTGGTTATCCACAGAAACGGTGTATAATCCTGTGTGTGCCGTCTGGATAAGACGGGATAATCATAATTGCGGCGGCATCACCAGGAAGAAGTGACCCGGTACCGGGTCACTCGATCCTGCTTTTACTTCAGTTCCTCGATATTCAGCATAAATTCAGATGTTCCGCTAACGCCGGAAGTTGACGGAAAAATAGGGAAGCTGCGGCTGTCACCCAGACCGAGATCCAACTGAACGTTTTTGCTCTCCCCTGGTGCTGCTGAAACCCCATTCATCGTAACGCCGAAGGCCGCATCCTTACGCACCGTCAGTACCGCATCTTGTCTCCCGGTTGCGATAGAACCGTCCTTCTTGCGTAACTGGCTGGCATACAGTACAGCCAGCGGCGTATTGTCGGACGTTTTCAGGGCGGCACTGACGGAGATGGTCTTCAAGTTTTCCAGACGAACCAGGTTGTTTGGCAGGTAGTTAAATTCGACGGCGCTTTCTTTAACGTTGTTCATCTCGTCTTTGGCCTGCACAGTCAGCATGTAGGTTTCGCCGTCATTAAGTGACGGGAAGATCTTCGGGTAATTCGGAGCATAAAGATCATTTCCGAGTTTTACCCAGGACAACTCAACAGCATCAGATACAGGTCCACCGCGAAGTGTCATTCGCGTTAACGTGGGTTTGGTCAGTGTATCTGCAAGCTGAATGCGAACGTTTTCCAGACCGTACACCGTCACGCTGCTGGTGATAGGTTTGCTTTCGTAACTGATACTAATGGACGGTGGCGTGTTATCAACCGTCACGGTTTTGTAGGCCATGCTCCCTGTGTTTCTGAAAGAATCCTGGGCATTGACCTGCACGTTATAGCTACCCTCCGGGATCTGCTTCAAGTTGAACTCGTAGGTATAGTTCCCGCTGGCCATATTGCGGCCCGTTTGTTTTCCGGTCACGCTGATATCCGCGTTATTTCGGGATTTGTCGGACAGCCACACCCGGCTCAGTTTAACATGGTCGAAATACGATCCGTCTCCCGGTTGGTTGATGTAAATCTGAAGGATGTTGGTCGTATCATTGTAGTCATAGCCGGTGACCGAGGGCCCCAGTGTATGCCAGACGACGTTTTCCCAAGTAGGCATGAAGAAGGTGGATTCTGTTGTGGAACGTACTTCATAGCCACTGTGCAGATAGCCGGTGGTACCGTTTGTAATCGCCTTTGTCAGGGCGACGGTACACGACGTTGACCCTGCTGGGATGTTGCAGGTGGCGCCGCCAGTAATTTTTTGGTCGTAGGGCCTTGCCTGCACATTGAAACGGATCTGGGTCAGGTTCACCGGCATATCTGAAGCGTTGATGAATTTCCAGTCAACGCTGTTGAACCAGGTGCCGTCGGACATCTGCCGCTCAATCGCAGGATACCCCCACGCAGGGCTTTTTACCGCCGCCGGGTCCCAACTCAGCCAAGAGGCGTACTGAGTCAGATCGCCACCGGACCACTGGTACGTGTTCACCGGGCGATAGTAGTTTCCATCCAGATTGCCCTGAGGTAGCTTCACCTCCACGTACACATAGGTCGAGTCTTCTGAAATAACCTGAGCACCGCCATAATTGTTAAGAATGGTGATGCCGCCGTTACGGTATGGCTTCCAGTTAGTTCGGGGAATCCGAATGACCATCCGGTACGGGTTTCCGAGTACAGAGAGACCCCGCACAAATGGTACGTACCCTGATGAGATCCCCGGGACCACACTCGTACTAACACGTGAGTCGTGGACCGCAAAGGGTGTAAATTCGCCAATCTGATCATCAAACAAAAAGCGCTGCGGAGGGATATTCAGCGTATTTCCGGCTGTATCCGTGATGATGAAATTGAAGGTAAATTCTTCATTCAGATCGCTGGAAGGCATGCCTGGCTGAGTGCCCATGTCGTTGATCCAGGGGTAGAAGGCGCGTTTATTCGCCGCGTCGTAACTGAGCACGTTGTCGGACACGATGGTGCCATTACTGCGCTTGATGACAAGGCGGATCTTGTCGATGCCATTCGAATCTTCAACGCCATCCGCGAAGATAGAAAACTGACCTGACCCGCCCCTACCAAGCTCCCAGAGCGGACCACTCAGGACCATGCTATATCCCGCGTTCTGGCTAGGGTAAATACTGGTGTACTTTGGCGCCGTGGTATCGATGGTGAAATGATACGTTGAGGAACTGACAACGGCTTGCTGGAGATTCAGCGTGTCGTTAACTACCGTGAAGGCCCCTTCCCCGAGAGCGGGTAACGCTATATCTTTACCGTAATATTCCGTGCCGTCGGCGGCCACAATGCGATCGGAGACGCTTATCTTTGACGTCAGTGAGGAATACATGACTTTTTTGTCACTGTCTCTGGTCACACTCACTCGTTCGTACCGATCGAGGCCTGAGATTAGATTCAGGGTCAGTGTGCTTGCCGGATTGAGATAGCTCTGCGTGGCAGGCTTAGTCGTCTTTGACAGCTGATTGGTGTCGGTATACGAATAGCTGAAAATCTGAGCCGCCGCCGGATAAACTGAAGCGATGGTCGTGCCAATTATGCAGCCTGTCAGTATTTTACGCATGTGATGCTCCCGGGATGTATTTTGTCCCTATTTTACGAAAGATTTATTTCTGGCATTGCTGTTAAACAGGGATATTTCACGGCATAAAAAGTCTTATATTGGCGTTATAAAAATAGTGTCTGGTCTGAACATATCGAACAGGCAGCACACTTCACCGTAGCGGATGACGGAGGAAGAAAAGTAACTTTTCTTCCTGTGAAGAAAATCGAAAAGGCAGAAATTGGGGCGGTTAGCAGAAAGGAGGAATTTTAGATTCCGGTAAAGTCAAGGCATGGAATAAATAGACGTGTGCCTTAACGTGTCTACCGAAACCGCTGTTAGACGGGGGGGAAGGTCTTAACCACTGTCCCTCTGAAATCAATCCCCGCTCACTGGCAGGGAGTCCCATTAAGGCCGCTGGCACCGTCAGAACCAATACCCACCTGGTTAGTCTTCAAACCAGGGCGAATCGGCAGCGTTCGCCGATTCTTCACTTTGCGGTGACTCCCCCAAGAATTGCACTTCACGTACTGGTTTACTTTGCCCCAGGCTCAGCTGGAAATCATCCATCATAAACTCAACATCATCATGGCCCTCTGGCAGGCCTGGTGAAATTTCAGACATTGTCTTTCCTTCAGTTAAAGGCATTCTACATACAGAACGCGGACGGAGACGGCAGTGTTGTCAAACTCGTTATCGAAGGTGTCCAGCCATTCGGCACGGAATCCATCGCCCAGCAGGTTATCGATCCCTTGAAGGGATAGCGGCAGGACGGCCGCTAAACGCCCGCCGGAAACCAGATGAGATGAAGCAGCCAGCAGATGCAGTTTAGCCCGGTTGTCAGCAAAAGGTGGGTTCATCACTACGCAGTCGAATTTCTGATTGGGGTTCGCCGCCGACCAGGCCAGAAAATCAGCCTCCGTGGTATCGTAACCTTTAGCCCGAGAGACCAGACAATTAAGTGTATCCAGTTCGATACCGGTTACGTTGACACTCTTGGGGAAACATTGCAGCAAATCCCCGTGTCCGATGTTTGGCTCAAGCAGCCGTTCCCCCTCTCCGACCGCAATAATTGATGCGGCGTATTCACTAAGTCGGGCTGACGACGGGTAAAATTGGTGAGATACAATATCAGGCATGGCGCCCATATGGCCGATAAAGCGCATCACTTCGGTCGGGTCATAATCAAACGTCACATCGTAGCTCGTCACCCGGGCGCCGAGAAACCGCAGAATCTCCGCGTTCACCTGCCGTGTTTTATCAGCGTACTCACCGGCATAGCCGAGCGATGTCCAACTGGACCATTCCTTTCTAAATTCCTTTTCAATCTGAGTGAATTCCAGCTCTGAGAGCTGCATACGCGAATGAAAATCGATGCATCGTTTCAGTGCCGGGAACTCCTGTAACGTCGCTCTGGAATGGGCCGTGCGTTCAGTAGGCAGAGCCAGAGGGACGATGGTAGCAAGAATGGTGTTAAGTCGTTCGGCGATATCAGGATGCACATCTATATGCATCGATCCGTTTTTGTAAACCCGAAAACGAATACTATTGCCATCCAGGCTGATCCAATTTCTGAACCCTACTTGCTCAACCATATTCTCAACCATTTTTTTCGTGTCATAGACCGGCTTAACTGTTTCTCCACGGAAATAAGAACAGATAACCCGCAGCTCCGACAGTGGCATGAGTCCTGATTCTTTGAATTCAACTTTCAGTTTTACCCACTTGTCTTTCACCCCTTCACAGACGCCGACAGTGATCATGCGGGTTGAGAAACCAAACGCTTTATTGGTTTTGTGGTGACGGCTCAATGAGTGAAAAACGTCATAGACGCGATCTTTAATGAACTGATGACGGTCATTGAGCAATGCGACAACCGTGGCAACAACTGCGTCGAGTGTAAACTCAGGGATTTCCTGCGGAGGTCGATGATAACGGTCAGCAGTAAATTGCTTGTCCCATTCGTCCTTCTTTTCGTCAGACATCACAGACAGCACATCGGAAAGGGCCATGACTCGCTTCCAGTATTCAGAACGCAGTGCGTTTTCTGCGTACTGGGTGTCAGCTTCTGAAATGAGATGGTTATGACCGGAGAGGTAGGAATAAAGTTTCTGATTTCCACATTTTAGGAACTGAGCGGACATGGACTTCAGCAAACTAAGCTCTTCGTTATAGGATTTGACCTGGCTGGCAATGACGTTGAGCTCTTCCCGCATTTCGGGCAGAAAGCTATCCTCGTTAACACTAAGGCCAGTATGAGGCATATAAGCGGCCAGAGAGCTCCCTGGAGCATCCATTGGCGGGAAATAAGATTCAACAGCAGACATAGCACCAGTCCTTTCTGAAGGGTTTATCTGTTTGAAGGATAACAATCTTGATCAAGAAGCTAATAGGTTGGCCGACACTAAAATATTGAAAGTAACCCTGCGGAAAGTAGTACAGACAGATGCGGTTTTAATGAGGATAAAACAGGCCGGAACCAGGATAAAAAAAGCCCCTGCTAATTAGGGGCAATGGGCGTGAGCTACTTCTTAATATGAGCTTCTCATATGTTGAAATGCTTAATTCAAGCCTGTGCTGGTGGTGCTTCAGATTGCGGTTCCCCGCCAGTATTTGCTTTTTTCTTGGTTCTGTAAGTCACCTTTTCCCCTTTCAATCGCGCTTGCCGATTTTCAACCCGTCGAAGCTGCTTGTTTTCCGCTTCAGTGATCTCACTTTGCAGGTTCTTGAGCATCTCCAGCATACTTCTGTTCAACGTAAAGGTAATTTCTTCATCTTCGCTGGAGTCTGTCACCTCGGGTAGTTGGATATCACCGAGTTTCTGTAACAAACTCGTTGTAATGAGTTTGACCCCTTCCACGGCTTTTGTTGCGAGAACAGGTGGAACGCGTGCAGGTTTAAAATCGGAAGGGACAACACGGATCTGACCGCGTGGCGTCTTCTTAATCACGATACCGCTTGAATCAGCCTTTTCAAGCTCGGCGATCATCTTTTCGATACGCGAGATGGCTTCCGTTTCACCGAACTCATCAATAAGGGATAGGACAGCAACATAGGAAATGGCATCGGCATGGATTAATTTTTTGATATAGACAGAGCATCCAGTCAGGCGAATGAGAGCAGCAATGGTTGTACTACTCTTGCCCTCACGTTCGGCAATACGGTCAAGCGACCATCCGCCCAGCGACTGAAGACGCCTGTAGGATTCACCCAATGCCACTGGAGAAAGCGCCAGACTACGGTTTCCGTCAATTGTCGTCAGTTCACAACTGATCTCATCGGCTTTCATCTCGATGCAAAGAACGGTGAGGTCAGTATGTCCTTCAGCCTGAGCCATTAAAGCCGATTTTAAACGGCAATGGCCTTGGCGAACGTACGGAATACCGTCTTTGATCAGAACGCGGATAGGGTCAACATAATCACCACGGATGTACGCACACTTGATGTTATTGAGATGATCTACGACTTCCGGCAGTTGGTAATAAGCTTCTCCCATACCCATCTCACGGGAGTTGAATCCAGGGGTGACTTGAATCACTGAAGGGTTGATAGCCCATGCTTTTTGTTCAGTGACCTCATTACAAAGGTCCGGGTTCGCGTCGCGGAACTGCTTCATGCCACTTACGAAGCGGCCGGAACCTGTCACTGTTGAAAATGACACGAGGGGTGATTTAAAGACCCGTGAGTTAGTTTGCTGTTGGGAATCAGTCATCAGATCACTCATAGATACTCCGTTGTATTCTTTTTAGTCATACCTTTCATCTGTGCGTGAATACTACCGGGAAAAAAAGTCTCACTTTTTCGTTAAAAAGGTATTTTTGGGTTCTATTCCGAATTTAACGAGGAAAAAAGTTCTGCTGCTCAGACCTAAAAGATAAAATAAACCATTAAAAACAAATAAATACTCTTCTAAAGAAGGAGCGTATCTTTTTCCCAAAAAAGTGAAAAAAATATCAATCATGTTGGAATGAAAATCTCATCCACAAATTCCTCGATTTTTCCTTGCTTAAACCTTGTTGGTAGCAGCCTAGCTTTCGGTACCATAAGGGTGACATAACGACACTGCTTAAAGGAGAAGATGCGTTGCGAAAACATACACCAATAATCAAATGGGCTGGGGGTAAAACCAAACTGATGCCGTTCCTCAGCCAGCATTTCCCACATGATCAGAGCCGACGCTGGATTGAACCATTTATCGGTGGCGGCGCCGTGTTTCTGAACATGTTTGCCACCGAGGCACTCCTGGCAGACAGCAACCCAGACCTAATCAATCTGTACCGCAACATCCAGCGGAATAAACCGGCATTCATCAGAGAAGTGCAGCAGCTGGCAGAAAGGCATTTTGAAGAAGAGGATTACTACGAACTGAGGAACACGTTTAACAATACCAGCGTGGATGATGCCCCGCTGCAAAGAGCTACGCTGTTCTACGCTATGAATCGACTCGGATATAACGGCCTGTGTCGTTACAACCTGAAACGAAAGTTCTCTGTTCCGTGGGGAAAACGATACCAGTTCACTCTGGATACCCAGAAAGTCGATTACCTCTCATTCAGGCTTTCGGGCGTTGAATTGAAAGCCGCAGATTTTGGCCAGACGCTGGAGTTTGCAGGTGGTGGTGACCAAATCTATTGTGACCCGCCGTATGACAAAATCAGTAAAACCAGCTTCGTCAGCTATGATGGCATACCATTCGATAAGAGCGCACATGTTAAACTGGCGGATATGCTGGTGGATGCTAATCGTAAAGGGGCTTCAGTGGCCATATCCAACAGCATGACTCCCTTTACGCTGGAGCTCTATGAAGAACGTGGTTTTGATATTCATACTCACAACGCTTATCGGTCTGTCGGCAGTCAATCAAAGGCGCGAAAGAAGGAAATAGAAATTCTGGCCGTCCTTCGTTAAGTGGCGGTCAGTGGTTAGTCGATCGTGCTCATCCATTCCTCGAAGCTCAGCACTTCGGAATGGTCCCGGCTGGCATAAGGAATAAACTGAAGCTCTTCAATGGATCGCTCCCCTCTCTTACCTTCGCAAATAAACGATATGAGCCCCTGATCTGCAAGTTGGGTAAGAACATTCATGATTCGTACGTTCACCGTATGCAACTGAAGATCATTCACGATGTCGGTAATTTTGTGTGAATGGCGTCGGGACTTTCGCAAATATTCAAAGATGACAAACTGAGCATTACGACGCTTCAATAATTTTGCAGTCATAAATTCCTGAATTAATCCCCCCAGTAACACCAGGAACGGACGAAGTACCCCAGGGAACGTCAACGTATAAGACTGCGATGTTTTTATCAGGGTGAAGGACGTCAGGAAGCTGAAGCTCAGGCGCTTCTTTGAATACGGGATATAAACGACCAATGTAGTCGACAAGTGAGTAAGTAATTCTTCCAGATGATCCAGCGTGATCATGGCTGTTTTATCGGTATTACGCAGCCCGTGATAATCAATAAATGCCACTCTGGCACGACTCAGCCACTCGTGAATGCTAATGGATACAGTGAACGGTGTATTTTCATCGGCCGAAAGAACGTCGTGCTCAGCGAGCTGGTTATGGATAAGCATAGACAGCTGGTAAAATGGGAAGCGGCAGGATGGATGACACTGTAGGCCAGTTAGCGTTAGTTTTGCGTTATCCGAGTCATTGAGCGGAAAAGTAACTTTTCGGGAAATAATTTTTGCTGACGTTCTTGCTGACTTGCGGATGAACCCAAGTCCAAGATTTTTTTGCATACATCACTCCGTTTTAACAAAAATTCCTTAACCTATATGTTAAGAAAAGACAAAAATTAAAAAATATAATTAATAAGATTATCATTTTTAATTTAAAAGATTAGTTAATAACGCGTGTTGAATTTAAAAGAAATCGGCATATTTTCGGAGTGTGAAACCGGGTAAAAACCCGATGCGTGAGCAACAGATTTGACGTGAGTGAGTCGGCACGACAGTGCCGAAAGCTGGTGGCTAATGAAAAAAATCTCTGTATTTGAGAGTTCCGGTCACTAGACACTAGGCAATGCTGTTAATTTAAACACTGTCAGTAATGCGTAGGGTACTGAGTCAAAGTAGTGGATCTTTCTCACTTTTCCGGAAAGATGATACCTATGCCCCAATAAAACGTGATCCTGCACATTACCTGTCAACGCGAATCCATCATTCTGCTTTTTGCCCGTAAAAGTAAAAAAGTAGCTACGAGAACTTTTTGAAAATGCAGCTCGCACTTCTGTAAAAATAATATCAATATTAACTACATCACCAATGTTGAAAGAATGTTCAATTGGAAAACCTGCGTTTTCTGGCAAATCTTTAGAAACAGGCTGGTATGTCGAGTAGAAAGACGTCAACTGACGGACTGTTAAAAAGAGATTGCTGTTTAACTGCTGCGAAATGCTTACTGCAAACTTAGAATTGTCAGCTTGCAGCAATGCTAAATGCTCGCTGTGCCTCCGTTTCCAGGCTTCAAGATCGGGATTGCAGCGAAGTTCCGGAATAGTTTCAAGGAATTCAATGGACTCTTTCAGTACCAGCTTTTCCTCTGTGGCTGGAGACGTTTTGGAGCCATTACATGCCACACAGACGGCGTTCGCAATCTCTCCCGCCCCTCCGCAATCAAAGCACTCTCGGGTGATTACGGCGTAATAGTGTCCATCGTTTCTATAGTTAGGCTTTACGGATGATGGCAGTAAATAACCATCCTGAGTAAAAAAAAGATAATGTTTCATTTTTTAAGGTTCCCCAGTCGATCCTCCACGATAAGTAAAGCGTTAGTCACTTTCTGTACGTATTGTTCGTGCCCTTCTTCAAAGTGATCAAAACGCTTTCCAGATTTGATATCTTCAATGTTGCGCTCGAGGGTAGCTTTTGTAATAAGTAGATCGTTAAAAGTATTAATGACGGGAAATTTTGCAATATTGTCCATAAAAGGTCCTTAGCTTTCTACTCACTTGTTAAAAGGTCACGAATTTCATGTAGTTCGGTAACCTTAGATTTTGGAATGATGATAGCAGTGTTTTCATCATTCAGAAGGCTCAATACTAGCTGGAGTTTTGCTTCATCTAGAGTGATCTTTACACTTTCAGTTGTTTTTGTGATTGAAGTGCTGCTGATGTTCATAAATAAATTCGAATGTTGTCCATCGAAAATTAATTGGGTGAGTTTATTATTGTCGTTTAACTCTGGAACTACATTATCAATCAGACCGATAAATTCAGTTCTTAAGCGTTCAGTCTTTTTATGAGAAAGACGTTTGATACCCAATGAACTACGAGTGATGGATTTTGTTTTAACTTCCTCATGAATAACATGAACAGGGTGTATTTCCGTGTTATCGAGTTTCGCATCTTTTGATACTTTTGCAACACTTGTTGTCTTCGATAAAACAGGTGTTGGTTCAGATGATGGTACTAAAAGAGAACACGATTCCAAATGTGCAAGGACTTTTACATGGTCATTGGCATACTTCAACATGATCTCAATCGCGAGTGTTTTTTTAATAAGGTTTAGACTGATTAAACGTTGTAGTTCTAAAGGCATATCAAGGATTTTAAGCTGATTACGAATAGCAGTGTTAGAGCGCTGATAGCGCATAGCAAGGGATTCAACGGTAGAGCCTAGCTTCATGGCTTCTGCGAGTGCGTAAGCTAATGCTACGGGATTAAGGCCGTTATTCCTGTTTCCATCAAGGTTCTCCAGGTATTCCTCATTTTTATCCTTATAGTGCATAACAACGACTGAAATGAGCTGGATGTCAGCTCCTTCCGCAAGAGCAAGTGATAGTGCTCTGTAACGGCAATGCCCCTGTCGTACAACGTAATTGGAGTCTTTCTTTACGACCTTGATTAAATCGACTCGTCTGCCATCTTTATAGGCTTGTTTGATAGAAACAATGGCCGATTTTACTGGTTCCTGTTCGTAACAAAGATCACCAATTACCGCTTCACGTGGATTAAATCCAGACTCGATAATTAGAGCTTTAGGACTGATTTCAATAATCTGATAGTCGCAGTGATTCATATAATCTCCTTTTTATTACATAATACAATAATTGACTTGGTTTCAAATAACTCACAAGTAAAAATAATTAACTCAGATCGTCTGAATACATATTTTATTATTCCAGAATCAGGCCGTTTTAATTCTAAGATTTTTATATCTGAATAGATTGAAATTAATATTTTTGAAGAGCTTCAGATTGATTGATACTTCTTCCGACTGTATTCCCTGCATGGCTTGAGTCCAATCCTGAAACTTTCAGGCCCGTTTGGTTAACAGATGGAATTTATTCCCGTTTTCCACAAGTTAGATCAATTCTTTAGATCAATAGAGATCAAGAGAGAACAATAAAGATCACCGTTGTTGCAACTAGATGATTTTACAAGAGAATATAGATGATCCGGCATTCAGATGCATGCAAAAAGCATTTGATTGAATAAGAAAAGCATTTACTTGAATTGAAAAGGCATTTAGTTTAATACGAGAAAAGCATTTGCACGAATAATCTATTCACAGATAAATGCATCAAGAGATAAACCATGGTGGGTAAATTTAAATGAGTGATAACAATGAGTTAACGCATCCTTTTGATGTGACCAACACGGAGACAGGGAAGACTTATCAACTGAGTCCAAACTCTTCGAAATCGGTCCAACCCATTGCCTTACTGCGCTTAAGTGTTTTTACCCCGGTGGGAACTAAAGAGAAGAGATACAGAAATTTTGAGGTTGACGCTTCTGATGAGTTGTCGAGCATGGAGCTGGCCCGTTCAGAAGGATACGATGACATCCGGATCACAGGTCTTAAGCTTTCTATGTCGACCGACTTTAAGTGTTGGCTCGGTTGCATAATGGCGTTCAGCAAATATGGTTTCGCCTCCGAGAAGATCACATTGTCATTCAATGAGTTTGCAAAAATGTGTGGTATCAGTTCGACAAACATCAACAAGCGAACCCGCTCTCGATTTCAGGAAGCGCTAGCAAACTTAGCTTCCGTTGTGATTTCTTTCCGTGATTCCAAAACTGAACGCTTTACTGTCACACACCTTGTACAGAAAGCTGTGATTGATCCTAAGAAGGATACTGTAGAGCTGGTGGGCGATCCCTCAATGTGGGAGCTTTACCGGTATGATCATAAAACCTTACTAAGCTTGCAGGTTCTTTCAGTTCTCGCTAAAAAGGAGGCTGCACAGAGCCTGTACATATATTTTGAGGCGATGCCTGCCGGAACGTTATTTGTGAGCATGAAGCGTTTGCGTGAGCGGCTTCTGTTGACAACACCAGTACGAACTCAGAATCAGATCATCAGAAAGGCTATGCTGGAGTTAAAATCAATAGGATACCTTGAATATCAAGAAGTTAAGAAAGGTAGAGATATTCAATTCCAGATATTTAAGAGAAGTCCAAAGCTTGCTCTTGCAAAGCAAAGCTGATCCTCAAGGTACAGAAAACAGAAAAGTAACTTTGGATGTTATGAGGCGAACGTGCATTCATCCAAATGCTTTTTTTGGAAGCCTTTGCTGATATGAATACCCTTCCCTGCTTCCTATCCTCCTTTTGTTTCGGCTCCCGGGAACTTATTGCTTAGAGCGATGCTAAATCCAACAAATTTCCTCTGTGTAGGTTAAGACAGTTTAACCTATTGAATCTGCGATGGTTTATTCAGATAGCATTCGTCCAGATGCCTTTAGCTACAAATTAACCTTCATCATGTTTGCATCGTGGCTTTACGCGCAAAAATCCCAATCCTTCTGATGTCACCCTGCGATTTGTACAGAAAGTTAATGCCTGTAATCGTCTGGGGCAGAGTCATGACAGATGGTATTTGATGAATACACAGTCCAGATTACTCCCCCTAAATCCTACATAAGATAATGAAAATAAACATGAATTTATAGCTTATGACATAGTGGTGATGAAAAGCATTTGCTTCAATGGTGTAAGAAAAGTGACTTTTGATTAAAAGCATTTGCATGAATGGGATAGTAAAAAGTGCCTTTGGTCAAAAAGCATTTGCATGAATGGGACAGTAAAAAAAGTGCCTTTGGTCAAAAAGCATTTGCATGAATGGGACAGTAAAAGGTGCCTTTGGTCTAAAAGCATTTGCTTGAATGGCGCCGTAAAGGTGTCATTGATCGGAAAGCATTTGGATGAGTCGGATATGTAAAGTGTGCCTTTTACCAGAAAGCATCTGAACGAATGAGCTCCGGTGTGGTGTCTGTAGTCGAAAAGCATTTGCATAAATGGGACAGAGTAAAAGATGCTTTTTACCAGAAAACATCTGAAGAAATGGTTTCCATAGTGGTGTCTGTAGTCGAAAAGCATTTGCATAAATGGGACAGAGTAAAAGGTGCTTTTTACAAGAAAGCATCTGAAAAAAGGTATCCGGAGTGGTGTCTGTAGTCGGAAAGCATTCGGATAAATGGGGGGAGGAATGTAACTTTGGCCGAAAGGCATCTGCGTTAATGAGTCCGTAAAAGGTGTCATTGAACGTAAGGCATATGGATTAATCGGATCTGAAAAGGTGCCTTTGCTCGGAAAGCATTTTTATGAATGGGTTCCGGAGAACTGTCTGAGGTCGAAAAGCAGTTGGATAAATGGTGTTGGAAAATGTGATTTTAGCCGAAAGGCATGTGCATGAATGAGACTGGGAAAGGAGCATTGGTTGGAAAGCATTTGGATGAATGGGGGCGACACAGGATTCGAATGAAAAGCACTTGTATCAATGGAGGAAAAGTGACTTTTCTAGAATGAAATCCTTGATTTGAGCTTTCTCGAATATTGGGTTTGATCGGCATCATAAAAATGCTTAAGCGATAGATGATGAACTTCTTCGCCATAAAGTTAAATAATCTTTTTCACTTTCTTCAATCCTTTATACACGCGGGATTCACATTTGACATTCAAAGGCTAAAAAAACACCAAGTGCAATTAAGGTTAAAAAAAGGGTGGTTAAGAGAAAAATGAAAGGAAAATAAAAAGTATTATGCAAATGCGTTTACGTGACCTCAAATCAATACGGAGTAATTATGGAACTGACATTGAATACTAGCGTTAAAAGAGGACAAGCGAATGCTTTTGCATTTCTGAAGTCCAAACAAGCAAAAGTGGCTTTGTTTATTCTCCTGTTTTTAGCAAGTTGCAGTTTAGCCTATGCGGGGTCCGATGACGGGGCCTTCGGCGATATCTGGTCTTACATGAGTGAAGCCTTAACTGGTGCGCCGGGTAAAATTATCGCTTGCGGCATGTTGTTCTCCGTAGCTTATTTCGGAGTTGTGAAACCTAACCTTGGTTTGGCGCTGGTATCAGCATTAATGATGCTGATAATGGCAAACGGTGAAAAAATTATCAGCTCATTCCTGGATGCTGGTATCCCGCTGTGATTTGTTAGAACAATAACGATGAGGGGGATATTCCCCCTCTCTGGAGTTTTTATGACAAGTCAGTACGAGGTACCGCCACATACTTATCGTTTCCCTTACAGAATTAATATGCCTTTGTTAATTCTATTCTGGGATGCAAAGCAACTGGGTATAACTTTCGTGACTATCGCGAGTGGTAATATTTTTGACTTCTTTATAACTTCTGTAGTTATTGCTGTGGTGTTTTGGTTTGCATATAAAAAAGCTTCTGAAGAAGGAGTTAGAGGTAAACTCAAACATAAGCTGTGGTGGTACGGCTTGTTACCGGGAAAATCAGTGTTTAGTAGTCGTTACTTTACCGATCCATTTATCAGAAACCTCTATTCTTGATGGAGCTAAGAATGAAACTTCTCAGCAGACTTAAAATTCCATTCATCAAAAATGCCAGTAATGGCGATTTTGATAAAAAGGAAGAGACTTTGCAATCTGGAGGCGAAGAAGCAATAGGACGTTTTCGGGATTCTAAAGCTCGCTTTAGTAAGGAAATTGAATCCTCTGAAATTGGAATTACTTATAGTGCATTGATTAAACGTGATGAAAAACTCATACGCGTCAATTCAATTGCAATGTTAATCATCGCAGTTTTAGTGGTAAAAAATCAATTTTTTACTGACCCTGTGACTATTGTGCTTCCGCCGAATATGACGGAAGAAGTTAAAGTCGTAGGAAATAAAGCCTCTGAATCATATAAGACGCAGTGGGCTTTATTCTTCAGTACTTTAATTGGGAACATAAACCCAACAAACATAGGCTTTGTAACAACAACTATATTGGATGCGCTTTCTCCGGATTTACAGGAAAAAAACCGGGAATCATTACAGCAGCAGACCAACATAATGCAGGCGCGTGGTGTTGAGCAGTCATTTAAACCGATCGATATGTATTATGACACCAAAAATGACATGGTCTACGTCTGGGGAACAAAATCAACCCGTTTGATTAATGTTCCGGACAAAACTGAATCATCAAAATGGACATTTGAATGGGTGCTGGGAATGAAAAACGGACGGCCACGCATAGCCTATGTTAATCAGTATTCAGGTACGCCAAATATTAAGAAAATTACAATCAACGGCAAAGAACAACTGGCAACACTCGATAATCCGCCGCCGTCAACAGGTAATTAATTATGACTTCTAAAAAGGGCTTTCGCTATCACGCGATTACAGCAATGATTTTTCTGGCAACTTCGAATGTAGTCTTTGCTGAAGACTATCAGTTACCGGCGACAGTAAATAATCCCGTTGTTATGCCTGTCGGGGCCGATGATTTTCAGAACGGTATTAAAAATGCGATTATTAAAGATACTGGCAACGTCCCCGGGACTGAGACTACACAAACAACAAAACCGACCACTGCTTTACCAAGTCTATCTCCTGCAAGCAGCGCCTCCCCTGCTGTCAATGAGATAACTGAGGCGTTATCAAAAAACCCGACGCTTGTCGGTTATCAGCAACAGGCAAAATCTGGTAATTTTGATAGTTATGGAAGACCGGCAGGGAAAGAATCTCAACAAAATGAACAAAACACCAGAGCCCCTTCAAAATCAGATGAGCTATATGTTGAAGCGCGTAATCGGTACAAAGAAGTACAGCGAGTAAACGTCCCTCCGGGCGGAAATATTGTATTGCCGGTTTCACGTGGGCTGCAAAATAGAATTTCAACTTCATTTAAAAACGCATCTGTAAGTACTTCAACGCCAATTGATGAAGCAAGTATTTTCGTTAATGGCGGGGATGTATTTATTTCAACAAATACAGATAAGCCAATTGGAATAATGCTTTCAGAAGATTCAGTCCCTGAATCGACTTATAACCTGACACTGGTACCGCTGGATGTACCTGGAGCAATGATTTCAGTTACAACATCTTTGAGCCCGACAATGCAGGCGAAACGTGAAAACTCTCTGGATAAACATAATTATGATGAGATGCTGGCACGAGCACAATCAGAAGAGTTGACTCCCTCTGACCCACGGCAGGATGACCATAAACAGAGAATCATTGATTTGCTGACTCCGGTTGCACTAGGTGAGGTACCTTCTGGTTTTAGTCTACAAGAAGACCGGTTGTCACGTATACCGAGCTCAGAGCAGACCCCATGTAATTTCAATATGTATTCCAAGTTAGGGCAAAGGCTTGTGGGCTCTCGGGAATTGATAGATGTAATTCTTGTAAAAAATGACAAGCCTTACGGCCAGGTTGTGGCTGATCAGCAATGTATAACTGAAGGTGTAATTGCAAGCGCTTTGTTCGATAAAGCATTTCTTCAGCCTGGGGAGGAGACCGAGCTTTACATTGTGCGGGATAAATTATTTAAAGAGCGTCAGACTCGTGTAACCACACGCCCAAGCCTGATTAAAAGATAAAATGAGAAAAGCTACTTTTCTTACAGGGAGCTCGTTTGGTCTGGTTGTTTTTCTGTGTACCAGTTATTACTACCAAACTGAGTACATTCCAAAAGGGACTGTAAATATAGTTCCGGACGACCACCTGGCGGGTGAGATTGCTGAAGATGCCTTTGTAGAACACACGATAATTATAAGCGACCCTACCCTCTCGCAGAAATTTGTTGGAAGTTCAACCGAGTTTGAAGCTCGGCACGGAGTTAATGAAATTAAAGGAAATGGTTCTCGAACTAATGGTATGAATTTAGTCCCTGTTAATTCTGATAATTCAGAATTGACGGTTAAAGATAAATGGCCCAGAGCGGGTGAACCTTATATCGTGCCTCAGATGACAGAAAACGAACGAAATTTGAAAGTTAAGCGATTCCAGCAACCAAAGAGTGGAGCTAATAATGGACATTAAAAATGCCTGGGAAAATAAAACTGTCAGAATCTCAGTAATTGGTGCTGCGTTGATTATTCTGATGATTGTTATCACTCAATCAGTTTTTTCCACTCCGGCTAAAAAAGAGAAGAAAACTCAGAAAAAAGATCTACAAACAGGTTTCCTGATTGATGATTCACAAATGAATAAGCTGAGTAATGAGGAAAGCCAGAAGACTTATAACGAAATGGTCAGGCAGAACCGCATTGATCAGAATGCTGCAAAGGCTGACCGGGAAAAAGCCGAAAAGGCCCAGCAAGAAAGTAAAGTACAGATCGCCAACCTCGCTTCACAAGTTCAGCAACTCTCGACGCAGTTGAGTGACATTCAGACTTCGCGAAATGGTAATCGTAATCTCGACACTGGTGGGGCACGCAGAAACGTAAATGAGCAGGCACCAGTAACGCCTTATCAGCTTAACCCAAATGCTGCTGTGAATGGGGTCAGTTCCGGATACGCACAGATCACTCCGACCCGAAATAGTCCAATGCGGACGATCACGCAGAGTTCAATAAAGACAAGTGGTACTGATGGTGTCATTCAAGTTATGCCTATTTCAGAGAACCGGATAAGGGAGGGCCGTGAGGTTGTTGCTGGCGGTGAAAAGGCCCCGACTCGTACTATTCGCGGTGATGGGACTGCTCCTGTTGATAGTAAAGCTCGCCACGCGGCCCGTAAGGACGAAATGTTTCTCCCTGCGACGTCAATTATCACTGGGGTGCTAATTAACGGTCTGGAAGCACCAACGAGCCTGTCCTCAAAAGCTGAACCTATGCCGGTCACAATGCGCATTAAAAAAGACATTATCATGCCAAACAATTTCACAATGGATTTGCGAGATTGCAATTTATTAGGTTCAGCTGTGGGTGATCTAGCGTCACAGCGAGCATACATCCGAGCAACATCAATATCTTGCGTGAACTCGAAAGGAAAAGCTTTCGACGTAAAACTTGAAGCATACGCAGTTAGTGAAAACGACGGGAAAAATGGAATTCGTGGAAATCTGATAAGTAGAAATGGAAATGCGATCGCTGGTTCTGCATTTGCGGGAGGCCTGTCAGCACTTGCTGGTAGTCTGAGCCCATCTAAAGTGTCTTCGCTAGATATCGACCCTAACTCAACGGCTCAATACCAATCGCCAAACGTTGGGGCATTAGGAGCGCTGGCCGGAGCCGGAGCAGCTCAGGGAGGACTAAACCGTCTTGTGGACTACTACACATCAATTGCTGAACAGCAGTGGCCAATAGTAGAAGTTAGCCCGGGGCGCCCAATTACGTTTATCGTTCAATCAGGCGCAACAATACCTACAAACCTGACGAGCCGCTGAGGTTAATTATGGAAAATAACATTGAACCAGGAACAAAAAGTGATTCTGTTGATAACGTAAAGCTCAAAGTGTCTAAACCTGTTGGGGGTACCCGTTCGACTAAAAAAGTAACTTTGGAGATCGATATAGAGAAAGCCCTCAAATATCTGATGCTAGCTGGCATTATCGTTCTTTTCGTGATTTATGGATACAAGGGGGCGTGTTTTGTTTATGACAGCGTCAAAGCATTGTCGAATCCGACTTACAAGATTGCCGTTCTTGATTTGCAAACTTTAAGGAAAGAATTTAATAAGCAGAATCCGGTGTTGGATTCGGTAGCATCTAAAAAGAATTTTGAAAATTACTTTAAAGCATTAATGCAAACTTACCGTGAGCGTGGCTATTTTGTTATTGATGCATCAATAGCCGTAACTATTCCAGAGAATGTTCAAATTGTCTCTTATATCGACCTTGATGACAGTTTTGGTGAGGTACAATCACTTCAAAGCGATACAAAAGAAAGTGGGATACGATAATTGAAAAAGCTACTTTTATCTCTGCTGGTCTCCATGAGCACAGTGTGTCTGCTCCAAACTCATGCTGCTGAAAGTGTATTAAACAATAGTGATGCAGCTGCGTTAATGGAAAAAGCAAAAGAAGGTGGAGTTTCCACTAAACCTTTTGAGGGTGTACTGGCAAAAATGCGTAACTATATACCTAAAGATGCTATTTACATCCCGACTGGAGGCCTTTATCTCTTCCAGGATGAACGGTCTCAGCTGATGGCGGTCACCACTGATGGTCGTTATACAATAACGGGTGGTAGCGTCATGGACATTCTTCAGAGGAAGTCAGTTTTATCAGTAGAGGATATACGAAAGTCTTACTTTATTAATTTAGACGATGCTCCCTTTTCACTTGCGACTGTGGCATCTATCCCTTTAGGGAACCCAAAATTAAAAAGACAAGCGGCTATTTTTATTACACTGGATTGTGATGGTTGCCAGGATTTAGTAAAAAAATTTTATGATGAACGAGAAAAATACCGGATTGACATCGTTTTAATCCCCTCCCCGGGTGAGTCAAAGCAGAAATTACGACAATTATGGTGCAGTAAAGAAAAAGGTAAAGTGAATGACCTTGATATATTGCGTTGGCTTATGGGCAATAAGGCTGATATAGAAAAGCGTCTCCTGTCAAAAGAAGAGGCTGAAACATGTCCGGCTGAACCGTTGGTGGGATCTTTAATGCTGGCAGGTATTTATAAATTACAGGGAGTACCTTCAGTTGTAAGACAGGATGGACTCTCTGGTAATGGCATACCGAAAGACTTTGATTACTGGTTAAAACAAAGTGTTGAACCATTACTCAAAAACCCATTTGAAACTAAATAAGGTAATGAAATGAACATTAAAAATATTATTTTCAGCGCACTGGTTGTTAGTTCATCTTCATACCTGGTGGGTTGTACTATCGGCAGCTCAGAATCCGAATGCCCTGGTATTGAAAAAGGGGTTGTCTGTAAAGGCCCTCGTGAAGTTATGGAATTGACGAATAACCGTGATGATCTTTCCGGCCTTGCGGAGGAAGAAGCTAATTCGGGAAAGGGGAAATCGGCTGTCAATGACAGTCAGTACCCTGTCCAGGTTACGCCCCCTGGCGCCGTTCAGTATCCGAAGTCGTCTACGCTGGTTAATAAGCCTGTGATATACACGGCAACGCAAAATAAACCTGATGGCCAGATCCCGGTTATGTACGATGAGACACTAAAAATGGGGGCGCCAATGTCAAAAATTGGGCCGCGACCTATAAGTGGCATTCCCGTTAATTCAAATGTAACGATGACAACGAGTTACAGCACTACAGGAGCCTCTGGGAACCCTTTTTTACATCCGACTGCTGAAATTATGAAACAAGCAACCCAGGTTGTAACTCCGGCGCCTGTACAGCGCTACGTTGCGCCGGATTCCGATATAAATGCCAGTAAAGACCTTTACTCAATTAATAACGGAAAGCCTGTAAACCCTACCCTCAGCTCAGGCCAGATCCAGCAGTACCGTACACAAGGGTACAAACAGGCTGTCGTAGCTCCAGAACCGCTTGCTGTACTTCAACAAGGTCGCGTCATGAGGATCACCTTTGCACCATACACGGATGATAATGACGCGTTAAATTTGCCTGGTTTTGTATATGTGAATGTCAAACCGCAAACCTGGATTGCGGGTAAGAATTCTACATCAAATCCAGCGCGTATTGTTCCTTTGGAAGTTCAGGATGCTGCACGTGAAAATATGCAACAGCAACAGCGAGCAACCAAAGCAGTTTCGTCTAACGGTATTATCAGACAACTCTGAGGTCGCTAATGAAATCTGCTAACATCTATAATAAAGAGTTGAAACGTCAACAGCTAGGTGGGTTTATTCCCGTATATGACCAGATCCCAGGTACGAATTATTTTCTAATTGACGGTAATAGGCTTGGGTTTATGTTTATTTGTAACCCTTCGCCTGGTATTTTTGATAATCAGCAGGATGTGTTGGCTGAATTATTTAAAATGGACTTCCCTGCTGACACTATCTGTCAAACCTCATTAACTGCCCTGCCGGACCTGACCTTGCACTTAAGTGCCTGGTCTGCCGTTCGTGGTGGTCGAATGGAAGGTCATGATAAGCTTAAGGCAGATTTGCTGACTGGCTACCAGCTTGACTATTATCACCGAAGCCTGCATGAACCTTTAAAACCGGACCATGACAAATTGATGCTTCGTGATTTTCAGGTGTGGATTTCATTCTCAATTCCTTTGAAATCAGCGTTGCCTACTGAAATGGAACAAACTCGGGTCGATGCGCTGTACTCTGAACTCATCAGTAAGTTGAATACATTAGGCCTTTTCCCACATAAAGTTGGCGCCGAAAACTGGCTTTATTGCATGGATAAGTTATTGCATCCGGGAGAAAATTCGCGATGGTCTGAAGGTCATGTTGAAGTCAATACCATGAGACGTCTAAACGAACAGCTCAATGTCCCTGGTCGAAAATATACAGTTACTGAAAATAACTTTTCTTCTACAACTCAGAGTAATGATGTTTCTGAACAACGCTTTTTCAAACAATTGTCAGTGGTCAAATTTCCAGAATATGTAAATTTTGGCTGCATGTATGAACTTGTAGTTAACTGGATGAATGGTCGAAAAACAATCTTTAGCCCATTCATGATAACGCAGACTGTCCATTTTGCGGACCCATTAAAGTTAGCAAGAGATAACGTCAGATATAAGGCAATTACAAACAAACAAGCAAGTATCCCGACAGTTTTAACGTTTTGTCCAAGACTGAAGGATATGGATAATGATTACATGACGGTAACTCGTGAACTGGAAGACGGGGCACGTCTCCTACACAGTTATCTGACTTTTACCGTTATGGGGAATTCTGCAATTGATGTTCAGTCTGCCGCAAACCAGCTAAAATCATTTTATCTGGAAAATCGTGTTAATGTGGCAGATGATTCATTCATAGTCTTTCCCTCGTTTGTTTCCTCCCTTCCAATGTGTAATGACCCAAAAACAATACTAGATCTGGATCGTTTTGAGGTCGTTAGTAATACTGGTGCAGCACACATGACTCCGCTATTCGGACCATGGAAAGGTAATACTGACAGGCCCGTGCTTAACCTCGTCTCACGAGAAGGCCAGCTGTTGGGGCTTGATATCTTCAAGACTTCTGCTAGCTATAACATGGTTATTGGGGCGACTTCTGGTGCAGGTAAATCGTTCTGGGTTGCATACATCATTAATAACTATCTTGGCGCTGGGCCGCGTTCTAATAATCTGATCCATTATCGCGATACTTTTGAAGGTTTCAAAAACAACGCTTATGATGCCTTTGATCCAGATGGGGCCCAGATTTTCGTAGTTGATGTTGGTCGCTCATATCAGGGTATTTCGGAGCAATACACAAATAGTCAGTTTATAGACTTTGGTAAAAGCCCTGATTTTACTCTGAATCCGTTCGCATTTTTGACTGATGTCACTGTTGCAGAGCGAGTGTTTGATGAAGCGCCTGTTTTCGATGACGATTCAAATAATAACGACGACGAAAAGGATAAAGTTGCACAGACCATTATGGTCCTGAACCAGTTAAAAATAATGGCATCTGAAAAGGGAAATATTGACGATTATCAACAATCGGTCATGCTGCAACTGATTGGGGAGGAATATAACGAATCACGAAAAATCGGTCGTACAGGCTCTATCACAGGATTTGCTCGCCGCTGTTTTGCCCATGAAGATAAGCGAATTAAAGATATCGGAGAGCAGCTAGGACAATGGTGTGAAGGAGGAATTTACGGAAATCGGTTTACCGAAAATCTCCCGCCAATAAATTTTGGTAGTCGGTTTATTGTTCTTGAACTCGAAGAGCTGAAGGGCACCCCTCACCTCCAGACAGTCGTGCTAATGTCGATCATTCAGGCCGCTCAGCATGCAATGTTTATCAAAAAAGACGGCCGTCGCAGGTTGTTCATACTTGATGAGGCGTGGGAGTATATTCGCCCGGACAATGCTTCAGGTTCAAGTAACCAGTCAAATCAGTTTTTCTCATCTTTCCTTGAAGCTGCTTGGCGCCGATTCAGGAAAACACACTGTGCTGGTATTTGTATTACTCAGTCTTTTGAAGATTACTTTTCCTCCTCGGTAGGTCGTGCTCTGACGGCCAACTCGCCGTGGAAGATCATCATGAAGCAGGAAAAAGAGAGTATAGAAGCCATGAAGGCTAATAACTACTTTTCTACTACAGATGCTGAATATGAGCGTATGAAAAATATACGAACGGTAAAGCGTGCCTTTTCTGAGATGCTTGTTCGATTTGAAAATTTCCAGGAGATTTGTCGTCTTTATGTAGACAGGAAAATGGAGCTTTGTTTTACAACTGACAGTTCCGACCGTGGAAAGTTATGGGAAATTCAAAGCCGCCTTGATTGCTCTTACGGCGAAGCGATCGAGATTCTGTACCAACAAGAAGTTGCGAGCAAAGCAGCTGTATGATGTTTAAATTGTACTGGATACCTCATTTTCTTAATGAGGTATCCATACGGTTCTCAAATTGAAGGTTGTTAATTTTTATCCCTGCCCTCCCCCGCCAACAACGCCCAGGCTCAGGATCTTTAACTCGAGTTTTCTTTCCTAAATAATTCCATCATATTCTTTGAAAAATAGTGTTGGTAGGGGGGCCTGTGACTTCTGTCTAAGCTGGCGGGTTATGTGGCTTATACATGGCTGATGATTCATCAGACTAACCCTGTGTTGAGTAAAGTGTTTGCCTTGGATGCAGAGATTATGGTTGTAAGTTTCAACCAAAAGTATCGATTGCATGTACATTAAAACAATACACAAAAATCTGGTTTGTTTAGCAAAACACAAAATAAGTTTTAATTTTTTTGTTAATGCTAAAGCATTGAAACTACAGTGATAATTCTTTTAGATGCTGGTTTGGTTAACTAATTCGAATCTGGTTTTTCTAAGTTGTTTTTGCTCGGCAAACTAAAAAAAGACTGTGAAATGGTTTGCTTAGCAAACCAAATTCACGGTGAGTTGTATAGGATTGCACTATATTGATATATTGGTTTGAATAAGTAACCATTTAGACTTCAATAGAATCAGCAACATTGTTAATCTTGATTTTTCAATCAATGTGAAAACTAACGTTGCGACCAAAAAAACATAAATATGACATTAGATCTGTATTTATAATTACATCATAATATTTTTCGAATTGAGAAATTTGCTGAGAACCTATTCATTTCCCTTTTACTTGATGCGGGCAACAAACTCTTTAACATTGGGTCAGTAACGCTCAAAAGCATATTGTAATTGTTAAATTTTAGCGTGCCTTGCATAAAGTAACTTCCATATAAAACCCTCAGGCTCAAAGTTCCTGCCTTAGTATGGAGTATTCTGCTTACCTTCATTTAGATCATGAGCCAAGATAATCTTAGGTTCATTCAAGAATGAGTGCATATCTGAAGATGATTTTGTTGAAACCTGGCATATGGCAAGACCTTTGTCCCTCATTAGAAGTTCACCGAGTAAAATATAAACGCTTGTCTGGACCGCCATTATATAGCAAAGAGAAGGAAATCGAATTAAACTCCAATCCTCTTATACCAAGTTATTTTTGTATTCTCATCTAGATTTCTGAAGAAGTTGTCTGCAAGGAAAACTCATTGATAAAGTGAACAGTCGTTTTGATTTGCACAAATATTCATATAAATATTTGTTTGCCCTCTGAACCGCATGGAAACCGTCAGTTAGAGAGCATCAGGCAATTCTGAAAGGTCCCCGCCGCATTAGCGGTCGCCTAAAAATTTGTTGGTCTATGACGGCTTGATTATGAGTCAAATTTCATATTTTTGAATAAATGATCACCAAACAACCATAAAGAAATTTTCGCGGCCTAACCTGAGTTTCGATTTGAAAGTTATCCCTAAGGCGGTGTTTCAACCTAAAAGCAGTAGTCACCTCGTTATGTCCTTCCTTTATATCTTAAGCTGTGATTCAGCGTTGTAACTTAATCTCTTTACTAAATGGACTTATGGTGTTGGTTGCTTAAGAGATTTTTCAAGCTTAAATTCTGAGATAACATTTTGGTCGAAATACCAAGCTGAAAAATGTTCTCTTCTCAGTTCTTATGACCAAATTTAAATTTTCTCAGTAAAAATTTTACGCTATGGATAGACCCTCCTGTGGATCTCAGGGAATTTATTCCCTTAGTTGCCATCCAATATATGAAGCAGTTCGAGTGCTGGGGAGTTTAACCCCCTTAATCGCAACCCCGTGAAGGAAGCTAGTTCGAATAACGGGGTACTGATTTAACCCCCTTAATCGCCAGACAGTGAAAGAAGCTGTCCGGGTAACGGTGCATTGATTTAACCCCCTTAATCGCCAGACGGTGAAAGAAGCTGGTCGAGTAACGGTGCATTGATTAACCCCCTTAATCGCCAGCCAGTGAAGGAAGCTGTCCGGGTAATGGGGTACTGATTTAACCCCCTTAATCGCCAAACACTGGCTGGAAAATGAACGGCCCTGGCGGCAATTAATCACAAGATAGAAGAGCCCCTTTGAGCCGAGATTCTGTTATCCGTCAAAATTGAAATCAACACTCATAAAAAAGCGCAATAAACAAATAACAAGGTAAGTCTGTGAGGTAGAAATTCCAATATCGATGAAAAAGATTCAGAAAGTTAGCGAAGAAATTGAAATGAGGTTACAATTAAACGCATGAGGCGCAACTGTACGCATTATGCGTAAAGTTTACGTATATGCGTTTAATTCTAATATTTAGGTTAAAAGGGATCGGAAGAGAATGAATCTAATTGATAAAATCGCCCTTGTCGGTCAACGCATGAAGAGCGAGCAGATTTCCCTGAAAGAATCGTTATTGGTCTCTTCAAGGGTTTCAGTTTCAGATGATAGCGTTGACGGTGTAGATCGCCTCATCTATAACCATTGTTTGAATAAAAAAAACCTGTCAGACTTTTTTGGAAAATCACGCGTCACTTTTAACAAAATCCTTTCAGACCTTGAAGAAAAAGGTGTGGTTGGTGCTCCTATCTATCAGAACAAAAACCATCTCTATACCCGATGGGACGTCCAAAAAATCATGGATGCGCTGGGCTTCCCACGGTACAGCTACTATTACCATAGCCGTACAATCGTAACGCAGAACCATAAGGGAGGTACTGGGAAGAGTACAACTTCAGGTGCTCTTGCGGTCGCGGCAGCACTTGATTTGCAGCTAAATGCCAGAATATTGTTGATCGAATGGGACCCACAAGGCTCTATTGGTAGCGGGATGATCCAAAGTGTAGCGGATGATGATGTATTCCTGACCGCAGTTGACGCCATCTTAGGGGTATATGAAGAGGACTCCGATTACAAAAATTACCTGAATTTAGGGTATTCGGAAGAAGAAATCATTGAAAGTATGCCTTTTTCGACACACCTTCCAAATCTTGATGTTATAACAGCATTTCCTACAGATGCGCGATTCAAAGATAAATACTGGCAGTGTTCCAGAGAAGAACGCACAGAATTATTACTTCGCTTCAAAGAGGTTATATTGCCTGTTTTGAAGAAAAAATACGACTTGATTATCATAGATACTCCACCAGAGGATTCGCCCCTCACTTGGGCAGCTGATGAAGCTGCTGATGGCATCCTGGTTGCCGTTTCACCTCGTGAATATGATTATGCATCTACAACTGATTTCATGTTGACGATCAGTGAGCGTTTCAAACAATCGCCGAGCAAGGGTGAAAATTTGAAGTGGTTCAAAGTGCTGGCTGTAAACGTCGACGATAAAAGTCCATACGAAAAAATTGTCCTGGATAAACTGGTAAGAACAGTGCAGGAACTGTTTATGTCCGCAAATATCAAAAATTCCGAAGCATTTAAAGCCGCAGCTTCTAGGGGAAGAACCGTATTAGATATTAAAAAGTCTGAGGAACTGTGTTCTCCCAAACAGCTTGATGTGGCTGAAGAATCAGTAATGGCGGTCTACCAGCAATTTATAAATGAGATTAAGAGTTTTTCTGCGAAAGAAAGGGGTAACGCATGAGTGATGAGCAGCATATCGGAAGTGACAAATCCCGCTATATTAATGCACCTAAGCGTACTGAAGTCAGCCATCGTTCAGGACTTCAGGGCTTGAGATCACAGCCTCGACTAAGGAAGCTTTTTACACTACACAACAACCGTAAGCTCGAGGCTGAACACATCATTGTTCCGGCTGAAAAGGTGAAACTGGAAACCGCAGTACACCCTATGAACCCTCGAAATCAGGAAGCTCTTACTGAAAATGCAGTTCGGGATATCCTGAAACAAATTGAGGAAAGGGGAGTAGACACCGAGGGCGTTGCTGTAAAAAGGGATGGGGTTTATCTGCTTATAGAAGGCAGTCGTAGGCGTTTCTGTTGCATACAATCGGGAAAGGATTTGCCATTATGGGTGTTGCCGGATGAGCTATCCCCGGAAGATATTAATTCCATCATTACAGCAGCACAGACCTCACGAAGATTTTCTTATCGTGAGGTTGGATTCCAGTATTTACAGAAAATGGAAGAACTTGGATTTGTAACTAATGAGGAGCTAGCTCAATTTCTTGGTATCAGCCACGTATCTGTTTCTAAACGTGTCCAGGCTGCGAAGATAGATCATTCTCTTATTGCTCTATTTCCTGACTATGAAGGCATTCCAAATTCGTATTATAATCGTCTATCCCGACTACAGAAATACATAGAGAAGAATTTATATTCTCTTGAAGAGGTTGTAGATAGTGTTCGGGACGAAATAAAAGACATGGATGTTAGCGATATTACAGAAGCACAGAAGACCGTAATACAAAAAATCACAACGGTAGTTGAAGGGCTTGACATAAATCCGCCTAGTAAGGGTTGGGATACTCGTGAATTAGCCGAGTTTGATAATAAAGATAAATATGCAAGGATTAGCAAAAGTGCATCTGGACGAAAAATACGTTTTGAATTTAATAGAATGAACAGCGAATTAATCGCAGAAATTGAGGAATTTATAAAATTAAAGTTAAGAGAAAATAAATAATTAGATTATGCAACACCCGCATCGTTTGGGTGCGGGAATTTTTTAGTGCAGGCCTTTTATTCAAACCATCTGATAATAGTAACTTAATGATTAATAATACAAAGTTGCTCATTACAAATGAGTAGAAAGGTCCCTATCGCTGGGACCTGAATTTCTATTGATAAGGTTGATTTGCTGGTTCAGAAAGAAAAGGTCTGAGATCTATATGAACTGCCGCTGCATTGCTGTCATTCATTACATTTAAAGGAGCTTTACCTGGTAAAGACATCGTTGCAACGTCAGGGCCTGAAACAGTAAAGTTATTTTCCGCACTAGGCATTACAGTGAATATTTTTATCGCAACATTTTCATGCCTATACATAGATATCCCGAATGTTGATCCTGCCTCAGTATTGCTGACATCGACTTCAACGGGTGTTCTACCTATTACTTCATTGGTAAGAATATTTTTCACAATGGCACCGTCAGGTGCAGTGTAGATGCGATAAGGATATGCAAAGGCCACTTGGCAGCAGCAAATGCAAATGATTGCCAATATAGATTTCATGATTGCTCCTGTTTCAAAAATGCCAGATTTAATGACTGCGCTACTATCGTTGAATTTGTTTCATTCGAGCCGGGAAATTCATATTTAATACTGAACAACAATGGTAAGGTGAGTCCATCACTTGAATTCTGTGAAATTCGCGTAAACGCATTGTTGATAAATATTAATTGGTCATTGTTGTCATAGCATAGACCGAGTAAGCCGACTGTCGGAACCGCAAACATTGAAACTGAACTAGGTGCTATCAACTGTTTCCCACGCGCTGAATAGGTACAACGGCTTCCGGCCAGATTCAGATCAGATATCTCTATAAATTCAGTGGTCCCATTCTTGGCGAGTAACCAGACATCAGTGCCTGAGCTCTCAATCAAAAAAGTAACTTTTCCATCGGTATAGGCGTCACTTTTGTTGCTCATTACAGGGTCAAACCCTATGGAAGGGAGGTCTGCAATTTTGCTCCCAACCGACTGACAGCCAGTCAAAAGACAGAAAAAAATCACTCCTACTTTTTTAAGCATTATCAGCCCTCATAGTCGTTTTCTTTAGGGTGCTGATAGAGAAGGTTATCCCCCGGATAAACCGTTAATTTATTAGAAAAATAATTAGAACCAAGTACGAGGTTGTTGCGCTTACCAACCCAAACAAACTCTGAAAATTTAAACGACCTGATTTTTTCTGCCGCTTTGATCTCGTAGATATGTGAGGGCAGTAAAGTTGCATTCGAGTAATCTGAGATTTTGGCGGCAGGGCGAAGTTTTTTGGGCACAGTGAGATTTAATGCGACTTCCGGTGCAGGGGCATACTCCTTTGAAGCTTGCTGAGTGTTTGAAGATGGAGGCAGGGTAAATTTTTTGTCCTGAGCAGGCCCAAAAATCGCAATAACGTCTTTGTTCAGTTTTCTTACGGAGACTATCGCCTGTAATGGGGTACTGGATAGATCATTGACGAATGAAAGTATCAGGCTGGAACCCGGCTCTAGCCATAAAATATTTTTTCCGGCTGCTTCTTCATCCAGGGATACAATTTTCGACAAGAGCACGCCATTTTTAGCAATAACGTCGAATGCAATTTTGGGTATCACAAGATTCAAAGAGGTAAAAGCTGACTGGTTTTCAATCTGTAGATAATTACGCTTAGTCATGCTTGTTTTAATTACTGGTCTTTGTTGACCATCAACAAGCCATCTTCCGTTGACATAATTTGCTGCAATAGAAATATATTCATAGCGTGCATTAGATTTACCTACTGACTGCTGAAAAGTAGGCATTGAGACTTTAGTCGATGCGTTTACTATGATGGATGTACCCATAAATACCAGCACCGGCAACAGTATAAGTTTTAATTTATGCATTATAAAACAGCCTCTATATTGTTATCTTTTAAATCTAGGTTAAGTGGTACCGAGTTTTGTGTGTAAATACCGTTCTTATGAAGAATCATTTGGTGACAAATCAGCGTCGGTGTTGACGCCAGAATCAACTCGACAAGTGTTATTGCCGGAACTGTAGTACGAGGTATACCAGGAGCCAGTAGTTCTGGATCGCTGATTGCTGACATGTAAAGAGAGCCAGTATTGATATGAAGGCAGTTGCCAATGAGTACAGGTAAGTTCGTCAGCGGTAACCCATGCGCCTTTCTGATACTATTAACTGGGTTCCGACCCAGTACCACTAGGTTGACATTGCTAATATTCATTGGCCTGACGGCGTGCTCCATGCCAAAAAGAAACTGACTCTGGAAGATATTTACGTTTGCTTGATTAAATGCGAGAAGAGCATTATATGTATTGTCGAATCCTTGTCGTATGTCGGTATAGTCGGATGGACAAACACCGATAGTAATATTATTTTTAAAAAGCACCTTCATCACCGTGGCTAACTGCGTGGAGAGTAGTTTTCTGATCTCCTCTTCAAGATAATTGCGATTAATCTGTTTATGCCAACTTCCGCCTCTTGCACACCATCGTTCGTTAATAAATGTACTTGGATAATAAGTCCTGCGATCATTATTGGCGGGTAAAAGCTTTTTCATCATCTCTTCACCAGCCCCGGCAGCTGAGAACACACGCACTGAACGGCCGTCGAAAATCCCAGTGTTTATCGCTGTCATTAATTCCATGGGCTCAGGACCATAATCAAAGAGATTACCAGTAGGGAAAATGATTAATTCCTCATCAGGGCATGATATCGAATGGATAAGGTTACAAAGGGTCGAATAATGCCCATGGGGATCTGCCAGAAAGAAAACCCTTCCGGAGAAATTGGTAAGGTCAATTGTCTGGACGTGCTCGGATGCCATAGATGCCTCTTGTAAAATGTGAAGTAATAATACCGGATGAGCGTCGTCAATCTTTTCGTTAAGAGGGGTAATTTCTGCGATTAGGCAAAATAGAATTTGAAAGCATCTTCGGTAACTAAAAAAATACTGGCAAGTACCGCCTTTGAATTGGATTTTGGGTGTCAGTAATACTGAAGAAAACGTTTTTTTCTATGTGTGTATCAAGTGTACACATAGATAGAGGTATCCCCTATCTAAAATGGAAGGATTCTTTTTTAAACAATGACTTATATGATATTTTCGCTTCCTTTTTGTTGACCTAATGAAACCATTAGTGTATAAAATTCATTGAAAAATGGTGGGTTAAATAAACCAATCCGAGGGATTCTGCATGACTGAATTAGCAAAAACAAAACTGGCTGTAGCTGAATCTAGTTCTACTGAACAAGAGACTCTTAAAGTTGTTATTGATGATGGTAGTAAAGCGGCAAAACTGGTTTGCGTTAACAATCAAGGTGACCTAATTCCCTTATTAACTCAAAATAGTTTTGTTGCTGATTTCCGGGTAAGTCATGACGGGCTTATTCCGTTTAATTACCTAATAGATGGGCTTCAAAGATTCTCGCATCACAGTGAATCCAGCAATGCTCTTGAAACTACTGACGTAGCGCACCAGTACGACGAGATCAGTCGTTTAAATGTTCACCATGCTCTTCATGCTTCAGGTTTAGAGCCGCAGGATGTTCATCTCTACGTTACTTTGCCACTCAGTCAGTTCTATACTGCTTTGGGTGAAACAAATAACGAAAACATCCAACGAAAAAAAGATAACCTGATGAAGCCGGTTGAGCGCTATATTGATGGTAAACGTGTTTCATTTAATGTTGTTTCAGTTACCGTTTTCCCTGAATCACTTCCAGCGGTAACTCGTGCGGATGAAATCGAATCAATCGAGTCTTTTGAATCAAGTCTGGTAATCGATTTAGGTGGGACAACACTTGATGTCGCAAGCATTACTGGTCAGTTGGAACAGATCTCCCGTGTCAGGGGTTTTGACCGCATTGGTTGTTCGATCGTATACGATGAAATCCGTCGCTATCTGGATTCTGCAAAGCTAAACGCAAGTAACGCTTACATTCATCACCTGATCGACAATCGTGAAAATAAAGCCTCACTTAAGGTGTCTCCGGATGACCTTGAAGGCGTCTTCCAGGCTGTAAATGGTGCCGTAGTGCAACTTCAAGAAAAAGTGATAAAAGCAGTCACTCAGGTGGAAGAACGGCCGCACAATGTTTTCCTTGTCGGTGGGGGCTCTTACCTGATTGAATCGGCAGTGCGTAAACATTTTGATAAATCAAAAATCATTCTGGTTAATAATCCGCAATTCGCATTGTCACTGGCTATTGCAGATACTGTTTTTGCGTGATGATAGTTTTGATAAGGGGAGGGGATTTATGGCAAAAAAATCTGAGAAAGAAAACGATCGCATTCAGATTAGCGCGTTTTGGTTATCGGAAAGACAATCTCCGTACGCCTATAATTTTTTGAAAAAAAATGACTTAACACATCGTGGTGAGCAGCTTTCACTAATAAGGTCAGCAATCACTACGGGGTTAGTGCTAAATAATCTTTTCCCCGAACTATCAAGTTTTATTAATGGATTGAATGAGAGATTAACAGCTGCTGATCTCAATCGCTTCTTTAATGATGAATTTAAAAAGAATGATTTAAGCAATGAACAGTTGAAAGAACAAATTAGTCTTATGCTTGATTCGAAATTTAACGATTTTTTATCAAAAATTAATAATTTCGAAAATCCTCCTGCACCTCTTTCAACTAATAGTCATACTGATGTCGGTTATGCAGTAAAGCCAGAGACAGAAAAGAACCAGCAGCTAGAGTTAATGGCTACTGAACAGGTCGAAAAGGCCAACCTTCTGACTGTAGAGTCTTTATCGCCTGTTACAAGCGCAAAACAGAATGATTCAGTTCTAAAAACTAATCATGGTTATGCTGATGCTAACGTAGCTCCGAATGATAACATGGTGCTCAGTGAGAAAGCGCAAGGGCAGTGTGTGACAAGACGGCAGAAGAAAAGGCTCAATGCAAACCTCGCAAATCTTGCGAAGTAAATTCAGAAATATCAATTAATTAGAGATTTAAATCTCTAAAAAAAGTCAGCTTACCAGCTGGCTTTTTTATTGGTATATTATTATGAGTTGATTGTGAATGTTAAACCGGTTACATAGAGTACTTGGAAGCTTAATTTTTCATAACAAGTTAAATAACTATGTAGGATTACAGATTCTGCTCAAAAAATTATTATGAAATGCTTTGGTTGTTTCAGGTCTAACCAGTTTGTTTTATGAAACCTAATTTTGGTTAGGTGTACCACTAAAAAAAGGTGATTTAGCTTCTGTTTCATGTTGTTCGTTTGCACGATGTCAGTACAGGTGGTAAAACATGTACGGATTTGTCCTAAAGTATTGGTGGTAGTAAGAAATATCTTGATGAAATTGGTACTTATTTAGTATTTCATGTTAAAAATCTATATGCTTTACTGGTTAGGTTAGTTTTTTTGTTATCCTAACCCCTGTGATCCCAAGGGGTTCTGCCGTGAAAGCGGAATGAGAACAGAAACTAACGGCATCATGTATAACTGTTTGATTATTATAATAAAGGCTGGCTGAATGTTATCACGCAACTCACTAATACATGGATTACGTCGAGATCAGTTAATCGAAGTTTTGTTTATTTCTGAATTCCCAGTTGTCTTGGTCGAGAATCCTTTCATTCAGCCTGCATCAACGGGCAAAAAACCTGTAATTTTTAATATTGATGAATTTCATGTTTCTATCGCTCCAATTTCCTCCCTTAAGTACGACTGGGAATGGGCTCCAATTGATACAATACTCATCGAAGTGGTCATTCCGCCTGCGGAAGCAGACTCCGTAAGCGCCGAGAATGATTTTCTTCGCGATGCGGGGATTGGTCATATTCAATGCGAGCCTGGTGGTGTTTCAATACGCCGTACGGTGACATTTGTTGGTGGTATCACTGCCGACAATTTGCTTTACCAGCTTAGGCTTATGTGCGTGAGTGCGTTACACCTAATTGGAGAGGAATTGGAGGATGAAAGTTAATTTTAAGAAGTTAGTACCTCTTGTAGTGCTCGGTTTCACATTTGCGGGGAGTTACTCGCTTTTTAACGCAAAACCTGCAAAGCCAGACTTGTACGATTTTACTGGCAACGTTCTTAAAACCACGTCTGTTTTTCAACCCTGTGATAAAGAATCCACACCTTCGTTGAACGTCCAGATTGCAGATAACACAAGCGTACATATCAATGGTGTTGCATCAAAAGTTACTTTTGTTGAAAAAGTTCAGCCTAAGGAAATTTCTGTTAAGTGTACGGGGTTGCCAATTAAAAATTCTAGGCTTGTGCATACCAGCTCTTACACCATGATCATCTCGGAAGGAAAAGGTGGTTTTGTTATTTCGGATTTGAAGCATATCCAGGATAATGAAGTCATGTCCGGAACATGGTTCTATAGGAAGAGAGCATAGCGATGAAAGAACTGGAAGCAACTGGTAAGAAGGTTCAGCGGGTTAGGGTGTTCAGCCAGTCAGTAGCGATGGCAATTGAAGCGAATCTCGACAAAAGTCGGTCTTCTGATAATTCTGCCTTCATAAGCGAGGCTGAAAAGTATTACCTCACACTCCAGTTCGCCCCTCCTGCTAACAACAGGGAATTTGGGTGGAATTCTGAGGGAAGCATCCTCATGAAATTATCCCAAAACGAAACCATGGCGCTGGCTTCTGTTTTTCTGAGAATTAAAGCGACACTTAAATTAGAAAAGAGAAAAACAACCCATCGCACACACCCCGCCTACAAAAATATCAATATCGGGCCAAATGACCGTGGGGGCCTGTTAGTAACAGCGGGAATTGTTCCGGTCGAAAGAGGAGCATTTAAACCCTTAAATTATAATCTTCCTGTAACACAAATGGATTGTGTTTCAACAGGCTTGTTTTTGCTTGGGTTCTTGACGCTAAAGATGCCATATGTATCCTCAGAGTCGATAATCACTGCTTTGCGCCTTTCGGAGTCGAAAAGCGGTCAGTGAGTTAAAAAACCTCAATTTTGAGTAAAAAATTAATTTTTTTTACCTCTTAACGGACAAGATTTCAGATTTTTTTATCGTAGAGTAATTTTAATTCTGCGTAAAAAAACAGGTGTTCGTCATGAGAAAATCAGGTTTATGTTTAACCCTGTTGTTTTCTTTAACTGCCTCGATTAAGTCGGTAAATGCCGAGGCAATTATGATTTCAGGAAAACTCCAGGCTGATATACCTGCCGTCACATTTAATCCCGGGCCGGGCGATTTTGTTGCATTCGTAAATAACAATACAATTACTGCTTCAGGCTCTGGCACCGCATGTAATTTGACGGTTGATGATCGTGCGACATCAACGGTGGATAATCTTGTCTGCTTCTTTGAATGGCTTCCAAATAGTTCTGGCTTTACTGCCAACGGCTTCACGCTATCTGGGATACCTAATACGGCTGGAGAGCAAAAACTCCCGTATAAAATATCTTATTTTTCCGGCACAGAAAGGCAGAAAATTGAAGTGGTGAAAGGGGAGTATACAGTTAATGCTATCGTACCGGTTAAACCTACGATCACTGGTCTAAAATCATCAATGGATGGGCTGGTACAGGAGGGTTACTCACTTAAATCCTATATTAAGGATGAAGTGATTAGGAGTTTTGCCATTTCAGTAGAACCCCGCAATTTTGTGCAATATATCTCTATTGGGTCGGGCTCTGCCTGTGAAGTTCCTATTGGCGGGACCAGTTGCACTATCGATGTAGGGAGTATTAAGGTACGTGACTCGGATTTATTGATAGGTTCACGGGAAATAACAGTCACCGCTAATTCTAAAAATAACTACTTCGCCCCTCCCGAAGCGCAGAAACTGACGCTTACCTGGGACTATCGTCCTCCGGTTGTTGACCATACTCTCTGGAATTTCACTGATGAAGCTAAAACTATCAATATTGGTGGGCAGGAGATTTATACCGGAGCTAAAACGGTAGCTGTAGCCGTCAAAGTGCCTCAGGAAGAGACTGAAGGTGAGTGGTGGTTGCCAACAGCTATGACGCTGACGATGATGCCGGACGGAGTATTTAAGCCGACAACAAAAGTTACTTTAGATGATGGTACGGTTATCGACTTTAAGCAATCCTGGGCAACACCAATACGCCGCACCCTCCAGCCCGTGAGCGGCCCCCAGAAGGTCGGCGATGCATATCTGTACATCTTTGACTTAACAGACCTTACTAATGGCTCTTATGCCGCCTCGTTCACTGTAGAAAACACTAGCAAGAATACTTCTACGTACAATGAGCCTGAAAGCAAACTTATGCTTTCAGATAACCCCACACTCATGGTGCTTAAAAATGGGGCAGTTCTGGCAAAACGAGCACCTGTGTATTTCTTAAATGAAATCATTGTTGCCGCATTCCAGGGGCAGGCCGGTGTTGCGGATATTAAAGCCGTTACTATCGATAACAAAGTTGTTGAGCTCACCCCAACGAACATCAAAGGCATTTATTATCTGCCGGTGGGGGATGATCTGGAGGTGAATGAAGACCACGAAATCACAGTCGTGGCGGAAAACCTGTATGGCAAGATTGTGACATTCAATACCACTTTCACATATCAACCGACAGGGTTCGCGCTTAAAAACCTGGAGAAAGACATCACCTTATACTCACGCGTTAGGCAATATACCGACCTGATGGTTCAGACAGCAGGTGATAAATGCACTCTCTTTACTACGGAAGAGAACGCGCAGGCTTATCTTGAGTGGTATGGTAGCAAATCTGATGTCATTGCCTGTTACCCGCAGTGGAACAATGTGCCGGACGGGCTTGAATTTTACTTTAAAGGCCGGACGCCAGGTCTGACAGGGTTCTTCAATAAAACAGGCGATAACCTTCTCGACTACCAAGTTTATATGATAAACGGGAAGGGCTCTAAAGCAGTATCGGCTAAAAATCGCCGTGTACTTAAAACGCAACTGCCGTATAACCCTGAAATTACTTACAAGAAAAACAAGGTGGTCACGGGGATTAACCCTAACACTGTACTAGCGTACACAACAGGTGGGGAAGTTGCTCGCATCTTGGCAAAAGTGGTACCAGCTGATGTGACAGTCTATGTATCGCAAAACGGGGGGGAGAGCGAAAAAACGACGTTTAAAAACCGTTCATCAAATAACGACGCTACTACTTTCGTTCAGCGTTTAAAAGTGGCCGCAGCCCCGCTGTGGACGAAGAATGTATTCGATATTGCTGTTGAGTACACGAAGGACCCGACTATGCGGACCGCAGATACACTAAATGTATATACGGTCCCTGACTTTAACATGCGGGCAGCAATGGAAATTGATGACAAAAAAACGGCTACTACAATGGAACTACCGGTGAAGGTTTCAGTTGGGCGCTATAACAATTCAACCCGCAAAAGCTCATTTAGCCGGACGACAATGGGGGACTGGGATGTAACCATTTACGCTCAGAAAAGCGTCTATGGTAAAGATCCAGAAACAGGGCGTTATAAAACGACTTATGAACGTACCCCATTAACCGAAGCATTGCCAGTGAATGATGCAGGGATGGTCGAAACAAAGATCAAAATCGAGAATATGGATCTCGGGAACATGCGTCTTGTCGGGATAGCTAAAGTTCGTTCGCCTTTCGCTGATTTTGAATTGACCCGGGAAACCAGTGCGATCGGCATCCGTGTGTATAAGGGTGAAGAACTGGAAGGTAATCTCTCAAAGAGCCTGATTATCGGTCGTATCCCTTTAAGTACGCTTGTAAACTTCAAATCGGCCAGTACCGCAAACTCTGATGCGCTTGCGCCTACCGAGTGGCAGGAGTCGTCTGACAATGGGCAGACATGGACGATGCTTTCGGATATGACAGGGAAGAGAAGCATTTCAATCAGGAAATCTGAAGTTGGTAAGTGGCTCTACAGGGCCAAAATGACCAACAAGTTTACGTCGAAAGTGTCATTTAGCGACGTGCTGACAGTTGTAACGTACAAACAGCCTAAGCTGAGTATTGATATTGCGGAAATTCTTGAAGGTGATGATTTACCTGTCACGCTGCTGGATAATGATGAGCCTATTCCGCAGGGTACGGCTGAAGTGATGTGGTCGGAAGATAAAGTTAATTGGGTCGAGGGTGACACGACCTATAGCGTATCTTCGGCTGAGACGCTTCCGCCGACTATCTATGCCCGGATGCGTTATCTGGATTCAGACGACTTGGCTGAAGAGTCCTCATGGAAAGAGACATCTGCGCGGTTAACTGTCGCTAAACCCAAACGCCTTTCCGTTTCAGTGAGCAGAATTTCAAGTGTAGAGGTGGGAAGTAAAGTTACTTTAGATGGCAAATACTCCAACCCGAACAGCCGTTTCCAGAACGGAAATGACGTCATTGAAGAATGGACTACCCCTGACGGACAGAAAATCAGTGGGTCTAATCTGTCGTTGACATTGACAGAGGAGATGCTGGATAAGCAAGGCTATGCGGCATTTACATACAGTGCATGGCTCGCTGACAGCAAGGAAAGTACCATTTCCTCGCGGAAGGTATCGGTTAAGTCCTGGGTGTATAAGTTCCCTGAAATGAAAGTCAATACGAAGCTTAAATACACTATGGCCCCGTCGACATTACACGTCGCCCTGAACGGAATAAAAGACGGGGACTATCCGGGAGTAACTTACTCACGGGAGTGGATCTACGATAAAGAAAATATCTCTGTTTTAAAAGATAATGGGGATACGAAGGAATTTGCAATCGCAAAACCGGGTAAATATACGTTGATGATTATTTTCCGCGATAACCGTAACAACGAACAGCGTATTGAAAATACCTTCGTGGTTGATGAGCAAACTCCGATGACTGTTGAAATGACCCCGAAATTCTCTAATAAGTTCATGAGGACGCCTCTTGATGTCACATTAAGATCTAACATTAAGCTGGCGCACTCTGCTGACAGCATTGATACCGTGACGTACAAAGTAAATGGTAAGGTTGTCGAGGGTAGTAAAAATTATTGGGCGCAAGTAATTTCCGGTCTTACTGAGCAAAAATATGTAATAACGATGGATGTTGTCAGTAAAATGGGGCAGCGGGGAACCGCATCAGTAGATTTTGATGTTGTAAAAAACTCTGTTCCGCAATGTACGTTAAGCTATACAGAAACCAATTTGAGCTGGAGTTTCACAAATAAATGTGTTGATACAGATGGCAAGTTGGTTCGTTATGAATGGTATATCAATGATGAACTAAGGAATGTATTTGGCAGTACTGCGACACTGTCTAAAAATCTTAATCGTGGTAAGCAAGATATCCGGGTTGTCGCATATGATGATAGTGGGGATTCAGCAACACAGCGCACGACCGTATATGGTCCGGATGAGGAAACATCAAAGTCCGAAGGAAAAAATGATTCATCCCAGTAAAACAAACTATTGAACTGAAATAAAAGCCGGGACAAAGTCCCGGCTTTTTGTCATTGACCCTTTGGTTGGATTGCGTCAGATAAGTTACTTTACATGAGCTATGACACAAGTCTCAAGAATCACAAATCAAAGGCCAGAATAAAATAAAAAGAGGGCGTAAATAATCAGAATTAACTGGCTTTGCAGAAATGAAGACGGTCCAAAACGTGGATAATAGGTATTAAGGTAGTGAAAAAATGAGTCCCTTTTGGTACATGTCTCTGAGAGAAGCAGGTTATGAAAGAATACATACCGAAAAAGCGTGGGGTACTGATTTTTGATTGGTACGTGCCAATCAACTTAGCAATTCTGTTGCTGGTTCTGTCCATCTTCTTTACTCGGTTTACATTTGGCCATGGGCTATTAAAAGGGTGTTTACCTGCTGATCTTTACATGATTGACCTGAAGGATAAATCGGTTAAAGCAGGGAATATCATTGCTTTTCATATGCCAAAATCAGTCCGTTTTATACGTGAAAATGAGAAGGTTATTAAGATTGTGGCTGGAGTAGGTGGAGATCGCCTGAAAGTCACAATGGACGGCGTTTATAACGGAGATAAATTTTATAAAGCTAATGCCAGACGTATTTCGAAGAAATACAACATACCTGCTGAGTCTATTGAAAGAGAATTAACTATTCCGAAAGGAGAAGTCTTTTTAATTGGGCAAACGGATCACTCATGGGACTCACGATTTTGGGGGCCGGTTAAGTTGACTTCAGTTATTGGGAAAACATATGCGATCTATTGAATTAAAAACAACCATTAAGCCTCTTGCCTCCTGCCTGACGTTTTACGCCTTGATATCCACTGCTACGGCCAGCTCTCAGTATCAGCAGGTTGCCGATGACATAGCCAGGCAAGCTCAGGCATTGGGCGCTCAATCACCGCCGCTGGAAACAGCAGAAGGCCCGCTTCCGTCAGGCACTCTGGATTCTCCTGATGTCCAGAGGTACGTCCGGCAGGCTGAGGCTATGAAGCAAAACAGAGATCTCAGTCAGCCAACGAACCGAGGCTATGTCCCGGGTATGAATGCTGACAGTGTGCAAGCGGTTATCGATCATACCCAGGCTATACGCGCTCAGAGTAATAATTCTGAGGCAGTTAATGACATTATTCGCAGACGTGATGAGATTCAGGGAAATACGAACCTGAACGCCTCAGCACTAAAGTCTGTCGAAAATAAACCAGAAGTGATGCGCAGCCAGTCGTCGAATATCGAAAAGATGTTTGGTACCTCAGGGATCACCGCCGCTGACTTCGAACGAAAAATAGACAGCAGACGGGAAGAGGTGCTTTCGACAGAAAACGGTATCACTATCTTTGCGTCATTTAGCTTGCCTGATTACGTCCTGGAAGATCTCCTCCGTACCGCGTCACAGCATAAGGCAAGAGTGGTTTTTAATGGACTGAAGAAAGGCACAACACGGCTTCCGGAGACCCAGGCAGCAATCAATCAGTTGGTGGTGAAGGGGAAGTTTGACTCTCCGCTGATTACGATTGACCCGGATGCATTTAATCAGTACCAGATCGCGCAGGTCCCGACAATCATCTCCCGTGAAGAGTCCCGATTCGCGAAAATGGTCGGTTCGTTTAACGTTGATTTCTTCCAGCGAGAACTGGCCAGAAAACCCGATCAGGATATTTTTCCTATTGCTGGTACGACCTACCCGGTAGAAGAGAAAAGCATTATTAAGGAGCTAGAAGAGCGAGCACAAAAGTATGACTGGGACGGCGCCAAGAAGAGAGCTATTTCTGACACCTGGAAAAACCAATATATGGTTAATCTACCTCCGGCTCAGGAGCACAAGGAATGGTTAATCGACCCGACTATAAGGGTTACTCAGGACGTGAAAGATAAGCAAGGCCGCGTCATTGCGTCTGCGGGCGAGCTCATTAACCCGCTGAGCAGATTCCCGCAGAATCTCACTATGATAATTTTTGACCCAATGATCCCTGGCCAGCTTGATTGGGCTGAGAAGCAATATCGCCAGCGACTTGGTAGTGGACAGGTTATGCCGATGTTTACCCGAATTAAACAGGAAAATGGTTGGGACCATTTGAATGATCTGCGAGAGAAATTTAACGGAAAGGTATTCAAAGTTAATGAGCAAATTATTTCCCGCTTCCAGGTAAAAAACACGCCAGTGTTGATCTCCACCGAAAAAGATAAATTCCGGATAACACAATTCAGTGAAGCTGAAATCCGTGGTGTTGGAGTAAAAATTACGGGAGAGGAGAATTGATATGAAAATCGGATTTATTTTAGGGGCATTGCTGGCCATGTGGCTGACCCTGAATTACCCGGACCAGATGAGAGAATATTTCAACAAAGTGGTTGCGTATGTGGAAAGCGTGACAACATTCATTAATAAATAGTGAGCGTGCCGGTGAAGAATCTAAAAAAGTTACTTTTGGAAATATTGGTCGCTGTCATGCTGTCGCTCTCCCTTCCTGCAATGTCCATGGCCGCAGATACCGGCATTCCGGGAGCAATGTGCCAGTCAGCGGGTGTATGGCAGGGCCTCATCAAAAACATATGCTGGAGTTGCATCTTCCCGATGCGAATCATGGGAATTGGTGCGGCGCCAGAAGGAGCCGCACCCTCGCGACCTGGCTGCTATTGCACGGACCAAAATGGGATACCAGAAATCGGATGGCAGCTCAGCTTTTTTCAGCCAGTAAAAATTGTAGAAGTAGTGAAAAGCCCGTGGTGCAGCCCATTTTTAGAGGGAACCATGCTGCAAAAATCACAGTTCGATATTGGAAAGAGTAATACTAACCAGCCTATGACTGGGACAGAAGCCGGATTCTACGACGTACATCTCTGGGAATTCCCGATCATGACAATGTTGAAATTGCTGATCATCGGTGAATGTACAGCTGAACCTTATGTTGATGCCAGTCTGACGTATATCAGCGAAGTAGACCCAATGTGGGAAAGCGATTTGCTGACGCTCGTGCTGAACCCCGAAGCTGTGGTATTTGCAAACCCTATTGCCTCAATGGTGTGTGCAGCCGACTGCGTGGCAGTGACAGCCGGGAAGGACAATTTAGCTGCATATTTTTGCGCCGGATGTGATGGGAACTTGTATCCGCTTACAGGGCATGTCTATGCGAATGATGATGCCGTCAGAACAAGCTCCCTTATTACACAACGACTACTTACTAAGCTACATCGGCAAGGAATGCTAATGAGAACAATGGGGGCTGATGCAATGTGTGAGAAAACGTGGGAATACTTCACCCCTCGTTCTCAATACCGACTTTCGATGCTTTTCCCAACACCTGAAGCAAATGGACCAGAATGCTGTCATCGTCTTGGTGATTCTGTTCATGATTGGTCAACACTGAAAGGTGGAAGGAAGAAAATAGGTATAGATAACTATGTCTATATGTTGTGGCGCTACAATGATTGTTGTGTTCGCTACGTTCCAGGTGCTTGATATCATGAGGCAATATTTGTGAAACATAGAAAAACAATTGTTTCAACTATAATAGCATCTATGATCGCCAATACTATGAGTTGGGCATTTTGCGTGTCGCTCATTAACATTGTGATGACGCCAAAAATATACGCGGCAGATGCGATATTTGACCAGTTAGAAAATAATTTTAATTTGGCTAATCCCAACGCCAATCGAAACGCAACCACAAGTGCTCAGGATATTGTGGAGAAATATAAAAATGCGGATTCTGGGGAAAACTTGAGTGGCGGAATATCTGAGAAATATGTAGGTAAAGCAGAATCAATAAATCTAAATGCTGGGAAATACGGGACACAGAACTCAAATGAAAGTGTTATGGGTAATGCGGCATCCGACGGGAAGTCGATCGGTAAGACTGTACAGTTACCGAGTATGACGACCGGAACGATCAACTCGAACTATACGAAAGAGGGGGCAAAGCTACTTTCCAGGGACAGTAACGGTAATATTGCTATAAGTAGCAACCCGAATACAACGGCAGGAACCAAAACCAGCACAGGGGAACTATTCAGCTCAGAGCAGAAGCACAGTGATATTCAGTTTAATGCCGGTGGTCGGTATGGGGATGAAAGTGGCTTCATCAACGACATTAAAAATAGAAAAAGTCAGCTTTTTGAAGCACAAAGTTACGATGGGGTAGCCTACCGTACACTGGTGAATGCAAATAAAGATAATCCTGCAACTAATATTAAACCTAACGATCCTATGTTCAATGCTGGCAGAAATGAAATAGGAAATGCTGTGGCTGGTACAGGTAACTGGCTACAGAATTGTAATACGGAAACATCAAAACAAACTATCACAACGCACTATCCAGATTATAAAGAGTTTTACTGCAACTCACCCAAGAAAGATAACTTTAACAGTTGTACGATAACTCGTGATTTCTCCGTGCCGGTTTATATCTCAGGCGGTAATGGTGATATGTCCATGTGTGGGGATAACTGTGTGAGAGTCTGGTTTGGGAGAAGGGACGACAACTATTGGACCGATGGAGTCTATGACAACTCATTAACCTTAAAATTCCACCCAGATGCAAAGCTTGCAACTGCGAAAATAATTAACGCAGAGTGGGATGATCATATGAGGGTCACGCTTGATGGAATACAGATTTTTGCTCATATAGACGGAGCATATAGAAGTAGCAACTATCCATCTCCACAAGGGCCGTGGGAGCTGGGTGAATCCTGGAAACTTGACAAAACCTACGATATTACGGACCTGGTAAGGAACTCTGTATATCAGGAGCAGGACCGCGAAGTGACTATGGCTTCACGTGTATGGGTTGGTGGTGGTGGTGAAGGTTATTTTGAAGTTGAGCTGACTTTTGAAAATATGAAGTTGGAAGATAAACATATACAGGAACCCGCAGGTTGTTTTGATGCAGTACAAACGCCGAATTCATTCTGTCGGTTCGACAGGTTTGTAAACATGGATGTCGGAACAAAGCGGCTTCCGGAAAGTGTGCTTAAAATGGCTTCACCGCTTTATAAAGGTGATACAGGTTTCTTAACCTGGAAAACGAACCTTGAAGGTTACTTCTGTGATCCCTTAGCGAAGGAAAAACTGTGCTCTTATGATGCGAAAGGAAACATCATGAAAGACGCTGTAGGTAAAGACCTCTGCTACAACTATGACGATATTAAAAATATGCCTGACGCTTGCAGCGCATATAAAAATGATGCTGCGTGTGTGCTCGATAAACAGACATGTGCTGAAGGTTGGTTCGATGAAGGCACAAATACGTGTTACATGTATGAGCAGAAATATACGTGTGACAGAGGGACGGACGTTGTCAGAGATGTTGAGTCACAGACTAACGCTTGTGTAGGTATGATCCCCTGTTCTGGTGGTACATGCGAAACAGGCCCAAAAGAGGAAAACAAAGATTTTGGGAAAGTGGCCGCATACTCAAACATGGTTCAGTATATGCAGGGGGAAGCAAAATGTGATGACCCTAACGACCCTAACTCTTGCTCTGTATTTGAGGGAAAAGCAGAGTGGTGTGGCAGATCTGTTGGTTTTGTTAACGGAATGGCCAAAACAGATTGCTGCGAACAGCCCCAGGGTACAGCTGGCTCACTGGAGGCGATCATGCTGGCTGGGTCGATGATCCGAAACACGAACTGGACACGGGTAAATTCTCAGTTGGTCAGTTGGACCGGCGGAGAGAGTGGAACCTGGGCATCAATGGCCAACTCGGTTGGTGAATGGACAGCATCGGCAGGTAAAACTGTTGGTGAAATGTGGAGCAATGCCACTAGCCCATTAACCAGCCTGTATGAAAATGTGGCTGGTAACCTTGGGCGAACAGTAGGATCATCATCTGCTGGTGGAAGTGGTCAACTTGCACAGGAGACAATTAGCTCATTCGGGATTGGTCAGCTTAAGCAGATGGCCATGGAAAAAGCCTATGATTTGCTTCCCGGAGCTGTTCGAGATTTCGTTTTTCAAAATGTAGCGACAACGGGTGGCGAAATAGTTTTTTCAGCTGCTATTCAAAACTTCATGCTTGCATTAAATGTCATCGGTTGGATTTATACGGCATATCAAGTCACAAAAATGCTGCTTGAAATGCTAGTGGCTTGTGACCAAAAAGAAATGGAGGCGTCAATTCACAAAAATCAGAAATCTTGTTTTACACTGGATACTGAACGTTGTGTTAAATATCTTAATATGGGATTTACAAAGAAGTGCGTTAAAAAAGCAACAGACATGTGTTGTTATAATTCAATGTTATCCCGGGTAATTATGCAGCAGGCATATCCTCAACTAGGAATAGACCCGGTTGCTTCAAATTGCGTTGGCTTATCAATTAGTCAAATCCAGAGATTAGATTTTGATAAAATTGATTTAACTGAATGGATTAACGATGCTGTCCAGGTCGGAGAAGTACCAGACCAGTACGCTACATTCTCAGAGTCATCGATAACAGGAAACTTGCCATTTAAAAATGAGAATTACAAACTTCCTTCAGAAAGAACGATAGAAGCAATGGGTGGTGAGGATAATATGATAAAAGCTAGACAGGAAAACAGTCAGGCAATTAAGGAGGAAAACGTGGACTGTAGTTACCTACCACGACCTGCTATTTGTGAAGTTGGGTCAACCTATGTAGACCCAGTTACGGGGAAAGAATTACCAAAATACTAAACAAAAGGGGCTTTAAAGCCCCTTTTTTTATTTAGCTTTAAGTTGTTTTTCCGGGAACCCCTTTTGACCATATTCTCCGGCAAAAAGATAGTAATCTTTTCCTTTAATTGAAGCAGCAACGCCACTAGGTGTTGTGAACTTTGGACTGTCGGAGCGGAAAATAATACCTGAGAAATTACGGCTAGATTCATTTCCTTTAAATGGGATAAATACGTAACGAATTACTGAATATTCACCGGCAGGAAGGTTCAGCTGAGGGATTTCAGTTCCAGTAGCTGGGCGAATAGGCTGGAAGCTGTACATGGAACTAGTTGGCATTACATCAGCCCCTGGCTTTGAAGGGAGGTCACAGGTACTCCATTTATTCATGACCGCCAGATCAATCTTGCATGAAGCCAAAGCCGCACTTTGCTTTGAAGGATTGAACCCAAGTGCTACTTGTGACTCTTGGGTGTGATTGTATACATATGCAGCACCTGCACGTACTAAGCTTTCATCGTTATAAGGAAGATTTTTAGGGTTCGGGACAAAGACGACATACTGATTGACCTGGATGTATTCAGCGTCGGAGGAGCTGTACAACGATCCCAAACTCATAATGCTTAACCCGCTGAGCCCACCTGTTACATACCCCATGGAGCCATTAACCAGCAGTTTGGAAAGGAAGTTATCTGCATCGCCACCCGGCTGGACTACTTCTTCCTTAAAAGTAACGTCAAAACCGGCCAAAGAGTAAGCATTTTTGGCTACCGAGTCTTTAGGGTTAGCATGCCAGTAGAGTCCATGAGTGTCGCTGTGCTGTGCAGAATTCGGGGATTTGCCAGCGTCTCCGGCACAACCAACCAGTGATGCACTGGCAACTAAAGCTGAAACCAGAGATAAAATATTATTAGTTTTCATTTTTGACCCTTCGTTGAATGATTTTTCTTCTAGGAGCATTATTTCATACTCGCTAGTTTCTCAAATAAGCAAAATGAAGAAAAATGAAAAAATGTGAAGCAATCAAAATCAGGTCTTGTAAAGAAAAATCCCTCTAAATTAAATCGTATAATCCAAGGGACTAAATATTTAGAGGCTTTTATGGGTAAACCAACAGATGAGCAAAGGGTCATCATAGAAAATGCAAACGCAAATAATATGGTTATTGCTGCACCAGGGTCGGGAAAGTCATTTACGATGATCGAGGCTGTGCTCTCAATCCTCAGGCAGTTCCCTTATGCCAAAGTCGCAATGGTCACGTTTACCCGTGCTGCAACAAATTCATTGGCTGAAAAAATTAAACGTCGGTTAAGTAAAAAAGATCATGACAGGGTACTGATTAATACCTTCCATGGCTTTATCCGGATGCAACTGGACATGGTCAATTGGAAGGGCAAGATGCTGATTAGCTCGGCACAGCGTTCTGTAATTCACAGGGCCTTGAAGGAGTCAGGGGCGCCATTCCAATACTCGGAGGCTGAATTTGCCATTGACGCGATTGGAAGGGAAATGGATACAGACATCATTTCTGTTCGTCATACGCGTCAGCAGATCCACTTGTTCAATACATACCAGGCAATATGTCAGAAAGACCAGGTCGCTGACTTGAATACACTCTCTCGTTTTGTCGTGGGCCAGATGCATTCAGGAAAAATGCAGCCACTGAATTTGACGCATTTAGTGGTAGATGAAGTGCAGGACACCGACTCGATTCAGTACTCCTGGATCGCACTGCATACTAGGGCCGGTGTTAACACGAGCATAGTTGGGGATGATGACCAGGCAATTTATTCATTCAGGGCCTCCGGCGGGGTAAAAATTTTCCAGCAATTTGAGAAACAATTCAGGCCCAACATATTTTATTTGAATACCTGTTTCAGATGTGAACCAGAAATACTGAATGTCTCAGGGGCATTGATTGAGAAAAATGTGTACAGATATGCTAAGGATCTGCGTTCAGCTAAGAGTGGCGGGGGAAAAGTTCATTTCCGCTCTTATGTCGATATGGAGGAGCAAATTCAAGGTATCCTCAATCTAATTAACCAGGACCCAAATGGCTGGGCAATCCTCAGCAGAGGCAATGCACATCTTGATCAGCTTGAAAACTTGATAGAGCAGCCAGTGCTTCGTTATGGAGGGAAGTCCTTTTGGGATGAGAAAGAGACAAGCGACGTATTGCATCTGATGGCATTCTTTCGTCAGTCCTACGATGTTCGATTAATGAAGAGGGTGTTGGCGCTTTTCGGTGAAAATGAAGAAATTTTGGACCAAACAGCATTTGGCATGAAAGGGAGAAAAGTTACTTTTGGTGACCTGAGAATTCCGGATGCTAGTTCCTTGGAAACAAGAACGCTTCATTCAAATTTCACCCGGTTTACACAGGAGACTCGGGATAAAGTCGAAATCGAAAAGCGTTTTGCAAACCTGATTAAATGGATGGAATTGTCATCAATAAAAATGAGGACTCAGAAAGGGACACCTTCACTGACACGAATTGCGCTTGATACCTGTAAGCAATGGGCAGAGAAAAATGGTTGGCAAAACATGATAAATCGAGCTGCTGCGATGTGTTTGGGGCCGAAAAAGAAAGATGAGGAATACACAACGGATAAAGTAGTTTTATCGACGTTGCACGGTTCGAAGGGGTTAGAATGGAAAAAAGTTATTATTATGAGCTGTAATGCGGACCAGATTCCAAGTAAGCGGTCAGTGGGGCAGGAGGCGATTGAAGAAGAAAGACGACTGCTGTTTGTTGGATTTACACGAGCAGAGCAACAGCTGCATGTAATGTGGTATGGTGATCCGTCTTTCTTTTTAAGCGAATGTGCTGAAGATAAATTGAAAGAGGCTGCGAAAAGTAGAATAGAATCACCTTTATAAGATTAATTTTGAGTTCTTCATTTACAGGAATGAATCTGTGTAGTATAAGATAAATGAGCTTAATTTTATCGCTCCCACATTTCAGGTAACTTTAGAAAAGTTACTTTGCGCTTTAAGCGCGTATTCAGCCGTGAAAAGCGGCCAGCTTTGTCAAGCTGCAAGGCACCACCGGCAAAATGTCACCTTTGTCGCTGGTGCCTTTCCCATGCCTGAAAAAGGCTAAACAAATTTACCAAATCGTAACTAACTTAGCTCTTAATGGAGCTATTTTCGTTGCGTACTTCTAATGCCAGAAAGTATAAATCAGGCGGTTCATAGCTTACGGGAGATGAATGACAGGCTTTGCCTTTGTGTTGGAATATTAAATTATTCCTTCCTTCTTACTATATATAGGTGACCCCAAATGTCTAAAAGTAAAGCACGCAGTAAAGCTCTTCTCATCGCCTTTGTTGATCTGATTCCAGATATGGACAAGGTGGTTAACAAGAAGTTATTGGATTCTCTGGCTATTTATTCAGAGCATGATAATGACCTTATTGTTATTATGAATGAAGATGGACCAACCATAATTGAACTGAACTCTTTGAAATCAGTTTCAATGCTGGCTCAAAAGCTTTCTGCTTTTTCAACTTATTATCATGTGGAAATGCAGCAAATTCATGTCAATCCAATTGACTTTGAGAAAGCTTACACGCTTCTGAAAGAAGCACCTGCAATTCCAATGTTTAAAACATTAGCCGATCTGGATAAATTTTTAACTGAAGAGTTTGAAAAGTATGGGTTGAACACATTCCTTGATGTGGATAATCTAGATTACTCACTCGCCAAATCCAGAGAGTTAAAAAATGATCAGTTGATTGCCTGGGTTTCTGAAATTATTGAGAAACGCGATAAATTAGCATTGCGTAATCGATTTAATGAAGTGACCAAAGCACATTATGAAACTGTGGATGCAATGTATGAATCCGTTCGCCCATTAATGAAAGAGTTAGGTTTTCCTGATGAACTCATGTTACACACCTTTAGTGAATTGAGCGTTTTCGATTCCAAAGGTTGGGATTATGCTATCAAATCGAAAATTGAGTTTCTCACAAAACGAGAGGAACAATGTTTAGATTATCAAATGAAAGCAGAAAAACGGAAGGCGACAATTGATGAACTCATGGCAGAAATCAATAACGCTAAATCGGTAAAAGCACCAAGATCTTTTGGTCAGCTGTTTGGCTTTTCTGTTATTGGTATGCTGGGATTGATGTTCATTGTAAACAAATTTATTTAATCCTGTTAAGGGGGAACCCTGACGGGGCTTCTCTTTGATTAAAATGAGGAGAGAAGTAATGTCATATCTTGAATATGTTAATGAAGTAAAAGTGTCCGGGATAGTTATCAGTGCAATGGAGAAAGAAATGACTGGCGGTAACGTTGGGTTATTAATAAAACTCAAAAACAGAATGAAAACTGAAGTTAATGGTGAAAATACTGAGAGAGAATTTTCGATTCAAATTAAAGTATCACCAGAAATGTATTCAGGCTGTTTCACTGGTATAAATCAAGGTGATGAGTTAATGGTCTCCGGTTATCTTGTTGTGGATACCATCACGTTGGAAGGGAGAGAGCATCCTCTTGACTACATGAGAGTCGTAGCAACAAGTAAGTTAGCTCACATACCTAAACCCCCTAAGGGTTTTGGGCAAAGTAGCTTTAGACAGATCTGACATTTAAACCACCCAAAAGGGGAGAAATCCCTTCATGGGGGTTCTCCCTTAGGAGAACCCATGAAACAAAAAAATATGCCTACTGCATTTAGCAGTAAACAAATGGATTTTTTCTCTATATTCGATTTTGAAAAAGAGGAAAATGAAATAATAACTATAGTCGCGTCTCCAATTGACTATATAAATGATGCAATCGCTACAAAACAAAGTACGCAATTAGAAGATAAGCATTCTGGCCCGGAACTGGAGCCTTGTGCATCTGAAGATGTTACTCTGCTAGGTGATTGTTCCAAACTACTCAAAAATCAAATTCTGCATGACATTAGTTTTGCTGCGGAAACTGATTATCTCTTCACACTAGAAGAATACAGTGCGGAATTAGGTGGTCTGGTTTTCGACTGGGCTCCTGAAGATGTATATCAGTTATACGTCATTGCACTGGAAGAGTCGTTGGAAAACGTTAAACATCTCGCCTTTACAAAAACACTCTATACAACTGATGAATTCGGTAATATTACCGTGAATCCGCTTCTTGAAGCTGAAACACGGTGGTATATGTCGAAATCATTTGAGCTTACATGTGCCACTCATGGTATTGATGCTATTGAGTTCAGGTCAGAGCTTAAAAAATGCTTATATGAATATACGCACAGTTACGGAAGTGAAAATGCAAAATTATCTCGTTATCATCAAGATAATAATGTTATTTTGCATGGTTGTAAGGAAGAGATGGGATGGGATATCTTTTTCGAACAGGACTATTTGCTGCAAGAAAATAAACTGGCAATTAAATGGACTGATCGGGATATAATGGATGTCTATTCCAAAGTATTTAAATCAACAATTAACTTGTTTGAAAAGCTTGTCGTTACTAACAAGTTAACATTAAGAGATACTTCTGGTTGGGTAATCGTAAACCCTACATTTGAACGCCAGTTCGAATGGATTGACTCTGAAGTATTCGAAATAGTAGGAACTTTTCTCGGTTACAACGTTGCAGCTATCAGAACGCAGATGGCGACAGCGTGTGCGATGAATTTCAACTAATATGCCACTGGCAAACATCTGCCAGCGGGCGGTGTTTGCATTTTACCGGAGTTTTAAAAATGACTAACGCCGCAACTGTATTAAAATCCGAAGCTTCCCTCCAGGAGGAAATCATTGGTAATCTGTTACCCGCAAATGTTATATCAAGTAAGATGTTTGCGAATAAGGATCAGTATTACCTTGTCAAAGCAAAAGATTTATTTGGCATTCCTGAGATGGACGAGGATATGATTGTTCCTGTATTTAAAAAGCTATCTCCATATCGTGCAAATCTGAATAAGGACTATATACCGAATGCTCGAATACTTGAGCAAGTAGTAAAATTGCTTGTAAGTAACGATATAGATTTGAGTGTATGCCTGAAAGGAGAGTCTGGATCAGGTAAGACGGAAATGGCAATGTATATTAGCCATATGCTGAACTGGCCGCTAACCATAAAGCAAATCAATAGCAATATTCGTGCTGATGAGCTGGAAGGTGAGCGAAGTCTTAATAACGGTAACACCAGTTTTGTGCCTAGCGAGCTTGTAACGGCATTTCAGGAAGGCCATCTCATTCTTCTGGATGAAGTGGACAAGATTGACCCTGATACTGCCGCAAAGCTTCATATGCCTATAGAGCGAAAGCCCTGGTCACTAGCTGCCAACGGTGGCGAAGTGGTTAAGGCCAATAAGTTTACGCGGTTTATGGGTACTTCAAACACAAACATGAGTGGGGGATCTCGTAAGTTCGTTTCATCGCAGCGGCAGGATGCAGCGTTTATCAAGCGCTTCCTGATTGTGGAGATGGAAAGGCCTTCAGAGGTTGCATTAACCAACGTTTTGCTTAAACGCTACAATAGCCTGCCTATGCTGGTAATTGAAAAATTCGTTTCGGTAGCCGTTGCAGTAAACAACACAGGAACTGACGACAGTGTAATGGATATACGCCAGCTTGTGGCCTGGGTTGGAACGTCAATGACGTTAAAGACCATGTCCTTACTGGATACATTTAAAATTGCTTTTGCGTCGGCTCTGCCTGCACATGCCACTGGTATGGTGTTGGAAGCCATCGACTTAATTCTCGGTGACGACAAGAACCGTACAATGGAGTATTACACTGCAAAAAAGTAGTTATAGATGGGACGAGTTATCAGAAGGCTGAATGCCGTGTGACAGACTTTACTCATCTTACGTTTTACGGTTTTCTGAGTGCAAACGGAACTGAAACTTTCGTGATTGCACAAGATGGAAATCAATATATAGGTCTGAAGCAGCATAATAATGACTATTCATTTATTTGTTATGAAGTCTGTAACAAAGATATGGAAGCCATGATTAAGGGCCTTGAATCAAAAGGATTCATGTATCAAGGGAGCATTCAATCGGCGGATGTCGAAAATGAATTTCCTGGAATTCTTTTAACAACACTTGAAAAGTAATATTCTTAACCCTATCGGGAAATCTTTCCCGACGGGGAGGTTTTCCCATTTCTAAATCTGGAGAAAACCTATGACTTTCAATACTTCTAAACTTAATAAAATTTCTGCAAAGGAAATCAGTGAAAACTTTATAAAAGCATATCCTGACTTGCTGGAAGGTGCTGTTATAACAAAAATTGAAATTAGTGGGTGTCAGGGCTCTCGGCGAACTGATAAAATCGAACTGTCCTATGGCGGTGATGATATAACAGACCAGAAGAGCGTGTCTAAAAGCGAAGTTCGCTGGATAGACATAAAGGCACTGAGTTTCAAAAGCACTATCACTAGTCGAATTTCAACCCTTTGTTCACGGTTGTGCATCCGCTATAGCAATATGTGGATACTGCCAGTTGAAAGGATGGAGGAGTTTCTCGAAGAGGCACAAGAAATCGAACGTGAATTTCAAGCCGGTATCCAGAACGTGGTTGATAACTATGACACTCATATTCAGGCTGAGAAAGATCGCAGTCCGTTGATGTCAGATTTAATTGACCAGTTGAAATTGACTAAAGATGATTTTGTTAAATCATTCCGGTTTAATCTGGCGCATTTCATTCCGTTTTCACCGATTAGTGTGGAGGGGGATGAAACGCAGGACTTTTATCAAGAACAACTGATAACTGACTTGGCCGATGAAGCTATGAAGGTTTATACAAAAATCAGCAAAAATGATAATTTGCGTTCCAGCACGATTGACCGATTAAAGCAGATGCAGGATAAAATAATTAGCTTCATGTTCATTCATAAAGAGGCTGTTGTTCTTGCAGAAGCTATTAAGCATGTTATGAATAATTTACCAAAAGGTGCCATTTCTTCTCCCCGTGATGTTGCGGTATTAAAGCAGTGGTTCTATTTCATGAGCGATGCGTCAATGCTGAAACGTATTATCTCCGGTGAACAAAAGGTAACCGACTGGCTGGATTCCATAACCCGGTCATTCAATATCGATTCACAGGTTACAGCGGCTAACTCTCTGAATTCTGCTGAGGATGATGTTTTTTCTTCAGCAAATGTTTTCAGAGAAGACCCGGTTGAAGATCTTGATAACAAGGCAGTGACTGCACCTGAGCCTGCTGTTGGCCCTGATGAAGATGTTTCTATTCAGGCCAGTGGTAGTAATAGCGCATTTGACTGCGAACTCGAATTGACCGGTTGGTAATTTAGTCTTGTAAAAATATCCCCAGATGGGTACTTCACCATCTGGGTGAGTACCCTTTATCAAATAAAGGTACTCAAATGAAATTTGATTTAAAATCTTCACCACGCCATATTCAACGCCTGACGAATATAGCCAGCGTGATAAGCGGTATAAATGGGATTTATGTAATTATTGACAATAAGGTGAGTACACCTTATTTCAACACCCAAAACAATGTCTGTGTTTTACCTAACGGTGATTATAGCGATGAGAGATTTGTCAAGCTAATTGAAGGATTCATATGTCATGAAGCAGGACACGGTCGTTATACAGAGCATGAAGTATACCGTGAAGCTTTTGTTGGAGAATTGATCAATGCAGATGGCTTCATCAGTATTGATGATGACTTGAAGGCTGATTTTCAAAACCTAAAACAAAAGCAAAAAGCATATGCTCGTGCTTGTCGACTAAAAGGACTTATTAATCTTTTTGATGATGTCCAGATGGAAGAGAAGACGGGTATTGATTATCAGGAGGCAAAAAAACGCCTCGCGGTGACTTATGCCTTGATGGTTGAAGCTGGGCGAATGACGGTTGATATTTCTTCAACCCCTCAAAACCCGGTTCAGTTTATTGAAATGTACCTGCTTAATACATTGCGGGTTAACGTTCTTCAACAAGAAGGGCATAAAGAAACGCTTGACCCATTTTTCGATTATGCAAAGAAAATCCTTGCACCTGTAACTTCAGAAGTCGATGAGATCATTCATCAAGCTCTAAGTTGCAAAAGTACGCAAAATTGCGATTCTCTGGCGCGTAAAACTCTGGCTCTTTTAGAGCGTTTAAGGGATGAAGCAAAAGAGAAACAGCAAGAAGAGGAGCAGTCGAAAGACCCGCATGACGATACAGATGAATCATCTGGCTCTGAGAATGAACCTGATACCGAACCCAATGGTGATAGCCAGGGTGAGGGGGATGGTGATAAAGAAGGCCAAGGCGATGATTCTGGTGATGGTAAGGCGCCTGCGGAAGGTAATGGGTTACCGGACCAATCCGGAGGGGATGAACAAAATGCTGAGAACTCTAACGGCGAACCTGATGGTGAGTCCGAAGGTGATGAATCGGCGAACCCCGGCTCGGATGATGCTGACTCGACACCTTCCCTAAACGACAGTTCAAATGGAAATTCTTCTGAGGGGGAAAGTAACTTTTCTCCTGAACAGTGGGATATGCTTGCTAAATTGCTGGATGATTTTTTAAACAGTGATGAGGAAAGCGATGATTTTCATGAGGTTCTTGCAAAAGAGATCTCCGTAATTGCTGTCAGTGTGTCGGATGAGGTTAAAGCTGAATTTGGTGCAAGTGAGTGGGATGTTCCAGATTTGAACATTGATCTGAATGTCTACAATGAAGCATTAAATATCAGCCAGACCCTTGGGGCAGATTTATCTGTTTTACAGCAGGTAAAAATGCGTGGTCAATTTAAAACCCGTGAAAGAGGCTTGTCATTCGATATTAATCGACTGATCCAGTCTCCGATGGGTGTTAGGGATGTATTTCGGTCAAAAAGCGAATCTAAAAACCGGGGCCACGTCGGCTTGGTCATTGTTCGTGATATTTCAGGTTCAATGAGTCTGGAACACCGTTATATCCATGCAATTAAGACTGACCTTGCATTAACTCTGGCAATTGAAGCTATTTCAAAAATGCATGTTGCTAATGTGATTTATCCGTTTGTAGACAAAGATTTTGAAGTTATCAAAACGTTTGATGAAAACGCGGAAGAGAAACTTTCAAAATTCTCACTTGGCTGCAAGGGTAATAATACCCCAACGGGTTCTGCATTAAATGCTGCTTTAGAGTTGTTACTTGAAAGCCAGTTTGACAGGAAAATTGTTTTCCTTATTACTGATGGTTATCCGACTGAGTCGGCTTACACCATTAATGATGTTTTTTCAGTTGCTGAAAGTAACGGCATTGAAATCGCTGGTGTTGGTATTAAAACTGATGTGTTGATGGGTTTTAATGAGGGCACCTTCGTAAATGTTGATGATATTTCTTTATTGCCGAATGAGGTCAGTAAATTAGTACATCAAATTCTATCTAATTAAACTCTACCCAATCGGGGCAAAACGACGCCCGGTTGGGTCGCTTTGCTCCCTGAAGGATTAAGGAGCAATATATGACTCAGATAAAGACTTACCGTGTCGAGTATGAAAAAGTCGGGACGATGCATCGTGTCCGTATTTTTGGTCGCATGGGTGAAATTGTCAAAAGTGAATTGCCAGAAGAAAGAATTCTCCGGGATGTATCTATACCAGAGGGTAATGGAGAAATGGCAACGTCAATGGTTGATGGTTTTATCCAGCGTCTTGAAAATATCGGCTTCAAGACTGAAGCGTAATTGTTGAGGGCCCTTGTGGGCCCTCATTCTTAGATTCTGCGTTGTGGGTTTCTCCCTGTTTTCTGCATCGCAGAGGGCATTGAGAAACCCACAATGCCAGATAAGAGAGAACAAATGACTTATGCATCCCAGGCTGTTAAGCGTACACCACATGAAGTCACTGACCACTTTATAAAAATGGTTCACGCTCGTATAGCGGAAGTATCAGGCTGGCGCTATGTATTCGATAGAATACCGGCATTTAAAGACGCTTGTGATAAAGCACCTGGCCAGGTTCCTTGCCCATTTAGTGGGGTCGGGAAATCAAAGTTCCGGTTCCGTAAAAAGGACCTCTTTACCGGTTGTGCCATTCACAATGATTTTCCAGTGAATGCATTTTGTGACGGTATTGATGTATTGGCAGAGTACTACAAGCTGAGCAAGACCCAGACTTGTAAGAAGATCCTGACTGATTTCTTTGGGATGGATTTGTACGCTCCATTAACTGATGCGGATCTCGAAAGTGAACGTCGTTATAAATTAACAGTTCGTGCAACCGAAACGCTTGACAGCGATGAAGTTGAAAAACGAGGGCGTAAACTTGAAGTGATATATCACTATACCGGTGAAATCAAACCTGAGAGCCCTGTGTGGGTGTATCTCCGAAATCGAGGTCTTAATCGAGTTCTGAGCAACCTTCCCAAGGATTTAGGTCTGAACAAACGACTTTACTACATGGATAAGTCACTGGAAAAACCCACGATTTACCCGGGAATGATCGCAATTTATCGCGATACCCGTGGGCGTCCTCTGACAATCCACAGAACGTTCGTCGAGTTAAATGGTGATAAGGCACATGTTGAGAATCCGAAACTGATGATGAAACCGCCTGCCGATATGACTGGCGGCTCAATTCAGCTGTACGATCCACACTTCAATCCAGGTACCCGTACCTGGACGTTAGGTGTGGCTGAAGGCATAGAAAACGCGCTGTCAGTTACTGAAGCGACTTCAACACCGTGCTGGGCCGCGAGCTCTGCCTGGTGCCTTGAAAACGTTGAAGTGCCGGATAGTCTCCTGCCTCCCCCTGGTGTGAAAGTAATACAGTTTTACATCTGGGCGGATAAGGATCTTGTGAATACAAAAGGCACTTCCCCGGGAATGGAGTCAGCTAAACGACTTCAGGAACGTATGAAAGAGTTTTTTGCAAAGCGATATCCCACTTCAGAGCTGACAATTAAAGTCTTTGAACCTGATTTCGATATTCCTGTAGGGAAGAAAGGAGTCGACTGGAACGATGTACTAAAATTAACAGGACCGGATGGATTCCCCGTAAAATGGGCTCCTGAATGTCTTGCTCAGCTTTAAATCCGATAACTCCCCCGCCTTTTCAGGCCGGGGGGGGTTATCTCTTTAGTGTTTAATTACGTTAAATCCTAAACAGATAATCCGATTTCCTTCGTGAAAATCACCTGTTATTCAGGTTTTTTTTACGGCTGAGATGCTTGCTCAGTTTAATAAATGTGCGGTACTTCTGGCTACGGTCGGTTGTATGACATGGTATATCCATAAAACTTAAAACCCCTGACGGGAGTATTACCGTTAGGGTGATGCTCATCGTTAAATATCGGAGAGCATTGTTATGAATATTGAAAATCAAGATTTATTTAATACGTTCGCTGCTGTGATTTCATCTCATATCGTTGAGCAACCATCTTCGTGTTATTACCTTCATGATAATGAAATTGACTTCACGATTTTAAAACACAGCATAATAGATAAAGACAAAAACCTGTTGTACGTTATACGTCCTTCAGGAACATGTTTGTTGCGTTGTGATAAATACTTCTTTCCGAATTACTATCTTACTTGTCGTGGAGATTATAAAACATTTAAGTATGTGCATTTTAATCTTGCAACAGGAGACGCGGAAGAAATCACCTGGCAACAAGCATTTAAAATTTTGTCAAAACCCGGAAAACCGCCATTAAGAGGTTCTCTTGGAAGATTTGATTATTTAAAACTTGTTGTTGATGATCTTCGTGCGCGAGGTTATGCAGATTTCCTTCCTGCATACAACCTGGATGGCCTTCGTCACTTTGCAGTAAAGGATGAGCGACCATCTCTTGTCAGTTATATCGACGATGTCATGGCACTTTGCGCATAAAGATAACACAAATTTTAACTACATCCCTGATGGCACCTCCCATCGGGGTGGCCCTCAGAGTTTGTTCTGGAGGTCTTATGAAATTAGCTACAGATCTGGTTAATGCGGTTCTGATAAAGAATGGTATTGTACCGATTTCCATTACTGAGTTGCCTGCACAGTCTCTGGTAAATCCTTTGACGCAAGTGCATCTCAGCCTGTGCCTGAAAACAACGCATTTATTGCAGTTCGTCCCTAACTACGTTGAGACTCTGAAAGAATGTCCGGTTTCGTATGATATCGGTCTTGAACTTCAGCAGTGTATCAACAGTGCTGAATTGCTCTGTGAAGACATGGAGTCACTTGAGTGCATCTCTGTATGGATAGAGCTCTATACGTGTAATTCAAAGCAACAGTGGTTTGAGAAAAGTAACTTTTCTTCTCGAGCTGAAGATATCGAGCTGGCTAAGATGCTGGCTTGCTCTCATGAACCTTTGATAAGCCAGGCTGCTTGTTTCTGGCTTTTGTATTTTGAAGACTTCATGAGATATGTGCGTAATAGGCTGTGTGCATTACTCAGACAGGTTTTAATTCTGATTGCTGGACTGCGTAAAGCATTCTTGCTCCGGAATGTAGATCAGTTGATTAAAAGAGTGAAGCACGGGAATGAAACGATGGAGGTGACTCTTAAAGCTGTTTCACTAAGTTCAATGGACCGGTATCTGAAAACATATACCTCTTTAGGAACAAAAGCGGCAGCTTCGAGTTTTATCAAATGCGTTCAGTCTTATATCCGTACAGGTTGGAGATATGGCTTTATAGTCTGTCACTATTTCCAAAATGGACAGTCTCTTGGTATGTCACTACCATTTTATATGAAAGAGACATCTGAGCATAATATACAGAAACGTGCTAATCGCCTGATATCTTCCACGATCTCAGGACGAAATAAAGATTTAGGTCTTTGCGATTTCTGATTAACTCTACCCATCTGGGGATTACATCCCTGATGGGAGTAATCCCTTTTTATAATTAAGAGAGGATTACATGAAAATTATTGAGAAAATCATTAATGCATTCCTGATGTCACGCAACCATTTAGTGAAGGTCAGCAATGTTATCTGCTTAACTGGCAACGATGGTAAATTTACTGGTATATGCTGTGATGCCGATGTTTCATTTGATTTTCTTTATTCGTATGCCTCTGCATACAGTTCAAATTTTCTAGATATCCCGTTCCCTGGGTTCGAAGACCAGGACATTGCGGATTGTGTTAAACGCCAATTAGATGTAGTTAAAAATAAACGGAACCGGTCTTTTTTAATTGACCATATTAGATTCCTGGTTTCTATCAAGGAAGGGTTCACTCTAAAGCGCGGTGGTAGTTATGACGTGACTGATTGTGAATATAATAAGCAACGTTTGCTACATTTGACCCGACAAGGACGTTTTAGTGATGACTATCTCACGTTCAAGGATGACCTGAGTTCCTTCTTTTCATTTGTGAATGTGGAATTACATGAAAGTATGATGGAAGGTGTCCGTTTAGCACTTGATGTTTTAAATAAGATATCAACTGATCAACCAGACCGTATTATAAAAGAATTTAAGTATCATGACTGCTACAGCAATTATAATGTTCAAATTTTTTGTAAGGGGTTGCCGGTTGATATTCTGGAAACGATGATCGCACCTGATACGTTGTCGTCTGACTTATCCGGTTGTCGCCAAATCATCACTAATGCACGTCGCTATCTTAAAGGCTATGCCCTCAGTAATCGTGTTTACATGAAATACGGATGGCGGTTAGCGGATGTCGACACGTCTGACTATGCAATTCTGATGTCAGATAAAGAAATGCATGCCAGAGATGATCTTAAAGCATTTTGCAGTGTCTTTGTTAAAGAGTGTTTCGCATCCGGAAAAAATGAATACGAAGCGTACCTTAATGAAAGACAACATGCGATCCGTTACGGGTATTAAAACTTAATATCAAATTATCTAATCCCTGAGGGAATTTTTCCCTTGGGGAAGATTCCCTCTTAATCGAGGGCTATAAAATGAAAGCGATTGATAAATTAATTGAAGCGATGCTGGTAAAAATGGGTTTTGAAGGTGCCGAGATCCAAAGTGTCAATCTGGAAACGGGAGTGATTCAGAGCCTTGTTGTTCAGGCTGACATACCAGTCCGAACTTTAATACCGCATTTAGCGCGATATCTGCGTGATTGGGAGCCTTTATGGGACCATGACGTGGATAATCACCCTGTTGCACAATATTGCTCAGGAGCTACGTTGTTGAAGGCTGGGCCGGTCACTCTTGAAACCTTGCGGTTTGAGGTTTCATTGTCAGCTGCTCATCTTCGGCTTGTGGATGTTGCTCCAGACTGGCTGAATGAGGGTGTGAATCGTGAAAAACTGGAGTATGTCTATTATCGCTCCAGCAATTCAGACAAGGATCTAATCCTTGGTATGGTTGAACACGGGCACAATTTTATCAGCCATCTTCATAGTCTGTTACGGTCACGATTATCACGGGCTCTTCCGCTTATTTTCGCAGTTACAGATAAGGTTGCGAAGAGTTCAGTTTCACAAGTAGTCACCAGGTTCTTCAGTGTTGACCATCAAATCAATGCTCAGATAGTTGTTGAACCGGTACCTGTTTCAGTTGCAGATCAGATAATTTCTGCTGATTGGGATGTGAGTAGTGTTTCAGGGGCGGATAAGTTCCTGAACCATGTTAATCGTTATCTGTTAGGTAGGGTGATGAAGCGGCGTATTTATGCTGTCATTGATTCTTCCGACGCTGGACCTTTAACACTCGATGCGAATTTAGGTTGCTTTACATCACCTCTTCTCGTCACTGAGTATAAAATGGTTCAATCGCACTCTTCAGCGCTTTATCGAAAGGCGATAAATAACTCGCTTAAGCAAGTAAATTCGTTTGCTCAAGAGCATTCAGATGATTTGCTTTACATGTAATTAATTTAAACCCACAAGGGAAGCTTAATCCCTGTGGGGAATGCTTCCTTTTTTTTCAGCCAAAAGGAAGTAGAAATGTTTAACGAAAGTGATGATGTGAATTTTGTCTGTGCCATGCTTAAAAAACAGCTTGGACTGACTGTAAGTCAACAGGATATAAAACTCTTTGACAAGTCTAACTTTTTTGAACAGCTTACATTCAAAACAGAAGTGGTGCCTGATGATTTGTTACTCTATTTGGATTCATATATTAAAGAGTTGATAAAACATAAAGCACCGTATTCTGAAACTGAAGTCCTTCGGAATAAAATACAATACTTTCTTAAAGTCTATGAAAATTCATCTTTTAAGAAAATTCAAATTCGCGGTTTTCATAACGCGCGCAGCGCTATAAAAATAGTCGATGTAGCAACCCTAATACTGTCGGCTTCTAAACCGTTGCCTCATTATGATGCATTCCAGCTACAGCTCAGAAAGGAGATTTATCAGAATAGAATGCGTGTTGACGGGAAAGTACTTATTGCCCGATATGCACTTAAGCAATTTTTTCATTCTGATTTTGGCGATTTCATCTCTGAGTTCGAGAAAAAAATCTCGGAGTGTCTGAATAATGCTCTCCAGATGATTAAATCTGTAAAGGCCTCATTTAATCGCTTTGGTCAATATCAATATCAGCGTCGTGTTAATGATGAATTGACGTTGCATCTTGAGCTGAACACAGATCAATACCCGGTTTGCATGCCAGACCTTTACATCGGCTTCAAGGAAGGGACGACGGGGGTGTACTGCGATGATGAAAAACTCATCAGTCTTTATACCAGCGTAAGTTCCGGAGACGATGTACCGGTAATGATGAACGTTCGTTTCACCGGCAGTGATGGGAGTGTTATGTGTGAATCCTCGCACGGAACCTTCTCTTCTGTGAGTGCTTGCGGACGAGTAAAAATTTGTGACAGAGCTGTATTGCTCCATGAAGCGATTGAAGAGTTACGGGACGGTGTTTAACCAGCTCCCTTTATCTACTCATCGTAAAAAGTACCTTTATTCGACTGAATGGCCGTTTTCAATGTTCTGTTTAACTAGCAGGGCAGCATGGCGCAGTAGAACATAAATTTAATCCACCCACTGGGGAAGTTGCTCCCCTCTGGGGCACTTCCTTTCAATATTCCTGAGGAAGTGAAAATGACTAATTATACTGATAACCAAAACTACGTTCGTGCAGTACTGGCAGGCATTGGCATTGATTTTGATGAGACACAAATGATTATCAATGTCTCACACTGTCAGGGCGACGAGGTTTCATTTTCGTGCAGTATATCAGCCAGTGAGTTAAGACATTCTGTGGACCATTACGTGGATACTCTTAATGATACCCAACTGGATGGCCTGGAGGCGAATACCCTCAAGAAGCGATTGGCTTATTTTCTTGAGGTATTCGACCAGGTTTCCGGTCAGTATCTGGATATCGCTGGAAAACACTACGCGACCAGCCGCATTGAATACGATGATGTCTGTAGTGATGTCTTGAGTCTTTCTGCGGATAGCACACAGCCTGGTGGCTATGATCGTGAAGAGTACAAAAGACTGATGGAAGTTGATGGACAGGTTTTAATAGCCCGTTTTGCACTGGAACTATTCTGGAATACGCATTTTATAGGGCTTATCAACTATGTATCAGATGAAATAACATCCCGGCTTTATGAGGCTTATCGCACTTTCAGTGATATATCCATGGCCGCTTATACATTTAGTGATTATTCATATTCACGTCGAATTTCCGACGAACTGAGTCTGCATATTTCACTTCAAGAGGATGATTTCGAAGACCAATTAACCGATTGTTATATGGATGAAACAACCCTGCCGTCTGGGAAGGTCGTTTTACGCCGCAATAACGAATCAATTATTGATATTTATGAAAGATATGCTGCAAAATCCTACTTTCATATGGTTGCTTGTGTTCGCGTCCTTGATCTAGATGGTGAGGTTGTTACTGAACTTTACTAGGGGGTGAATGTGTCTGAATTGGCTGGTGGTCGGATTAAAATCCATGACCGTCAGGATCTAATTTATGAAGTGTTCACCAATTTACGTGAACTCATTCCTGCTTCAGAGGTTAAAATCTCTGTTGCAGCATGAGTGCTGAAGATTGATTTATATATCTTCATTTTTTACATCCCAAAAGGCACGGTTATCCGTGCCTTTTTTTGTGCATTTGTCAAAGCTTGTGTTTATTCCGATTTTCCTCAAAGTAATAAATTTCTGAAATGATTGTCGGTATTACTCTACGAGCACAGTTTCACATAATCCCTCCATTACCATCCACATCAGCCGCCATCCTAAATAACTACCTTCCTGCTGCTTCATTTTTTGCTCCTGTTATTATGATTTTTCTGCCCTGTGTTTCCATTTCCAGCCGAAATCAGTCGATGAGTTGGAGTCTACATAAATAAATTTTACGTCCTTTGTTCTAGTTTCGCGAAAATAGGTCTCTTATCCGAAAAATGGACCGATAGAGATTTGTATACTGTTTTAAACAAAGGAGTGAATATGCCTACCACCACAAGTCTGAGCAATATCCCTGTGAATTCGATCTTTTCTCACGAACAAAGCCAGTTCACATATCGGCATGTTGATTTCAGTATTGAACTGCTGCTTTCTTCGGGTAGTGACACACAGCTGGAGTATCTTTTTCTCAAACCGTCGGCTGAAGTGAAGTCCGATTTACAGCGCCGTTTAGACCGTGGGGAACGCTTCGTGACAACGGAGAATTGTGACAATTTTAGCGAAGTCGATGGCTGTATGGGACACGATTGCTGAGGGCTTTATAAAGCAAGGCGTCCGATTTAAAACCAAAACGAGACATTAGTACCTAATGATGACTGAATCGTTCTATGACTGGATTGTGTACTGCATCACGGGCGTAATAATGGCGTCGGCGTTCCTCGAAGGAAAAAGAACCCGTTTCCCGGCTGCATTTTTTTATGGAAGCATTGTGCTACTGGTGGTTCTGATCGTGGCCGGTGGCCTGAACTGGTGGTTCTACCGCTCCAAACTCGGCTCAGTTGTCGTTATTTTTGCCGCTACAACGCTGTTAATGACCCGATTCAGGATGGTCATTTATGCACTCAGGTTTCGGTCGCTGGTTGCAGGTCTGAAATCACACGTTAGCAAGGGGTTCAGGATAATTCTCGTGTTACCCGAAAATGAGGACGAGAAGACCGTATTAATTAGCAAGTTGTCGAAAACAGTTCCAGCTGGCGCGTTGTTTTATACCCAAACTGCTCTGGGGCCATATTCCGGGGATCTCCTGCATGCATTGGGACAAAAGCATCTAATGGGCGAAGGCTACCTGCTTCTCTGTGAGCAACAACTCGCTGCCCGAACCTGGCTAAGTACTGTGGAAAACGATGAACCAGAGAAGTCTATTGCAGTCAATTTTCATTCGATCCCTGATATGGAGTGATACCCCTATGCATAATACCGATTCACAGACCGTACCAGCTGATGCCCTGTGTGAAAGCAGTTCTCAGGTGAAAATTCAGTTAAGCCGAAGTGCCTCCCGGGCGCTGATGACGGCGAAAGAAATTCTTGAAAACCGGGGACTGGAATCTGTTTCCACTGAAGATCTCGTTCGGGCATGCCTCGAAGAAAATCAACCTCTCGATCTGGCCTGCATCTATCTTGAGCACCGGCTAAAACAGAAGGGGACCAGCATCTGTGAGTTTTAGTGTTTTCCAACCTATTGGGGAAATTCCGGGATGTGTTTAAATAGCTGTAAATAAAGCAATCTACAGGTAGAACATGAAAAGTAATCTTCATTCTTCGGGAGCGTCTGGCACGAAACGAGTACTCAAAATGGACATTGCGTTGCCGCTGCTCTGTTGGGTGTTCACCAGTCCTTTCAGTAACTGGACCGAAAAGTATTTTTCCGGTGTAGAAGTGCCAGAGGTACCGATGCCCGAGTTGGATCAGGTACCAGAGGCCATCTTCCGCTTTGTGCTCAATGATGAGGGGTTTGAAGTTGGTTATGACGCTGTGGGTATGGAGCTCTGCTGTTTCTCTATCCCGCTCTCTGCAATGCCGACAGAAAATCTCGACGAAGAAGAGACGTTATCCAGGCTGGCCAGCGAAATGATCCACGGCGTACTGCTTTCTCTGCCTGAGTACCTTGATATGCCTGAAAGGCTTGTCTACCAGCTAAATGATGAGGTAATGGCGTTCAATTCTCAATGTGGCAACGGAATTCTCCATGGATGGACGTCGGCGCAAGAGCTGTGGCGAAACGAAATCTTCCCACGCACAACTATTTTGATGCATCACACCTCAGTGATTCACTGAGCTCCGGAGGTTCTGGATGAAAAAGCGACTTTACCTGCTGGAATGGAGACTTTGCGAAACACGAGCCTGGTTAGGATGGATGGTTTTCTGGATGATCATCAGTTTTATGCTGTTGTCTGCGATGCTGATGACAGGCCATTTGCTAAACAAGGTTGTCCTCCCCCCTGTCTGGCTGTTTATCTGGTGCTCTCCGTGGTTATGCTTCTTGTTGAAGGTACGCGTGACCGAGTTGGATAAAGGGCTGGTGAATACCCTTCAGCTCGGAGGTTTACCTGTTTGGCGCTGGAGTCGTCCTGTAGTTCCCGGCATCTGGTCTGTTGATCGTATGAACGGCCGCTACCGGCTGAACCGGATTGGTACGGATGGCCTTACGGTACACTATCCGTGGCGCCTGTATTATCAGCCTTTGTTCCTGTCCCCGGATAACCAGATTTCTGATATTAACGGACGCGAACATGAACGCAAAGTTTGACGCCGTGGTGAGTGGCGCCACCTTCTGTTCGTTGAATGTCCGTGAAAACGTAAGGTCAGGTCTCGGGGAAATGCCGGTTTCGTATTCGAATGAACTCATCAAGATATGGCTTAGTTCGGCTGAACGTCGCAATCTGCATTTTCGTCACAGCTTGCGTTCGAACCGTAGCATTCTGAAGCAAGCCAGGAAGAGTCGTCATGCCTGATTTTAAGAACGCGATGCATTTGCTGGTTGAAGGGAAGGGTACTATCCCGGATGTTACAGTATCGGATTTAGGCAATGCGCAGAGCATCCGAAATGAACTGATTGGTCTGGGCTGGTGGGTGAAGTTCGGAGTACCGCTGGAATGGCAGCACTTCAATCTGCAACACAAGCCTGTCAATTTTGGTCTTTTGGCCGACCGTAATCGTTGTTTCCGGCATGACGTTCAGCAAGCTGAACCTCTGCCTCTTTATTCTACCGGCAATTCAGATGAGTTTCGGAAGGTGTTGGAAAGGTACAACTACCGTCTTCATATTGCATCTTCAGAAGTGGCTGAAGATGTAACGGTATTGCGCTGTTTTACTGAAACCGGAGTGATGAATGACCATTGAAGATTTACCCTTCTATCGTGATCGGATTCTGGAGCGAATTGACCAGCTCAGAGCTTTTCTGAATGACCATCAGCCAGTAATGGCCGAGCTGATGACTGTGGGGAGCGTGACGCGCCACGAAGAGCGGCTGAAAAAGGTGAACACAATCGAGGTGAATACTATCTCAGATGCTTCCGTGGACGACATCATCCGTGTTTTTCAGGATTTTTGCATCGATGACGTTGATCTACTCAGTAGGCTTTCTACGAAAGTAACGACCAAATACCCTGGGCTGATTATTGTTCCTGAGGGGGGCGAACTACTGAGCGGGATTATTCGCGACATTAACGATGCCAAAAGTGACTTTGCCTCAGCAATGAAAAGGGTGAATGATCAGAAACACATCCGTTTTAAGGAAGTTCACCGTAAACTTCCCGGCCTGGTGGCTGTGCATTCCACTCGTAAAATTATGTTTGTTGGGACACAGCTCAAAAAAGTTACTTTTGCCTGGCGGCTAAACCGGAATCAGGTCAAAACCAGCGCCAGTGAGCTCATCGAGATGCTGGATAGGCGTCGTGCAGCTGCGCTCAAATCGCCAGCGACAGCCGACCTGACAGTAATTGCGAACATCGACAGGGCGATGTCATTACTGGATACAAAGGTACTGAAAGACGGGGAGGCCTACCGCCTTTGCCGGACCAATACTTTTCCGGTTCCGATTGCCCATCTGTTCACATACCGCGCTGAAGACACGGAGCGTAGAAATAATAAATATGCCGAGACAGATTACAGGGTGGTGAAAGCCTCACTGCCCATTTTTGGCGTTGGGCAAAAGCCATCATTTAAAAGGCTCCAAAACTGGGAGCCTCCGTCGGATGAAGCACCGTCGAATGAACGGAGGATCAGCCATAGCTACACAGAGCTTGTACCCGGTGCGGATCTTGGCATTTTCATTATGAGTAAGAACTGAGGAGTAATGCATGCAATGGATCTCCACGACCAGCCAGAAGCTCGATGAGAGGCTTTATCGTGTCTGTGTCTGGGTGAAAAAATACCACGAGGATGCAATAAACCGTGTTGTGTTGACAGTTGACCTTAGTAAGGCTAGGCATGATCCGGAAGAGGATCAGGTACGGGCTGAGTTACTGTGTGGCCATTATTTTCTCATGCGGAAGGAAAACAACTCAAAATCGGCGCCAGCGGATCAAAACTTTGAATTTCTACCTGACGGTCGAAACCTGAGCTGGCAGACGCCGACTCCGGCTCTCCAGCAGCTTTTGCTGAACAATAATGTACCAGAGTCCCTCAGGACCCTGGCTGATTATATTCACACGCGTCTGACCAAACTGACCATGGTCCCGATGTCGGGAACCATCATGAAATGCGCACAGGAAGACAGCATCAGTTGGGTGAAAGTGGATTTGCGATATTTCTGGCAATATGAACTAGTCGATTCCCATCTGGGACCAGTCCAGGTGTCGCATAAGGCGCTTGTACGTTTTGGCAGATTGGCGAAACACGATGAAAATGCCAGCGCAATTCGTATGCTGCGCCATCGGTTGTCATCGCCGTTTATTCAGGAATTTGAGATGCCTGAAGAAGAGCTGAAGCGTAAACAACAGATCATGAATACCGCCTATGTGAAAATGCTTTTTCATGCTCATTACCCGGGACAGAAATTTCTGCTGGCCCGGTACGTCAATGGCTGGGTGCTGGTGGATTGTTTCCTGTTCCATCATATCAAACCCAAAAAGAAGGCGAAAAACAAAGCCAAAGCGAACAAATCAGAAACACAAAATATCAAAACTACCGGGAGTGATGATCATGGAACTGGGCATTATGGTGTGCATCGTGTTGTTACTCTCACTGGCAGCGGTGTGGATCAGTAACAAGACTGTAGAATTACTGGAAATCCATTATTTTAAGCGCCCGCTGAGTATGGAGTATGCAGCGTGGCTACGGGTGACGTGTGCTGCTTTGCTCCTTATTTTTATACTAATGGCACCGGATTTCACGTTTCTGTATACCCTTAAGCTGGTGGCTCTTTTTAACCTTGCTGTGCAAACGATGAAGCTAAACGGGGTGTATAAATTTAATCGCAAAGGAATGTTGCCGCCGAAAGGCGCCAATCAGGAGCTCAACCGCTTTAATCCTTTCCGTAAGAAGTAAAAATGAGCGGCGCCCTTAAGGGCGCTACTCATCAAGCGCCCCTCGCATGAACTGCGTCATAGCTTTTTTACCAGCTTCAATGTTACGGATATAGCGGGAAACCATCTCCACATTACTCCAGTTACCCATCTCCATGATCTGCAAGAGCGTGTACCCGGCATGAGCAAGTTCGATGGCACCGCCTACGCGAACGCTGTGACCGGTCCAGCATCGGGTGCCTGTTTCCTGCGGATGAAGCTCTTCCCAAAACCCTTTAAAGGCCCGTAGGAGCGTGTTCTTACTAATCATACCTTCATCCTCGACGGGAATGGGCTCGCCATTTTCCCCGAGCGGGGTTCTGGCTGGCAGATAGGGCATGTTGTGGTTTCTCAGCAGCGTATTGATCTCGTTGCCCTGGCTTCTTAACCCCCATTCAGGAGGCATATATCCGTTATCCTGAATATTAACGGCCTGAAAGAGATAGTCCTTAGGATGGCTGTATTGATCCTTTTTGACCATACCCATCAACCTTCTCAGTGTGGCTGTGAGGTTGGGGGACAGATGATAGGTAAGCAGAGTATTGATTTCAGTTTTAGTGCGATAGACCGTAAGTGTAAAACTGCCTGTTTGTTCATTAAAAACAAGGTCCTCCATTCGAATGCGACGGAGTTCTGCTGAGCGTAGCAGTGTTTCAAAGCCAGTCCAGACCATGCAAAGGTCGCGGAGTTTGCGAACCGACTGCGTCGTACTGTGTGCTTTAATCAATGCTTTTAGATCTGTCAGCATGAATGGCGTTGCCTGGCGGGTAACTTTCTGCTTTCGGGCTTCATCCTGTTCGAGCGCCGCAAGAATATACCTGACTTCAGATGTTATGATCCCAGGCTGGTCGAGAGCTTTCCTTTGGATGCTGTTCAGTGCATGCAGGCATCCTTTAATACTGCTTCGAGAGAGTGACTTCTGAAGATGGTCTAAATAGGCCAGCAGCGGGATTTCAGTCACCGGGAGAGAGCTGGCAGGCCAATCTGCGTTTCCCTTCTTTCCTACATTTGCGTGATACCAATCATTCCATGCATGCAGCCAATGGAGATACGTTTTAGCTGTGTGGTATTTCAGGTGAGAAAAATAGCGGATTAGGCGCGTCAGCTGCTTGTCATTAACTTTAACCGTGGACAATTGTTGATGGAGATCGTTGTCTGCATACTCTCTGGTTACTGGCTGGATGTTCATTGTGGCTACCTGAAAACACTGTTTTTATTTACAGATATTTTAACATTGCGGAACCTGCTTATGAACAGGTTCCACGCAACGATAAAAAAGATCAGTTCGTCAACGAGCCGGTGTTACGCGTCAATTAGTTAAATTAATTAGATTCCATGAACAAATCCACATAATATTGAGATATCGAACTTTCGATGGAAATAAATTAAGGTTGACCATGTCCGAAACTAAACAGGCATATTTGATGAAATTTCGTAAGTGCTCTTCATTCGACACACTGGAAAAGGTATTCGAAAGGCTCTGTGAGAAGAATGCTGGTATAGCATCAGTAGAAATTTCAGGTGCATATGACCATCGAAAAGCTGAGCTGACAATGAAAAAACTTTACGATAAGGTTCCCGCCAGTGTATGGACTCTGGTCCGTCAGTAAAATGAAATTTCCGGCAATCCTTATACTGACGTTATTTTAAACAATATACTTACGAAAACGTCAGTAGTAAAATTAAACCTTTATTATATTTAACTCCTCCATTCATCACCTTTAATTAAATGCGGAGAACTTGGATACTCAGTCAGAAGCTGGATAAAGGTACTGTTACGCCTATAACGCAATTCGGTCTGATAATGCAGAAGTGATTTCTTAGTCGCTCAAAACCAAAGTCGTCCAGAATATGTTTTGCAAACGGGTTTTCATGAATCTGGCCGGGACTTAGTAGCATTAACGGGAGACCGCCTACATCTGTTATCAGATGGCTTTTGATGTCTGACAACTGGGAAAGTGGCCAAAGTTGTTAACTTCCTGTGATAACGGATTGTTTTTGTGTTCCGGTGTCACATCTGTGTGCCCAGATACAGTTAACATCCAGCGAAATCAAAAAGACTGGTACATAAAGAGAGCCAAGCGGTACATGGTAAATAACGTTAGACATTCGTGATTTTGAGGTCCATTTTAAGCTGTTGTGTAAGAGAGGCATAGCACTCCAGAGCACAGCTTCGATACCTTCCGGGTTGATAAGGTTCCACGAAGGAAGAAATACTGGCAATCGGAAAAGTAACTTTTTACCAACGAAAAATTACCATAACTTCATTAATCAACCCCGCCACTGTAATAAATCAACCCAAATAATCAGGTAAAAAAAGCTTCATATCGAAAAGTCATGTTGCCATCGTCCGATATAGTGGGGTTCTGTATTCTGTGGGGGATGACATGCGAAAAAACTATACCTATGGGATTCCTTTCGGACTTCATCGCGAAACAGGGCGATACCTGGACATCTCGGAAGTCAGCAGGGGAAGTGCATGCAACTGCATTTGCCCCGGGTGCCGTACTGATTTGATCGCCAGGCAGGGAGAGGTCAAACTTTGGCACTATAGTCACAGTACCGATCTCCTCGGTGATTGTGACGGCCTGATGGAGGCGATTCGGGGCAAAATTATTGAAGTTATACGGGAAAAACATCTTCTTGGTTTCCCGCATCTACTGGCTGGTTACGACGGCGGAGCGGTACCACTTGATGAGGTAAGCGGAAGCGGAAGCATGTTCGGCGCCACGGCAGATTTATTTGTAAAGGTTAACGACCTCTGCATAGCCGTATTTCTTGATATAGACCGCAGCGTGGTTGGGAAGCTGACGTTCGACCATCTACATTCTTCAGAAATGGTTGCTGCATTGCGTATCGATCTTCCTGATATCGAGTACGAACTCAGTCAGGTTCAGCTGGGCAGGCGCGACGGTACATACAGCGAATGTATTGAGAAGATAATCACTGATGAAATTGAGTCACGAGAATGGCTCTACCATCCTTTGATGCAGGATCTTGGTGCTGAGCAGCTGAAGGTATATCAGGGCCGCGCACCTGCGGAACCAGGACCTCTTCTCCAGCGCCTTTCCGACTGTTATATGAAACTGCCCGACACATTACCTCAAAGTAGGAATGCCCTGCTCAGAATGCAGCAGGCAACCATAGTCTGTTTATGTAAGCTCACGGTGAAAGCCTACGATATTGCCCAGACTGAAGAATTACCGCTATTTTTACGTTACTTCAGACAGCATTGCTTCGACTCCAGTGAGCACGTCAATTTCGAACAATTGCTATACTGGCAAGAGATGATTGAAGCTTCACAGGAAGGTAAGTCGTTAACGGTACAAGAGAGAGAATATCTTCAGGAAATTTCCCGGATTGGCTTGTATAACCACCGTCTTAAAAAAGTGTGCCTGACGTCCTGTGAGGATAGAAAAGAATCGTTGCCTCAAGGGCCACAGAATTATTCTTTGCTCTGAAAATAGTTGCCAGAACAGATTATTTCATCAGTTTGCATTATCACAACCATACGATGCCTTCTCGCCATTTAAAATTAGTTATTTTGTCATTTTCGGTTATTCTTTTAGAAATAGACCGAGGGTCCCTACCGAGATAATTAGACATTTCTTTTGGTGACAGATTAAAATCAACCAGCATGACTCTTAGTTTCTCCATTTCCTCTAAAGTCCAGGGAGCACCATAATTATTATGGAGTAAAATTTTTCGAGCTATTTTAGCTTGTTTTTTTTGTGTTTCTTTTTCTCTCAAAAAAATTTCATGCTTGAACTGTAAATGGAATTCTTTCTCAAACGATTCATCTATTGATGTAGAATCCAAATGATTAAAAATAATTTTTGAAGCCTCATCTAAATCAGGAGTATCAACAATAAAGTGCTTTGTTCTTTCCAGAAAAGGCTTATCAATCTTACCCAGGATGCTTATGTTTTTAACATTAAAAAATCCTCTTAAATAGAAAGATTTAATGAGTTTCGACTGGATAACACTTTCAATATCCGTTGCATTGGAATAGGAGTAGTCGGCCATCGGAAGAGCCCACACGACCAGTTGTGGGATATACTTTTCGAATGCAATACTCTTCCATGTGGCATCAAAAGTCTGATGTTTAGATAAAATATTTTTAGGTGAATCAAAATGCAGTGTGGTTGAACCCCATATCTCATAATTATTCGCCAATGATTTATAGTGATTTATATGGTTTCGAATTTTGTAGGCTGACATAAAACGATAGACGTCATCATTGTGACCTGCATTGTAAATTGTTCTATTTCCTCTCATGTAACCTTCATAATGTTCATTTATCCTTCTTCCTACATTATTACTCACTCCAACATAAACAACACGATTGAAAGCCCCTTGATGGACGATAAGGTAAACGCCACTACAGCCAGACTTTCTGGCCTCGGATATCGAACCTAAAAATCTCCACTCCATTTAAATCCCCCTTTGCTGTTAAAGCTGTTTATCATTATTTTATTGAAATATCAATCCGTTAAGTTAAAAAATGTGGAAGGGTGGTTACGTGAAATTTAACCAATAAAAGCATGACTAAATGACCATTGGATAGCTAAGCATAAATTCAGTATTAGAGAATTTATTGTCTCCAGGCAACAAAGTCGTTTCGTCAGAACTGGTAAAATGATTATCCTTACCGCAATGGGCCGCAGGATGGGCTGCTAAACAGACACTTGAAAATTTGAAAATGGAGCTTTTATGTTTTTTATTAAAAATGAAGGTCAGGCGTTAAAGGAGACTGACTACTGGAAGTCAGAAAATGCACGAGCCGGATATGTATATCTCTCGTGGAACGCTGGCGCCGCTAGGTTGCTTGTGCCTGACTCTGCAAAGCATTTGTTGAAAGAAATGCGCGGAGCAGAATATGTCATCATCAGCCGAGGTCGCCTGGAAGGCCGGGACGCCCTTGAGGTGCTATTCGAAGACGGTAGCGATGCTCCTTTTGTCGTTCACATGGTTGCCGAACAAACAGACCGCCTGATCCCCGAAGACAATCAGGGTGGGGGATTTGTCGTAACAGTATGGACACAAGGAGGCTGTAGATATCGCTATCATGGAAAATTCCGTATTGTCGATATACTTCCAGATATGTCTCCGTGGGATGAACATTAATTGAGAAAGAACGACAAAACGCCAACTTTGACTTTGCTGCAAGCGGTGTTGTCTGCTTGAAGCCTACAGGGGCTATTGTATGAACATGTTCGACCAGTTTACAACTCAGGTTATTGCGCATGCCAGTGGGCTTCGACAAGAGCAATTGTCCGGATTCTGGGCGCTGTCCTGTAGCGGAGAATGTGTTTCGCCCTCATACGAGGTATTTCGGGGCTATCCAGCACGCCATACGTTATCAGAATTTGTTGAGATGGCGGCATCCCGCAATGCCATCCGATCGGATGATTACATGGGCGATTTGCTTCGTGGGCCGTACCAGGTGGTTGGTGCCCTCACGGATAACGGCGTGTCACCCGGCTCAAGCCTGCCAGTCTATTCCTTTCCGGACGCCGGGATTTATGCTGCGGCCGTTAGTGACACCGAAGTCCTCGATGTCTGGTTGAGCTGGCCCTGTTACCCGGAAAGCTGGTGAGAGGTCAAAGCCGGGATTACCGGCTGGAGGCCATTTTCAACAGAGAAGGACCAGGTGAAAAAGCACAGCTGCATGTCCTCATCCCTAAAGTTCCCTGCCAGACCTTTACGTGCAGTCAGGCTTCGCCTGATTTCCGATTGGTGCAAATGTTTCAGATGATAACTTTTCGTTTTCTCTTTGTTTTCTCTTTGTTTTCTCCCTGTTTTCTCAAAATTCGCGAGCGGCTTGGTCAGGGCACAATTGCAAAATGTGCGATGCTGATGATTGCACGTTATTTATGTTGGGCTCGGTTGGTTTTAGGGAATCCACTTAGTGGGATGAGGACATGCAAATTACACAATGAGCCAGTTCAGGCATCTGTATTTAAAAAGAGAGGGGGACTATATTCAGAACTCAACATTCATCATGGCTGGTTGCCCTAGTCATGGTAATTGCTATGGGGCCGGTAAAAGTGTGACGCACTGGATGCGCGAAACCAAAAAGCCTGAGTGTTTATCCATTATGGCAAAGAGTAAATTGTCCTTTAAGATGGCGGCAGAAGGCATATCTCCCAATGATTATGGAGTAATACAACCTGTTAGTTGCCAGAAATACCTGGTGCTATGATGGACATCACTTTAGACCAGTATGAAGTTGAGATTGAGTGATTAGCGAGGAATACGGTATGAGCAGTGTAAGCGCTCCGTCTGTGACGTCTTGTGATGGTTGTCCTGTCTGGCAACAATCGCATCCATCTATATTGATGGACACGAACGATGAATTCTCAGACAACAAAAGATATCACCGGCTTTCGCTCTTATTTGCCAGACGCATTACGTCTAAGATTCGACGAGCAATTATCTGTCCGGGCTATCGCCCTGCAGTTAGGCCTCAGTCATTCCACCATTCATAATCTCTTTCAACGATTTAATGCCTCCGGTATTACCTGGCCATTACCTGAATCACTTTCAGTCACCCAACTTGATGCCATACTTTATGCCAACAGAAAGAAGCAATCACCTGATGATCCTCAAATCAGCGAAAGCATACGGCGAAAAGAACGACGAACCTCCTACAGTCGTGAATTTAAAATCAGGCTGGTAAAACAGGCATTACAGCCTGGTGCAAGTCGTTGCACGGATCGCCAGAGAGCACAATATTAATGACAATCTGTTGTTTAACTGGAAAAGACAGTATGAAGAGGGCTTACTGAATGATGAGGATCTCCAGGAATGTCAGGCCGTTCCGGTGGCAATCACTGAGACTCCTGACCCCGTCAAACCGGTGACAAATCCTTTCTGGCGAAACAAGTCTGATGAAAGCCAGAATGACACTACCGTAGACTCACCACAGTGTGAGCTGCATCTTAAATCAGGTGTGGTAAAACTGTTTGCCCCCCTCACTCCGGAACTTCTTAGGGTGCTCATTCGCGAAATGAAAGGGGGTATCCGATGATAACGCTGCCGACCGGTACCAAAATCTGGATCATCGCTGGCATCACAGATATGCGTTGTGGCTTCAACGGCCTGGCTTCGAAGGTGCAGAATACGCTGAAAGATGACCCGTTCTCCGGGCATATCTTCGTCTTCCGGGGCCGCAGTGGCAAAATGGTGAAAATACTGTGGGCCGATCGTGACGGGTTATGCCTGTTCGCCAAACGCCTGGAACGGGGCCGCTTCGTCTGGCCAGTGACCCGGGAAGGGAAAGTGCACCTGACGCCAGCTCAGTTATCCATGCTACTGGAGGGGATAGCGTGGCAACATCCCAAACGGACAGAGCGGCCTGGCATCCGGATATAACCCGTGATAAAACAAAGGAATGAACAATGAACTCCCCGACGATATTGAGCTGCTTAAAGCCATGTTGCGTAAGCAACAGAGTCGGCTTCGCCAGTATGCCTGTCAGGTCGCGGGCTATGAGCAGGAAATTGAACGGCTGAAAGCGCAACTCGACAGGTTGCGTCGCATGTTGTTCGGCCAGAGTTCAGAGAAAAAGCGTCATAAGCTTGAAAATCAGATCCGACAGGCAGAAAAACGACTGTCGGATCTGGAAAACCGGCTGAACACAGCCAGAAATCTTCTGGAAGATGCATCGTCAGTCACTGATTCACCTGACACCTGTCCCCCGTCAGAAAATGACTGGCCGTCGAACCGTGTGCATGAACTGCTGCCATGGAACTGCTCAACTGTAAAATAATCCTTACGCTACGTACTTCTCGGGGCGCTTACTGAGCAGTGACGTGCTCGCTGATAGTTTTTTGTATGGATGAGTTACACAATTTTTTAAGAATAGGTTTCGCTCAATAGACGGCATCTCCGGAGTGAGCTATAAAGTAAATGGCGAAAATGTTTTCGTGTTCGAGAAACTTATCCAGCTGGTGAAACATAAGGTCAATAACTTGGCACAAGCCTTGGATCTCATGCCTAAGTCAACAATGACCGACGAAGAGGCTATTAATAAGTGATCGTTCTTCCCGGAACCGTATTTGAGTAAAATAATCAAATACAAACATCATGTTCTTTTCTATCTATTTTTTTTACTGGAATATAGTGATCACATGAAATACTTTCATTTTCTTCAAAATTTATATTGATTGAATGAAATAATTCTATATCATAGGAGCGTGTCTTGGCTAGACCATTTGCAGGCAGTATTTCAAAATACACTCGTTGAACTAAACTCTTGTAAGTTTTCCAGAGGCCACTATAATGAAAAAAAACATAAAGTCCACGATTTGATACCAGCACAGACTCGTTCTGTTCAGATATGAACTCTTCAGTTGGTATTCCAATGAATGTTTTAACATTTATTGAATCGGTATTTTTTGTAGAAGGACAAACAGAAGACAAACAATAAATATCTCTTTTATAATATCGTAGGTGCTTTAATATGTGGTTATACCTGATTCCGTTTTTATCGAACTCTCCTAAAAGATTGTCTGTATACTCAAAAAAATTTCCTTTAAGTCTTATTTCATCCATATTAACCAGACCCCATTGCGGCAACGTTACGGCTGAATCCAACCATGGAGGACAAATGCCGCTCAAATCCCAGTAATCTCGTTCACGATACTGGCGAGGAGAACAGCCAAAAAGTTTCTTAAACTCTCTGCTAAAAGATTGTTGAGAATCAAAGAATAGAAGCGTTGCAATATCAATCATGCTCATAGACGTTAGTCTGACCAATATAGCTGCCCGGCAAAGCCTTCTTCGCCGAATATAATCCCCCATTGATTTACCTGTAAATTTTTTAAATAGGAGCTGTATGTAGCGACGGCTATATCCTGACAAGCGTGTTATATCGTCGATCGTTATACGCTGTTCTAAATTCTTCTCTATCCATTCCAAGATGAAAAGCACTGTTTTTTCTTTGATCATATTAATTCTCCAGTTAGTGGGAATCCCCATAGTCCATCAATATTAGGGTTTAGTCATAACCCTCCCAATCTCTGCAACATAATTTATACAACACAATAAACAATATGTTACATTCACCCAGCAAGTCAAACAATCAAAAACACCAATTAATGATAATTCAAATATACATAAATGCAATAAGTCCCCGAGATTTTCGAGAAAGTTGTTCAAGCTGTTCTCTCTCCTTTGATTGAGTGTCTCGAATGGCTAATGTCGGCATAAAGAGGCCCTGTAATCTTACCCAGCAATAGTGAACATGCGGCTAAATGAATTGGAGTATCTCCGAGCCCGTAGGCAAATCGGCCCTATAGTTTGAGCATAGCAACCATCTTTCGATCCCGATTACGAAGCATGTTGGTGATACAACGGATTCCATGCTTCATTATTTTTCAGCATTGCGTTCAGGATGGTCAGTAGTTTTCTGATGCAAACGGTCAGTGCAACCTTTTTGGGTTTTCCTGCGGCAACAATGCGTGCTTCCAAGAGAAAACTAGCTTCATCAATAGGTTATAATCATTTCCTCAAGGTGAAAATAGAAAAGTGCGTACTTTGTAAACAACACCAAAAATCCGGCAGGGAAATACCTAACACAAAATACAAAACGATCTTTTTCAGTAAACTTAAAGCAAATCAAATACACGCAAAGAATGTTAAAAACACGCCAAAATGCGATCAAAAAAGTCCAGAATAAAGCGTAAAAAAAGCATTTTGGGATATTTTTTGAACGACCAAGAATCTATGGAAACTCCGCAAACCCGCACCACTCAAGGATTGAACGCCATTTTTTCATGTTTAAAGCAGTCCAAAATGTATTTGCAAGGAGGGAGATGAGCGTGTCAAATCAACATTGTGCAAGCATTGATGTTTCGAAAAGCACTCTGGATATTGCAATCAGCAGTATTGCCAAGCCATTCACTGTGCCAAATGAAAATGGTGGTTTTAATCAGATACTCAAAGAGTTAAAGCAAAATGAAACTCAACTGATCCTGATGGATGCCACCGGGGGGGGCTTGAGTCCGGTGTGGTTGGCTATCTTCAGCCTGAAGGTTTCGATGTGGTTGTTATCAATCCCCGACAGGCCCGAGATTTTGCCCGCGCAAATGGCTATCTGCCTAAGACCGACCAGCCCTGCAACAGATGGCAAAAGTTATTAACCAGCATTCTGAGTGGTGAAAATATATCCGTCCCTAACCTGATGTTCACAGGAAGTTGCTGTCAGTAATGGTAGTCAGACGCCGACAATTAACGAGCACGCTCACAGCTGAGCGGAACAGATTGCATGGCATCTCATAGAATCATGAAAGTATCAGGTTTATTATTCTGGCTCCATAACCCTGTATCTGCCGGAGAAAAGGATAACCAGCGACTGCTGGAACTCATCTGTGATTCCTACACGCTGGCTGGCGGAACTTCCGTAGTAGTCCGCGGTGGGACAAGCCCGTTACATGGCGAAGGGAAGCCAGCCGTTGCTGGCCAATCTGTTTCTACACTATACCCCGACATGTGGATGCCTCGACACCATGGAAAAGTACCGTTTGAACGGTATGCCGACGATGCAGTGTGCCGCTGTCACAGCCATGCGCAGGCTCAGGCGCTGATGGATCAGCGTTATGCACAGTGTGGACTGGAGTTGCATCCACATAAGATCCGTGTGGTCTACTGTAAGGATGCTGAGCGACGGGGAGACTACCCGGAAACGAGCTCTGACTTCCTAGACTTTACGTTCAAGTCGCGTGTGTCGAAGAATCGTTATGGCTAGACCTCCGTCAACTCCAGTCCAGCAATCAGTGCTAGAACCGCCAGAAAGTGCGGAGCTGGAACCTGCAACTGCGCAGTGACAAAGCTCTGGGTAACCTAGCACACATGTTCAATGCGACGAACAGGGGATGGGACAATTATTACGGTGCCTTCTACAAATCGGCACTGTATCCGGTTCTGAGGCAGATTGAACGCAAGCTTGTTTTGTAGGCAAATAAAATTTATATAAGCAAACTATTTATTAACATGAATCGTACATTCATCGAAAACGGGAAGATAATATTGGCAGGTTAATGTCCCATTTTCATTTTTGGAGATAATCTCAATATCATAAGCGTCTCTTTTATTTAAGTTGTATATGGGCAATGAATTATAATATATATTATATAAACAATGTATATATTGTTCCATGGGGACTGTAAATTGGAAGTGCGCGTATAAACCATCATCAATTATTATGCTGCAATCGGATGATTCCTTTTCTGTCCAAATAACAGTCCGTGCAATGATATTGTCATTGTTATTAAAAGGAATCATGTTTGAAACAGTTATAGTATCATTATTAATGAAATGGCTGTACGCTCTTCCCCAGCGAGCTCTGGTATCTACCCCTGTATATAGGATGAGTTCTTTATGGTCAAAAATTTTTCCGAAAACTTCTTTTCTCTTAAGGTAACATAAAGTTGGTGTGGGATAGATTCGGTTAACATCTCTCCGCCCAAGCAGATTTTCAAAGGACCAAAAAGAATTACATCTGTATTGTCTTGGTGTATATCCCATTATCTTCTTAAACTCTCTTGTAAATGTCTGTTGAGAGTCATAGAAAAGACGTTCTGATATATCAATTATAGAAAGCTTAGTAAGTCTTAGAAGAGCAGCTGCTCGACTGGCTCTCCGTACTCTTATGTATTTCCCTATGGGGATCCCCATGTATTCTTTGAATGTAATCTGTAAATAACGTCGACTATAGCCGGAGTAATCCACAAGATTATCAATAGTAATGAAATAATTTTCAAGGTTATCTTCTATGTGTTGAATAATTGAATTCACTATCATTTCTTTAAGCATGAATAACCTTTAGAACCAGCTTGCTTTAAATGAAGCTCGAGATTCTATGCACAATAAGCAAAAAAACTTAGCTAATTGCGCATGGTTTTTTTTGCTTATTGTGCATGGGTATCTTGTTTGTGCACAAATGTCTAAGAGATTCTTTTTGTTTTACAAAATAATTTCAAAAAACGATGGGTGGAAATGAGGCTAGGTAAATCTTCATGTATGTTGATGTTAGTAATGTGAGTTGGTTGCTGACACTGAGGGTATTTGTATGGGATAAGGATTTTGATGGCTAAATTGTTAATGTTATGTAAGGACAGAAAAATTTCTCCGGAAAACATTCTTCAGTACCCGTGAAGTTGCTGATGCAGTTGGGCTGACAATATATCGGGTTAGGAGGAGAACTGGATGCATTGCAGTCTTCCAGTGTAGTGGAAAAAGTAAATTCCGATCGAGTGACATCTTGGTAGTGGAGGCTACTCTGAGGGTGTTTTTTGAAGGGACATTTTGGGGGGGATTTTATTTGACTATTTCAAATATGAAATAGTATGGGGGCTACATTTTGAACGTAAGACATGTGACTGATGTTAGGTGTTTGCCGGTATTAATGTATCACCACGTCAGCAATAAGCCCGGGTTGATCACATTGTCTCCCGGGACCTTTCGGGGACAGATGAAATGGCTTGCCGAATCCGGCTGGAAAACAGTTACCACTGCTGAAGTAGAGGCGTTTTATCGTGGCGAAACGCTACCCCGTAAAAGCGTCATGCTTACCTTCGATGACGGCTGGCTGGATAACTGGCTGCAGGTTTTTCCGGTACTGCAGGAGTTTAACCTGCATGCACATTTTTTTCTGGTGACTGGCCTGCTCGGTGATGGTCCTGTTCGGATTTCTGCAGACACCCGGGAGTACTCTCATGATGAGAGTCAGAGACTGATTGAACGGGGTCGGGCTGATGATGTCATGCTTCGCTGGTCAGAAGTCCGGGAAATGAGCCTCAGTGGTCTTGTTGAATTTCACTCTCATACGCACACACACCGACGCTGGGACTGCATGGCGGATATCCGCAATCCACAGACGTTGCTTCATGCTGATATTCTTCTCAGTCGTGAACGAATGAAGGAAGCGTTGGGGTACTGCAGTCAGCATCTGTGCTGGCCGGAAGGCTGGTACAGCCCTGACTATATACGTGTGGCTCAGGAACTGGGGTTCACATACCTGTATACCACAGAAAGGCGGATGAACAATCCTGTCAGTGGTTCATTGCGTATTGGTCGTATCAGCACAAAGGAGCGGGAAAGTGTGGGATGGCTGAAACGTCGTCTATTTTATTACACCACCCCCGGATTTTCTTCACTACTGGCCCTGTATAAGGGGCCGCGACTGACAGTGGACTGAGCAGGGGGAGCACCGATGAACATACTGTATACCGAATCCTCTCCCAATATCGGCGGACAGGAGCTGCAGGCTATTGCCCAGATGTGTGCGATGCGGCGACTGGGACACACAGCGATGCTCGCCTGCCGTGAACACAGCCGGATTTCGGCAGAAGCGCGTCGTTATGGTATTCCGGTGGCTCACATTCCGTTCCGGAACAGCCTGCATCCACCTTCTGTCCGGGCCCTCCGGCGGCTGATAGTGACATTCAGGCCGGAAATGGTGGTCTGCCACAGCGGTCATGACAGCAATATCGTCGGCATTACCCGGCGAATACTGTTCGGTGGTACGTCACGTTTTGTCATTATCCGGCAGAAAACGTACATGACACAGAATATGAAAATGTTCTCTCTGAACCACATGTGTGATGTTGTGGTGGTGCCTTCTGAGGAGATGCGGTCCCGTCTGATTCACAAAATGTGCAGGCAATCTGTGGTGGTTGTACCACCCGGAATGGACTTCGCTGAACTCAGGAAGCAGAGCCGTGAGCCACTTCCAGAACATATTAACGTCTGGCTGAAAAAACGTGCACCGGCCCCGGTCATTGTTCAGGTGGGGATGATTCGCCCTGAGAAAGGACATGATTTCATGCTGGAGGTGCTTCACAACCTGAAGCAGAAGGGGGAACGTTTTTACTGGCTGATTGTGGGCGGCGGATGCAGGGAAGAAGAAGCGCGTCTGAAAGCGAAAATCAACTATCTGGGGATGAGCTATTGCGTGCTGATGTGCGGACTATTGTCGCCTGTGGCACCGGTATACAGGAGGGCATCCCTCATGGTAATGCCTTCCCGGAATGAAGCATTTGGCACGGCAATTGTGGAAGCTACCGTCTGTGGGGTGCCGGTGATGGCCAGCCGGGTCGGGGGCATCCCGTCGGTTATTCATCACGGATATAACGGAACCTTACTTCCACCGGATGACCGGGCTGCCTGGGAAAATGCCCTGACTTCATTTCTGGATGTGCCGGAATGTGCGCAGGCGATGGTGCAGCGGGGACAGGAAGAAATGGATGCCCGTTACAGCATAGACAGTACAGTCAGGGCGCTGATGACGCTGGGAAGACGTTACCGGTATATCCGCTGGGGAGGAAAAACGGATGATGATTTTCATGAAGACAGATGGGGTTAGGCAATATGCAACAGGAACAGCCGGCTGGAAAAACATGTTCCGGTGACGAAAAAAACGACAAAACAAAGAAACTGTCAGCCATCACATTGCTTGTGAATCTGATGACAGACCCTGTATACCGGCGCCGGCGATGGGCTCTACGGAACTTCCGTTACCGGTTCCTTCTGCGTGCGCTGTGTGTCTGTCCGGGGATCACCTTCCGTTATCTGCAGGCATTGTGTGAACTGGAAAATCTGGAGCAACTGCTTGAGGCCAGTCCGGTTTTACCGGCCAAAATTCACCGTCCTTATCTGTACAGGAACAATGCTGTCTGGCAGCGTGCTCAGGCTGTTCTGGATCATTACCAGTTTGTCCGGACACTGCCGGAACCGGTAAGGCGTTATCTGCAGGGTTACCGGGGAATACCACTGGTCAGTACAGAAGGACGTGGTGGAGAACAGATATCTGTCACCTGTGCACCCTGTGGATTTGACCGTGAAGGCGAACTGATGCTGGTTCTGTATTGTGACGGTACGCCTGTTATCCGGATATCGTTTTCATTTGTTCGCTGGCGGGGATATTTCACACTGTTTATTGGCGGACTGCAGGGCCCCCGGGAAGACGGGGCAGATACCATTCGTCACACCACCCGTGTATGCCACGGTCTTTTTCCGCGCAGGGTGCTGTGTGAGGCCGTTGCTGCGCTGGCGGAGGTGTGCCGGCTGTATACCATCACTGCGGTCAGTGAAGAGCAGCATGTCCTGAGACATGATCGGTATGCAGCACGTAAACAGGGGCGGTTTGTGGCACGTTACAGTGAGTGCTGGGTATCGGTGGGAGGGGTACGAATCGGAAGTGGTTTTTACCGGCTTCCCGTGCCACTGCCGCGTAAAGGTGCGGAAGACATCCCGGCCCGCAAACGGGCGGAATACCGCAGACGGAATGCACTGCTGGACAGTATCCGCTCAGGTATCTTGGATATCTGCCGGAACGGGCGGCATTCAGTAAATGGCTGTCAGGCAGGACAGTAACGCGCTCTTCTCATACTGAAGATATAAAAATTAGAGAAAAAACGAAGACCAGTAACAGATGGACATAAAACATTATTCACTTTCCGCCATGATATGTGGCCTGTTTTTCGCGATGTTTCATTTTCCGGCAGTGGCTGATAACAAAAATACCTCATCATCCCTGTTACCGTTTTTCAGTGAGCTGGCTGAGGGATATGACCTGCCGGCACCGTACGGTGTGGGGGTGAACCATATGGCAATACGGCAGGGTATTCAGATTGACAGTATCAGCTTCTCAGGTATGAAGCTGGGGAGTCTGCCGGTGGAGCGCCTGATTGAAATCTGGGCCGGCAGAACACGGCAAAAAAGTTATACCGAAACCATCCGGCTGGATGTCTGGATGCTGCCCTTTATGAATGTTTATGGCGTGGCAGGACGAACGAAGGGACATTCTGTGTCAGATGTCAGTATCCGGACTCCGGTATTTACCGGGGGCGCATTTCCGTCAGGTAAAACGCAGGATTTGAATTTCCGCCTGAATTATAAGGGAAACACATATGGTGCGGGGGTAACACTGGCTGGCGGAATGAACAATATGTTTATGTCGCTGGATGCTAATTACACGCAGACCCGCTTTGACGTGCTTGACGGACATATTAATGCTATGACCCTGACGCCGCGGGTGGGGTATCGTTTTTCACTGCCGGAGACGGCGTATTTTCCTGTGGGCAGTCTGAGTATCTGGGTGGGAAGTATGTACCAAGATGTGCAGCAGGATTTCAGGGGAAAACTGAGCAGGCTTTTCCTGCCATCTCCAGCACTGCAGCAGTGGCTTAACCGGGTGAATAAAAACGGGGATGCGCGATTTGAAATCAGGCAGCACCTGAAACATCCGTGGAATATCATGACGGGAATTCGTTATGACGTAACCCGTCATGTCAGCCTGACTGCAGAAGCCGGCTTTGAAGCACGTAAGAGCATTTTCGTATCCGGGGAGTATCGCTTCTGAACATAACGGAAAAAACTGCATATGGCCGCCTGATTCGCTGGCTGACGGGAGTGTTGTGTCTGGTTGTCAGCACGACACAGCCCGTGCAGGCGACTATTCCGCTTCTGTTGTGGCCTGACAGGGGGACAGAGAACTGCGCTATCTGGCCAGTGATGTCCCCGTTGCCGGCGCCTGAAGGACTCAGGGCCTGTTGTGCTCTGGGGTATGACATGCGGGTCAGAATACCCGGGATGACAGCCGCATTACCTTTTTATCGGGTGGACAATATTGTGAGCGCAGGAACCACAGGGGGGCATCACTACAATGACAGCCTGTTGTCGGTAAGTATAAACAGGGGGGCTACAGAATATAATGGCATAGTCTGGACAGAGAAAGGTGGATTTGTGGATACCGCACATGTGCGCGATACAGCGGACATGACTGTCTGGATTTTTACGAATCTATGGCCACGTCTGGGCGAGGCATTTTCCCTGAATCCGGGGCGGGAAGAGCTTATGCAGCGACGGCTGGTTTTCCGGGCTTTCACACCGCCACTCTCACCCCGCGAGCGATACATTCTGGCAGCAGGGATGGCTGCACGGCTGGCCTGGCAACTGGCTGCATGGCATGAAATTGCCCAGTGGTATGGTTTTGAATCCATACCGGGATTTTCTGAAGAGGTTTCCGCATTCTCTCCGGAAGACCTGTGGTCCAACATGCTGGGTGCCCGGATTGCTGAGTCCCTGATACTGAGCGGGCATGTGTCCGATCGGAGAATGTATGAGGTGGCCATGGGGCAGGCATTGCGGCAGGTGCTGACACAGCTGGGCGCAGCAACGCATGCCGGAACCCGAGCCCGCCTCAGGCAACTGGACGGGTTATGGTGGGACAGCCGACGTGTACTGCCGGATAAATGGTTGTTACGCAGACGTAATTACGATATGGCAGATGTGCGTTGTCCGACCCCGGTTCCGGGTGTGGATGCTTCTGTACTGTGTCTGACGCTACCACTGTCGGCAGGGACGATGCAGGCAGCGCTTCAGCTCTGGCCCGGGCAGAAGATGCGGCGCCTGCCTGCCACGACGGGGTTTTATTCTGTGGCGGATTTTTCCCGTCTGGCCGCTATGGCTGAAAGAGCGGACATGTTACAGGCAGCAAACAGATGACAGGAATAGAGACGCAAATAATGATGAAAGCTGTGCATGTTCGTATTCTGGTACTGACGGGGGGAATACTCCTGGCGCCTGCCGGAGCATACGGACATGAAGCTGAGGGGATGTTTTCAAAACTGCTGAGCCTGCAGGTGTCGGAGGATATCAGTGCCTCCGGACTGGGGGCCGGAAATAATCGTATCCGAAAATTTTCCATCCCCTGGCACAGCGACTGTCAGCCAGAGAACGGAAAGGTGTGTGCAGGCGTTATGGCCCGGGGAAGTTACATGGATATGAAAACCGACATGGAGGATGGGGATTTGTTTCACTGGGAAGCATATGGTCTGTCGGTGGGGGGAGACGGAACAGTAAAACTGTCAGACGTCGTTTCGCTCAGAGGAGGCGTAAGTGTTGGCTATTCCCGTATATATAACCGCAGTCACATTCAGGATGAGGTGTACTGGTACCCTGCACTGGAGTGGAAACACAAGAATGTTCTGTTTGTCAGCCCTGAAATTGAAGGAATGATGACAGTCGGTGATTTCAGTCTGCGGACGGGTGTTTCCTTTCTGTCAACATCTGAGCGGTCATCCGGATCGCGGGATATCGGCACACGGGCGGGAAGTTATTTCCTTCGGACAGCATACACGTTCCGGAATGCGTTCACTCTGGCTGGACGGCGGGGGAATATCATTGTCGGAAATAATACAGGGGGGTTTTATGGTGCCGGTTATCGTGATGACCTTGGATTCAGCCTGGTGAATGAAACACAGCTCTTGGCTGATATTCCCTTTGCCTGGGACAACGCAACAAAGTATATCCGTAGCGGCCCCGGGTTATTACTGACGGATAACGGCTCCGGGGGCGTGTCATTCACTTTCAGTCTGAGAATGTGATGCAGGAAAGGGGGGATTTTGAATCCGGTGGAATTTGCTCATGAAATTATATAACGGGCGCATGCAGGGATGAGGATCAAAATAACCCGGTTTTCTTCTGTGTCGGTAACCGTGACCCGGGGCCATTATTGTCCAGTATTGCTGATCGGGTTCTGGTATGAATATATCATCGGACATAATGGTTAAAATCAGAAACGTTCAGGATAAGGTTTAAGAATATATACAGAAGCGGCAAAAATATTATTCATTTTCACGGGAATGTCCCTAGCATATTGCGCCATGCTGTATTTCCGCGCTGTTCTGTACGAAAAAACAGGGAGGGACATTATTACAGAACAAAGCTATTGCCGTTGTGATTGCGTTTGCGGAATATTTACTTGAGCGCGAATCACGGATAGTTATTTGTCAGCTGGTAAGAGGAAGTATGCTGGCAATATCGGACACCACCATTTGTTATTTTTTAAACAGACATCTGATGAAATTTCATCCCCGGAAAGAGATTTCCCAGCCATGAGTGACGACGCTGTCGATTGTAGGTAACATTAGTTAATAGTTGGCAAGGTGTTTATGTTAAAGAAAATCATTCTTAGTTTATTGGTTCTTGAGTTGGTCGTTATTTCTTTTGATTTTGGTCGTAGTTGGGAGTTATCAAAAACAGCAGAATACTGCTCTTCAATTGGCATGAAGTTATCTGATTCTGGTCCTGCATATTGTGTGGAAAAATAATTTATAAAATGAAGAGAGGCGAAGGGCTATCTACCAAAGGAATTCTGAGATGTTTAAAACGTTACATCGTCGCGGACTTTATTCCTTGATTTTATTGGTTCTCGCACGTGCAATCACCCCTTGGCAAAGAAGATGCAATACGGTTGCCGAATTCATCATCTGTTGATCACATCAGGAAACGAATATATAAAACAGGGTCATGTGCCGCGTTCAATTATTGAGGTTTTCTACAACCGTGCCAAGAGCTAAAGTCATCTGGAGGAGAGCCCCTGCCCCTCGAAACAATGACTTTCTCTTTAATGCGGTGATGATCATCGCATTCAATGACCAGTTATATCTGTTCATATTAAATCAGTCCTAAAACAAAAATCGCGATGTTTTTTGCTTTTTGTGCATTGGTGTCTCGTTTTTTTGGGTAGTGCACCATTAGCTAAGAGTTCGTTTTTTTGCACTTAGTATAATGCGTCTTAGATATAGCGTTCGAGATAGTTTGGTAATATATTGAAATTGGATTTACTTTAAAAAGTGGGTGGGTGATTTGCTGTCATTAAGGATAGGTTTATGCATTCAAGATGTGAGTGCTTTAAATGTAATGTATTTTAGTTTTTGATGTGTGGGAATTTAAGATTTCAAATTTTGTCGCGTCTCAGTAAATATTGGCGTGTCATTTGCAGGTCGTTTTTTTGTCAAAGGTTGGTCATTTTTTGTGGTTCACCAGTGTCAAAGCAAAGGGTGCGGAATTTATTCTGCAATGTCATGTGATTGATTGAAGGGGGTATTGAGGGGGTGTTTTTTGAAGACTTCGGGTATAGGTGTGTCTTGAATAAAAAAATATTACATTTAGCTCTCGGTCTGTTTCTTTTTGTTAATTGGTGTCGGGTTGGCAATGCTGGCACCCATCAGGTTTTTTTTGATGTTGATATGGTTGCGTCAGCCTGTCATGTAGTGGTGGATGCGGATGGCGCCGGCAACGGTGGCCAGTTGACATTCGGAACTTACCGCAAGTCCACGAGGGGGGCGGTGCCATCGCGTGATTTTACAGTGCGTCTATATGAATCCGGTTCCACGGTTCAGGGGTGCTCAGCCTTTAAGGCTGGACAGGTTGCCACCCTGGATTTTGGTAACCCGGGTCAGTTGGATGCAGGGGGGGTGGTCATCCGCGGTGCCGGTGATGGTATTCGCGTGGATGTACGGGCGGTGGATGCAGAGGCTGATTATCGCGGACGTCTGACACAGGATAAACATTCAGTGAATTATCCGGTTGATTTTGCCGCCAGGGGTCAGTTCCGTTTTCGTGCACAACCGGTGTTTCCGGCTGATGTGAAGGCGGGAGAGTATTCCGGAGCGCTGACTTTTGTTGTCACTTATCAGTAGGGATGCCAATGAAAAAATATGTGACAACAAAATCAGTGCAGCCAGTGGCGTTTCGTCTGGCAACCCTGAGTCTGGTTATGTCGGCGGTACTGGGCAGCGCATCGGTTATTGCCGGTGAAAAACTGGATATGTCCTTTATCCAGGGTGGTGCCGGGGTTAATCCAGAAGTCTGGGCAGCCCTGAACGGCAGCTATGCGCCGGGGCGTTATCTGGTTGACCTGTCCCTGAACGGGAAGGAAGCCGGGAAACAGATACTGGATGTGACACCACAGGACAGTAATGAACTGTGTCTGACAGAGGCATGGCTGACGAAGGCCGGGATTTACGTCAGTGCAGATTACTTTCGTGAGGGATATGACGCCACACGACAGTGCTATGTGCTGACAAAAGCCCCGTCAGTGAAGGTGGATTTTGATGTTTCCACCCAGAGTCTGGCGCTGTCCATTCCCCAGAAGGGGCTGGTGAAGATGCCGGAGAATGTGGACTGGGATTACGGGACCAGTGCCTTTCGCGTGAACTATAACGCGAACGCCAACACCGGTCGTAATAACACCTCGGCCTTTGGCTCAGCGGACCTGAAGGCCAATATCGGGCGCTGGGTGGTGAGCTCTTCTGCCACGGCCAGCGGCGGTGACAGCGGGGATAACTCCGCCACGATAAACATGTTCACGGCCACCCGGGCTATCCGCGCACTGAGTGCGGACCTGGCGGTCGGGAAAACATCCACCGGGGACAGTCTGCTGGGCAGCACGGGAACGTACGGGGTGTCACTGAGCCGGAACAACAGCATGAAGCCGGGCAATCTGGGGTATACCCCGGTGTTCAGCGGCATTGCGAACGGGCCGTCGAGGGTGACGCTGACACAGAACGGGCGGTTGCTGCATTCGGAGATGGTGCCGGCGGGTCCGTTCTCCATCACGGATGTGCCGCTGTATACCAGTGGTGATGTGACCATGAAAATCACTGGCGAGGACGGTCGTGAGCAGACTCAGGTCTTCCCGCTGTCGGTGATGGCCGGGCAGTTAAGCCCGGGGCAACACGAGTTCAGCGTGGCAGCCGGTTTGCCTGACGATGACAGTGACCTGAGAGGCGGCGTGTTTGCGGCGTCATATGGTTACGGTCTGGACGGGCTGACGCTGCGCACCGGGGGGGTGTTTAACCAGGACTGGCAGGGTGTCAGCACCGGTGTGGTTGCCGGTCTGGGTTACCTGGGGGCAGTCTCTGCGGACGGGGCTTATGCCACGGCGAAATACCGTGACGGCAGCCACAGTGGGAATAAGGTGCAGTTGTCCTGGAGTAAACAACTGGAGACGACGAACACCGGACTGCGGGTGAGCTGGTCACGGCAGAGTGAGGAATATGAGGACATGTCCTCCTTTGACCCGACGAAGTTATGGGGGCAGGAGAACCATGGTCGCCGGACGAAGGACGAGTGGAATGCCGGTATCAGTCAGCCGGTGGACGGGCTGTTCAGCCTGTCGGTGTCAGGCTGGCAGCGGAGTTATTACCCCGCATCCATGACCGGGAGTTACCGGTACAGCGATGACAACGGTAAGGACACGGGGATTACCGGCACCCTGAGCACACAGATTAAGGGTGTCAGTCTGAACCTGGGCTGGTCCGGTTCACGGAATTCCCGGGGGGAGAATAACTGGTCTGCATCGGCGTCAGTGTCGGTACCGTTCACACTGTTTGACCGTCGCTACAGCAGCAGCACGTCGGTGAGTACGGGTAAGGACGGTGGCACGGGCTTCAGTGCGGGGCTGTCCGGTTCGCTGAATGACCGCTTCAGCTATGGTTTTGGCGGCGGTCGTGACAGCGGTGGTGGTGTGAGTAGTTATCTGAATGCGTCGTACAGTGGTGACCGGGCTTATCTGAGTGGTGCCCTGAACAATTCACAATCCGGGGGAACCAGCGGTTCTGTATCGGTCAGTGGTTCGGTACTGGCAGTCCCGGCGGCGAAAGACATTATGTTCAGCCGCACGACCGGGGATACCGTGGCCGTGGTGAACGTGAAGGATACACCCGGAGTGAAGGTGACGTCCGGTGACGGACAGACTGACAGCGACGGCAACCTGGTGGTACCGCTGAACAGCTATGACTGGAACACGGTGACGATTGATGCGGGCACACTCCCGCTGAGCGCCGAACTGACGAACACCAGTCAGAAGGTGGTGCCGACGGACAAGGCGGTGGTGTGGATGCCGTTTGATACCCTGAAAGTTAAGCGTTACCTGCTGCAGGTGAAGCAGCGTAACGGTGAATTTGTGCCAGGGGGAACCTGGGCACGTGACAGTAAGAACACACCGCTGGGCTTTGTGGCCAACAACGGTGTACTGATGATTAACACGGTGGATGCGCCGGGTGATATCACCCTGGGGCAGTGCCGGATACCTGCGGCGAAACTGCAGGATACCGAGAAACTACAGGAGATTACGTGTGAATAAGCGTAGTGCAGTAACGAAGTTTTTCACTAACCGGGTAACGAAGACGCTGGGGATGACCCTGGCGCTGATGATGACCTGCCAGAGTGCGATGGCTTCCCTGGCAGCAGACCAGACCCGCTATATCTTTCGCGGTGACAAGGATGCGCTGACCATCACGGTTACCAACAATGACAAGGAACGCACCTTTGGTGGTCAGGCCTGGGTGGACAATATCGTGGAGAAGGATACCCGTCCGACCTTTGTTGTGACGCCATCCTTCTTCAAGGTGAAGCCGAATGGTCAGCAGACACTGCGTATCATCATGGCCTCGGACCATCTGCCGAAGGACAAAGAGTCAGTGTACTGGCTGAACCTGCAGGATATACCGCCGGCTCTGGAGGGCAGCGGTATTGCGGTAGCACTGCGCACGAAGCTGAAGCTGTTCTATCGCCCGAAGGCATTGCTTGAAGGTCGCAAGGGGGCAGAAGAGGGCATCAGCCTGCAGAGCCGCCCGGATGGCAGGACCATGCTGGTGAACACCACGCCATACATTTTTGCGATTGGCAGTCTGCTGGACGGAAATGGAAAGAAAATTGCCACGGATAATGAGACGGCACAAAAACTGCTGATGTTCATGCCGGGTGATGAAGTGCAGGTGAAGGGAAATGTAATGAAAGTGGACTCCCTGAACGATTACGGTGAACTGCAGGTCTGGACAATTAATAAGAAGAAACCGACAGCACCGGAAGCAGCAAAAACTGAGAAAGTAGATACCTCAGAGCAGAAATAACCGCCCTCCGGAACACGGAACAGAGGGGTAATAAATGAAGAAAACAATGATGGCAGCCACCCTGGTCCTGAGTGCACTCAGTATTCAGTCAGCACTGGCCACTGAATACAGCGAGAAAACGCAGTATCTGGGTGTGGTGAACGGTCAGGTGGTGGGTAACAGCGTGGTGAAGGTGGCCCGTACACCGACAGACCCGGTGCTGTACCGCTCAGACAGTAACAGCCCGTTGCCTGCAGAGCTGATAATCCGGCATGCCGAAAGCCGCCCGGCTTCCGGCGGGCTGGCAAACATCACGGTGAAACAGGCACTGCCGGATAACGGGGAAGCCCGCATCACCCTGAAGACGTCCCTGATGGTTGACGGAAAGAGAGTGGCACTCAGCGCCAGACAGCAGGGTGAGGATGTGGTGATTACCGTACCGGAGGCACAGAAGCAGATTGAGTTAAGAACGGATGCGCCGGCAGAGCTGGAGGTGCCGGTCAGCTACCGGGGAAACCTGCAGATAGCGCTGCAGGTGGAGGACTGAGGATTAATCTCCTTAGTGATGCAAAACATCCGTGACTCCGGACTGAGTCAGATTGGTAAAGGGACTTACCGTTTTTTTAAACGGGAATAACGCAAAGCTATTCTGGGTTAAACACAGTGTTTAATGAAATGCGGTTATTTAAACGGAGCCGCAGGGATAGTTTTACGGTAATTCCGGAAAATAAGGATTACCGATTTCAGTTTATTATTTGTGGAATATCAAGGAGTTTATTTTATGAAAAAGACTCTGATTGCACTTGTTGTGGCTGCATCTGCGGCAGTATCTGGCTCTGCTATGGCGTGGACTCCAAACGGTACTGGTGGTACTGTTCACTTAGGAGGTACTTTAACTTCTTCTTCTTCCTGCCCTACACCATGGGAAGTGCTTGTTGATGGCACATTGCACACTCTGGATTCACCAATCGAAGAACGTACATCTGTTGTCCACATTCCTGTGGAGCAGAGTATTTTGTTCTTAGGGATTCGCACTCAGCAAAATACTGGTTTCTATGGGGAGTCTGGTATATCTCCTCAGATTAATTATGGGGGTAAGGTTGATTTATCCAGTGCTGTGAAAGGCAAAGGTACCTTGACATTAGAAGTTCAAAATCAGCAGAGCGAGAAAATTGGAACCTTGGTCGCTCCATATACTGCTGTGGGAATTGTCTCCTTCAAGCCGAAAACTTCTTCACCAAGAACACATTCTGTAATGGGGTCGAGTGCCCAAGGTAACATGTTCTACGGAGGCCTTCCAACTACCCGTTCTACCGCAGTTCAAGATGGAAAGGAGGCAGAGTTACTAATAGGAAAATTATCTAGCCAATTATTGGATAATTTTAACAATCTGGGTACAACTCAGTATGAAACTATGTCGAGTATAGTTAGCAATGATGACCTTTCTAATCCAGATTACCTTTTCTCTGGTGCGTACGGTGCGGGAATTAATGCTGGTGAAAATATCACCATCAATCTCGATTCCCCAGTAAATCCAGGTGAGACTATAAAATGGAAAGCATCTCTGCCAGTTATTGTTACATATGCGTAACTGATGTAGTTCCGGCTTTGGCAATATAAGTTTCAACAAATAAAATTTGCTTTTCCTGGTAATCTCCAGATAAGCACTGGTGTGCAGATATGGTATGTCCAGTACTGCACACCAGCATTCAGTCTGATTGTTATGCGATTGAATAAAGCAGAGTAAACAGCGATGAATAAAGTATTGCATTATAGATATATTATTTCTGCCCTGATGTCGGTAGCTTTATTTTATTCGGTAACATCACATGCAGATATTCTCGATGGTGGTGAAATTCAGTTTAGCGGCTTTGTCACTGACGAAGCCCCCAAATGGACATGGCAGATAAGTTCTCCCGACCAGACTTGGGCAGTGGATACTGCCGATGCCCGTTCAGAGAACGGGCAACTGGTTTTTGATTTGCGTGATAAAGGGTCCCTGCCTTTTCTTGAGGGGCATTTGTATGAAGTGGCCGAGCGTGGCGGGCCCGGATTAACGCCCTTTATTACTTTCTGTAGTAACGGGCAACCTTTCGCCGTAAAGGAAGGCAGTGACACTTCAGCGCAACGTTTTCGCGCCGCTGTCCCGGTGCGTGACCCAGATACGGGGAAAGTATCTGGGCAGCTTTCTTTCACCCTGAATCAGGGGATGGCCGTCAGCGTCGGCAGACAGGAAGACGGGGCATCCGTACCGGTCGGGATGTCGCTGGTTAGTGGGCAGAGCGTGACAGATGTACAGTCAGGAACGGTGCCACAGGGGTTGAAAGCCCGACTCTCTTCCCTGTTACTGATGAATCAGAATTTTGGAAATGGCATGAGTGCGATGGATAACGGACAGGTTATCAGTCAGGGTGTACTGGCTGACGGCCGGGTGATGAATCTGGCTTCGGCATATGCCTCTGCGGTGTCGGATTTTGAACTGCGGTTGCCGGCAGAGGGTACACCGGCCCGCTGGCAGGCAGGCCTGAATGTGACGGTCACAGTACAGTGATGGTTGCAGAGGTATAAGGAGAGAAGAGAAATGAAGAAGGTGACGCTGTTTCTGTTTGCTGCCAGTCTCCTGCCTTCCAGTGTACTGGCCTGGAACACGCCGGGAGAAGATTTCAGCGGAGAGCTTAAGCTGGAAGGGGCGGTGACCAGTACCCGTAACCCGTGGGTGTGGAAAGTCGGACAGGGAAATGAAAGTCTGGAAGTTAAGCAGAGCCGTAGCGTTCGTGACGGTAGGCAGGTAATTCCGGTTGCACTGCCGGCGTTGACCGTTTTACTGGGAAAAACCACTCTGACCACACCGGCAGGACGTGAGGGACTTTCTCCCCGGGTCAGTTACGGAAAGGGTACTGAGGAATTTTCACTTGAATGGACAGCTCCCGGCATGGCGGAAGTGGCGCTGCCTGTGACCGGCAATAAAAATGTTCGTGCGGGGACATTCACCTTCAGGATGCAGGCGGTCGGGGTGTTACGACATATGCAGGACGGGCAACCTGTATATGTCGGTGTGTATGACGACCTGAAAGTGAATGGCCTGCCGGGTGAAAGTACTGCTATGAAGGCTTCTGATATTCCGGACGTTCTTCAGAAGATGTTCAGTGGTGAAGGTCCGTCCTGGCTGCAGACAATGACAGTCAGTGGTTATTCGGGAGTGAGTCATTTCAGTGATGCTGCCCTGCGTCAGGTGGAAGGTGTATACGGCGCACAGGTTGTGGCAGGCAGTGGTGAATTACATCTGAACGGCGCGATGCCGGAACATTGGCGGGTATCACTGTCGGTAAGTATTGAGTACCAGTAGCGAGGGACTGTCCGATATGTTTCCACCGACTCTGACTTATAAATAAAGCCATGAACAGTGAATATTCTTATAAGTACTTTATTGAAAATCCAACAGAAAAAAGTGATTTGCTGACAGGAGATGAACAGCAATGCTTTCTTGCTACGCGGTCAGACCGTATTTCTCGTCACATTCTTCAGAATGCTCTGAAAAATGAGGAGTTTATTCCTTGGTTTCAACCAGTAATCTGTGCAGAGAATGGAAAACTGGCAGGATGTGAAGTATTGGCCCGCTGGAATCGTCCAGGAGTAGGGATGATGTCGCCGTATACCTTCATTCCAATGGCGGAACAAACCGGACTTTCGGTTCCTTTAGTAGCCCAGTTAATGCATAAGACAGGTACCATCCTGAAAGATATGTGGCATACCCTTCCGAAGGGATTTTATGTCGGATTCAATGTTTCTGCAGCGGATATTTCTGCACCGGAGTTCAGGAGTAATTGCCTGATGTTAAATGATCTGATGAGAGGTAGAGGTTTTAACTTGCTTCTTGAGATTACTGAACGGATACCTTTTTCTGTTTCTCCCAGAAGTATTGCCACACTGAAGTCTCTGCGTGATTTGGGAATATGTCTGGCTCTGGACGATTTTGGTACAGGTTACTCTTCATTTCAGTTGCTGCAGCATTGTCCGGTGGATTATCTGAAAATCGACAAATCATTTATACAACAGCAAGGCAGAGATCATATTTCCACCTGTATTGTCGACAGTATTATCGGGTTGGCCCATAAGCTTGAGCTAAAAATTATTGCTGAAGGAATTGAAACACAGAAACAAGCGAAGGTAATGACAGATAAAGGCATTCACTACCTACAGGGATTTCTGTATTCCCCGCCAGTGCCCGGAGAGCGTTTTACATCAGAGCAGTTTATGTATCATGCCATGCATTAACAAAAACAATTTTTTATCTGAGAATATATATACAGGAACAGAGAAAATCAGGACCGGCGGTAATGTACTGTGTGAGTCAAGGCATCGTATAGACTGGATATTTGATACGTTTCCATCAGTTTGCGTGTCGTTTTCAGGTGGAAAGGACTCCACGGTGCTATTCCATCTTGTGGCAGAGGTGGCCCGCAGGAGAAAATGCCGTTTCTCTGTACTTTTCATTGACTGGGAAGCTCAGTACCAGTGCACCATTGAACATGTTCTGAATATGCGAAATATGTACCGGGATGTGACGGAAACTTTTTACTGGGTGGCACTTCCGCTGACCACGGTAAATGGTGTTTCTCAGTTTCAACCGGAGTGGATATGCTGGGAGCCAGGTGTGACCTGGGTTCGCCAGCCACCGGAAGAGGCCATTACGGATATGGCGTATTTTCCCTTTTACCGGTATGCCATGACGTTTGAAGAATTTGTTCCGGCATTTTCTTCCTGGTTTGCCGGCAACCGGTGTGGAGTGGCAGTGCTGACTGGTGTCCGTGCGGATGAATCCCTCAACCGCTTTATGGGACTGGTGTCCCAGCGCAAACTGAGATATGCCGATGATAAGCCCTGGACAACAGCGTCGCCTGAAGGGTTTTATTACACCATGTATCCGTTATATGACTGGAAAGCCCGCGATATCTGGATATATAACGCAAGAACATGTGCCATTTACAATCCCCTGTATGACCTGATGTACCGTGCCGGCGTGCCGTTACGCAACATGCGTGTCTGTGAACCTTTTGGTCCTGAACAACGTAAGGGACTGTGGCTTTACCATGTTCTGGAGCCGGAAACTTGGGCCAGGATGTGTGAGCGGGTGTCAGGGGCTGCCAGCGGGGCACTTTATGCCAATGAGAGCGGTGCCTATTTTGCCCTGCGTAAGCGCATATCAAAACCGGATCATCATACCTGGCGCAGTTACGCGATGTTCCTGCTGGATGTGATGCCGGAAAGAACGGCAGAACATTACCGTAACAAGATAGCTGTCTATCTGCGCTGGTATCAGACGCGGGGCTTCCCGGATGACATCCCGGATGAACAGGAGAATGACCTGGGGAGCCGGGATATCCCGTCCTGGCGACGTATCTGTAAGACTCTCATAAAGAATGATTTCTGGTGCCGGACCCTCTCCTTCAGTCCGAACAAACCCCGGCACTATGAACGTTACCTGCAGCGTATGAAGGAAAGGAGGAAGGAATGGGGGATTCTGTGACACCGGAGATGCTGGGCGACATGATTCGTCAGTACTTCAGTCAGGCACGAACTGAAGAAGAGACCATACAGGCCCTGAATCATCTGCGCAGGGTACTTCATGAAGTCAGTCCTTTTGCACAGGAGCCGGTGGACTGTGTGCTGTGGGTGAAAGCGGATGAGGTGGTGGCCAACGATTATAACCCCAATGTCATGGCGCCGGGTGAGAAAAAACTACTGAAACATTCACTGGAGCAGGATGGGTTCACGCAGCCTGTGGTTGTCTCGGAAGAGAAGGAGCATTATCTGGTCGTGGATGGTTTTCATCGTCAGTTACTGGGCAGGGAAGCGGGAACTGGAAAACGCCTGAAAGGCTGGCTGCCAGTGGCCTGCATTAATCCGGAAAGAAAGGGGCAGGCCACACGTATGGCGACCACCATCCGGCATAACCGGGCCAGAGGCAAACACCGGATAACCTCCATGTCTGATATTGTCAGGGACCTTTCGCGCCTGGGCTGGACAGATGAGCGTATTGGCACAGAGCTGGGCATGGACCAGGATGAAGTTCTGAGGCTGAAACAGATTAGCGGGCTGACGGAGTTGTTTCAGGAAGAGGATTTCAGCCCCGCATGGACGGTTAAATAATCATAGCCCGTACTTCATGATTATCACTCTATGTTATATCTATGATCATAACTTGTGAGGCCGAAAAGGGGTCGGACTCAACGTTAATGCTATTAGTTTTTAATACAGATTTTACATCCAGTGTTACGGGGTATTTACCGAAACATATATCCGTTCGTCCTTGGGGAGGGCATGAATACTTAATTCAGGTTACGGAAACTGGAAAATAATTTCTCCGTAAAGATAAAGCCTTGGCGGAAGCTTATGTTAAGGGAAAAGTTCAACGCCCTCTGGTAAAACAGCGAGGAAGGCTGACTCATCTTCCAGAGCATTAATCTGGTCTGCGAGGTGAACGCCCGCCTGCTTATTATTAAATATGAATTGAAGGTGTAAATGAAAAGATACATAATTATTTTATTTTTTATTATGGGCGCATCTAACGCTTCAGAAGCTCCATCAAATAAGTACACAATAGACTCGGATCATCAGTTAATATTATCAAACGGAAATATTAAGGCTGTTGGCAATGTACATGCTATATACGGAGATATGACTGTTGATGCAGAAGAGGCTATTTATCATCGTGAGAACTTCGGCGATATCTATATAACCGCTACAGGGGATCCAATAAAATACAATGGAATAACAGAAGACGGAAAACCGTTCTCAGGATACTCCAAAAAACTTAAATATACGCCAAAAACAGGAGAGGTGATCCTGACAGGTGAGGCTTTTGTTCAGCAGAATGGAATCTCTTTATTGGCCGAAATAATAACATACAACACCATCACAAAAAAAATGAATGCTTCTGCCACTCCCGGTAATAGAGTAAGGAGTGCGATTTATTCAGGCAAGGTATCACACAATAAAAAATAATGAGCCTGTTTACGCCTTTTCTTAAAAAGCGAAAAATGCAAATCCCATTGACCGATGGAGTTCAGTAAAGTTAATGTAAAAACGGTTCTGTGAAAGTGACACGAACCGATCTCCATCAATGTTACCGGCATTTTTCAAAGCACTTATTGCGACGATAGCTGTGGCTACTATGGAGGATTAAATCCGAATACACCGCGTATGTCGGTCTGGTACAAAACAGACCAGTTCCGGAGGTAAAGTACACCTGTTGGGGATAAGTAAACGTGGCGACACTTATCTCCAGGCATTATTTATCCACGGTGTAAGGGCAGCGGCATTAGTCGCTAAAGAACCTAGCTCGTGGATAACCGAACTTAAAAAACGTCGTCCGGTCAATGTGGCAATCGTCGCCATGGCAAACAAGCTGGCGCAAACGGTGTGACCAATAGCCGCTCACGGACTTAAATATGACAAGAATCACGTCAGTATCAGACCATATAAATCGCTGATACCGATAAACAATGACATCTTAACAAAAGGGTGAATGCTGAAAGGTTGCTATGGCGATCCGAGAGATGATAAAGACAGTAAGACTGTGACCTGATCAAACGGAATAATTTCCTAGACGTAAAGTCCATGAGGAGAATAAGGCTCAGGTCAGCAAATCTCATAGTAGTTTGCAGCTCTGACTGCAATAAGGCCGGATACAGAGCTGCAACTACTCGTCGATATCAGAACAACGGAAGCTTTGTAAACGGGGATGCGTTCATACAGATAATATGATTAGACATATTCTGTTGATTCGCTTTACACCAGAAGCAACAACATTGCAAATTGCTTCTGTCAGAGAGGCTTTTTTATCAGTGCCGGTAAGAATTCAGGGAGTGGCTTCTGTTGAATGGGGGGAAAACAACAGTCCGGAAGGAAAGAATGTCGGTTACACACATTGTGTCATGATGACATTTGCTGATGAGGCTGCAAGACAGCGATACCTTGCTCACCCGGAGCATGGGGCGATCAAGGAAATTTTCAGACCGATATTGAACAATATTATTGTGTTTGATTATGATTTAACGTCATAATTAACGAAAGTGTTTGATTCTTATCACTAAACTCCCCCTAAGGAGGCAGTCAGATTGCTGACAAAGTCCTGACCAAAAGGGTAAGCGTCAACGGAGCACCGTATTGACGCTTATTTATTGGTGAGTACTACGTTCCATGGCAGGAGTTCATCAACTC